>NZ_JBBGZG010000012.1:0-178608 GCF_037479315.1 Comamonas sp. MYb69
TTTACCATTCAGTTCGGAGACCGCATCTCCATCAACTGAAGCCCGTCCCGTTTACACAAAATATCGGACACGCCCCGAGAAAGAAAAGTGAGTCTTCCTTTGTCTCGGGCCGTCTGGTCTGGGACCCGGGAGTGGCAGCAAGGTCCGGAGATAGGTTGAATGTGTCAGCGTGCTCGAGCCACTCCTGGAAGTAGCTGAACTGCGAGAGTGCTCGCGGTCCGTTGCGTACAAAAACGAGCTTGCCCACGGGAGTGCCCTTTTTTCCCAGACACACATCCAGTTCCATCTTGATGTTTTAGGCAGCAACACTTGCTCTAGTCACCATCGCGGAAACTTTCAGAAAGCTATGGGGGTGCCACGACGCTTGCTATGAATCCGAGTTGGGAGTTCTGCGTCCATGAGCGCGAGTCCAACGGAATCCGTCTGCGTGTCCATCAGGAGGCTTAGCTTCTCCAAATCGCCAAAAACCTCAAGCGCACTAGCCAGGTAAATGAGCGCAGTGCCTTGGCTGCCATCTTCCAGCCGGCGCACCGTGCTCACCGAGATGCCCATGCGGGAGGCCAAGTCAGCCTGGGAGAGTCCACGGCGCCTGCGAGCGAGCTCAATGTTCTTACCCAAAGACTTGAGAGCCCGGTCTACAGCCAGGTTAGGAGCAGAAACCATATAAGCATCCTCAGAAGAGCATTTAAATCACACAAGAGCTCTAATTGGAGCAATTGTATGACATTTTTGCGACTTTTCGAGATGCACTCTTATCTGAATGCTTATCTGCGATAGGCTATCTTAAAAGATGACCAATTGCGAACATCTGCACACAATTCAATATTCTCGCTGAGAACAGAAAAAAGGATTTGGTCCTGGCTCACACAGATTTGAATCTAAGGTGCGTTACCCGCTTGTGTACCGTCGCACCATGCGTACGGCACGCTCACGAACCTGAGGCGACAAATTGTTGACCACTTCCTGGCTTCATCATTTCAGGAGTTGAAGCGTCCTCAAAAGCCAAATCACTTACTGATGCTTCTCATACGGCACGGAGCGTCCACTCATGGGTGAGCGTGGCAGCTTTTTCGAGAAACTAGGCAGTGAATGTCATGAAGCTGCCTTATAGCCCTCTGTTTAATGAAAAACGTATAGAATTTTTGTGGCTGCGACTATCGCGGTGCTTCTGACTTGCTACCAGCCAGCTCATATCAAATGTCTGAATATCAAAAAAGTATCTTTGACAGCCCATCCCCCTCTCTAAATCTTCAGCGTCCGCTCAGTGTATTTGGAAAGGCTTTCAAAGTGAGCTATTCATCCAAATTATCACTTTGTCCGGAAACAGTCTGTCGAGCCGCTATAGGGAAAAGCATTGTAACGTTACTAAAGGAAAACGAGGTCTACCAACCTTTCAGGCAACTTCGATATGGTCTGCAGGGTAGGCATAAGCTATCCGAGACAAGCAAAAACAATATCCGTCAACTTTTTGGATGTCTTGGAGATAAAGTTGTTACCATTCTTAATGGTGCACCTATTCCCAAAGAATTTCTAGAACCTTCTCTCTGGGAAATTGTATCCTTTACCTGGAATACAGAAAATCCAGAAAACACGCTTGATTTGGTAGCCAGCTCTTTTATTGAACTAGAAAAATTTGCGACTTCTGTTCAAGTGCTCGCAGCTGACGGAGAGGCTCAAAAAGCGAAAACTCTAATTGAAAAGCGATTTGGAAAATTAGATGATTGGTCAAACTTTCATTTTGACACTTTTGCAGAATGCATCTTATTAATTGAGTCAAGTCTCCATGTTATCGTTAATTTGGAGATTTTTTCGGGCTTTTCTTTGCAAGACTGCTCTCCCACTGAAAGCCTTCTAAAGCTTGGAACTAAGCCCCTAGGAAATTGGCTTCGGCAAGTCGCCAAAGAAGTAGATTGCGATAACTACAAGGAGCTCGCAGACTTTCTGCTACGCAGCAATATTGACTCGAACCATAAGTTTATTAGTCATGATACGCTAAAAGGATGGTCTTCAATTAAAAAGGGAATGCTTATGCCCCTTGATGCGTGTAATTTGCTGCTTCGAATTCTCCCACCTGGAAAGGTTCAGGAGAATTTGCTTTCTAGGTTTGCTCTTGCCCGATTTCTTACGTTTCTATGCGACCTACTACGCTCATGTGTCCAACCCGGTACAATTAACTGGAATAATGCTCAGGAGCTGATTTACAAGCGCTATTCGGCGGTAGCCGCATTAAAAATGAAGACCAGTCACTAGGGGGTAGTTGAAATCTCCCCCCTTACTTCAAGCCTTAGACCTCTTTGATAATTCAGAAAATTATTTCCCGACCATCTTTTCTCGACTTTGCATACGCGACTTAGCTTCTTCTCGCTGGACGCGAGCATCAACCACAGACGCAAAGCTCCCTGCAGGTATCTTGCCGTCATGTATTGCGGAGGTGGCACGCGCAATTCGACTAGCGGCAGCGCGGTCAAAGGGTTTAGATTTCTTGCTCATTTCGGAATCCTACAACTTACACCGCGAAATTGCGGCTGGTGTTAGTGTGGCCCCGCTTTAATTTTTTGGAGTGAAGTATTCAGAACAAGTTTACTGGAGTCCATAAGAATGGGCCGCATTCCAGGAGGGATGCGGCCCATCGAAATGGTTGCCAGGACTGTGATGGTGTCCAAGGACAGTCACCCTAGTTCATCATTTGGCTGAAGCAAGCTCTTCCAACGAATTGTGCTCAGTAGGACCGCTGGAGTCCTCAGAGTTCGGCTGAGGCTTAGGATATTCACGTGTTTCCACTAGCTGAGGTAGCTGGGCTACCTTCCCCAGAGGCTGGATACGAAGAGCAGCCAGTCTCGTCAACAAGTCATTGAGACAAACCTCTCGTGAGGCCTTCCAGGATGACGCAAAGCAGCGCCAGAATTCCCATCCAGCTCGCTCAAGCACGCGCTGGCGGGCCATATCTGCCGGCCATCTGTCAGGACCGTGAAAAGCGTCTCCATCACATTCAATTGCCAATCGTCTGTCATCGGCACCTTCAACCACCATATCGATGCGGTAGGCACCTGCTTGAACCTGGGGGGTGACTCGATATCCACGTTCAGTCAGTGCCAAAAACACTTGGCGCTCAAAGCCAGATTCGCAGAGTTCAATGAGACCTTCTTCATCTATTTCTGGGCCGATAGTTGGGCGTGCGAAATGCTCGAGCAATCCACGACGCAAGTCAGCCGGAGAAAGCTCAGCAAGTTCCACCGAACGCACGAGGTACATGCGGTCGCGTGCTCGACTTGCAGCCACATTGAATCGCTGTTCATATTGGACTCCCGACAATGCCCTGCAATCGCCTGCGCTGACGACCATCGACAAGAACATAATGTCTCGCTCACCACCCTGGAACATACGTGCGTCCCCGCAGTAGAACTCCCGGTCCAGCAGTTCCTTCCCATCGATATGCATGCGGACCAAGGTGTCGATGTGCTTGGCCTGCTCCAAGCCAAGAAGTGAAACGACGCCTAAAGTCCGATTTGCCATTTTGGGGTCCGAAACGATAGCTTTGATTTCCTCAAGAATCGCCTCGGCTTCAAGCTTGTTCAAATCTCGGCCGTCCCGAACCCCACCACGAACAAAAATGTCCACGAGTGGAGGGTCTAGGCGTTCAGACACCTTGGGGATGCGCAAGGGCTGAATCTGGTTTCCGTAGAAGGCTTGATTGCTGTAGGAGATGATGGTTGGAACACACCGAAAGTGCTCTCTCAACATCACCCGTTGAGAGGCGAAAACTGTCGAGGCAAGGTCGTACAACGACTTGTCCACCGTCAGCACCGATTCGAAGGGCTGTTCAGTCAAGAAGCGGCGGCGAAGCTCTTGTATTCGAGCGCCCAAGATGAAGCTTCCGTCAGGCGACACCTGCTTGTCGTCACCCACCACCAGAATCTTCTTCGCGCGCAGGATGGCAGGAAGTGCCCAGAGGTTGGATTGACTGGCTTCGTCCACGATAACTAGGTCAAAGGAGCCAAGGTGTGAAGGCAGCGTCTCTGAGATTTTCGCGTGGCTCATAATCCAGCACGGCACCGCTCCTTGAGCGTCTTGCATCGCTTTCTGGGCGTCCCGGCGGTGTATGCCTGCGCTAGCGCCAGTGCCCTTGCCGAACTTGCGTACAGCAACCTTGTATGCTTCTAGCGCTGATAGCACGCGTCCCGAAGCGATGTTCTTTGTCGATAGCCACGCCGACTCTGACACCAAGTTGGTGTAGAGATGCGATAGCGCGTCTTCTAACTCGCGACGCTTCGTGCCAAGGACACTTAGCTCATCAATTTGTGGCAATCCTGCGATGTGGCCAGCAATTCGCTGGTACTGCCATGCACGGCTCCAGTTGACTGGCCACTGAGGGTCATCGCCGCTTTCGGGAGCAGCCAAGTTGCGAAGCCGGCTGGCCAAATTTGGGGCTCCAGCTTCGTCAATGCGGGCTGCCAAACGCCCCACTACGTCGAAGTGAGGTTTCAAAGAGTAAACACGTTTGAGCTCATCCAGTTCTGCGGCGTACTGTTCAGTGACCGCCGCAACTGACAGGCCAGTATTGCCCAATCGGTGGGCTTGAATCTCTCGCAGTTCAGGTATGCGGTAGCCCATGATTGCATGCAGCTGCTCGGCAAAGCGGGTCGCTGCAAGCTTTGCCTTCACCAGTTGCGCCTTGCTCAGTTGGCGAATCAGCTGGCTACGGATATCAAGCAGTTCAGCTTCATCGCCCTTAAGCTGGGCAAGTGGGGGCGCCGAAAAAACTTTCTTTGCAAGCTCGACTGTATGCCGGTCCAGTTGTGTCGCAAGGGCATGCACTCCATGTGCAGAAGTGGAAGTGAGGGCGAGTTCGCGCAGTATTTCTACACCACCTTGGAATTTCGGAATCCCCAGCAAGCCGGCGACTTCATTCCAGCGGGTTGTGAACGTGAGCACTTGAATGTGCAGCTTTTGGTAATTCTGGATGTGCAGCCAGTCGTCAGCTGTTGCGGGCTCCAGGCCGGAGACACGCATTTGGCTCAGAAGAGCCTTAGTATCCCCCGCGCCAAAAGCAAACATGCCGAACGGCTTACCTGTCTGGGCGCCTTTCGCAATTGCCTCTCTAACTTTGAGTTGAGCGAAGGCATCGGGAGGTACAACGACAGGACGCTGCAAGAATGCGGAGCGTGCAGCCTCAAGCTTGTCGACATCTGCGAACAAAGCTTCGAGTGCCAGTCTTTCCGTCTCAAATTTCTTCAACGACAGTCGCTGACGGAGAACATTCCACCATTGGTCTCCGGATTCGTTTAGCTCATGGATGACGGAGATGACCTTGTCAAGGTGAGCCTTAAGCTCCATCGCATGAACCATAACAGGCGGCTCGGCTGACTGCAGAGGCAAAAGGCTTCCATCACGCTCAGCGTCATCCAACCTTTGCGATTCGAGCAGCGCGCCGTGCCACTCTCCGACGTCGGAAGGTTGGGGAAGGCTATCGATTGCAGGTAGAGGCACGCTAAGCAATGCCAGGTCTTCGCCAATCAAGCGGCGAGCGTGTCGCAGTTGCACACCTTCTTCGTCAGTCAAAGGAACTCGGTGTACCTCGCCCAACGATAGCTTGTCATCAAACCAGTCGTAGGCGCCAAGACCTTCAACCACCATCTCAGCCAGTACTTCCGCTCGCTTGGGTACCCCGTCAACTTCAATTTCCGTCAAGTGCTTCATCGCCACTTCATGGATTCTTCGGTCGACTTCAATTTGTTCAGCTTGCGCGCGTGTGATGGCACTACGCAAATTGGCAATCTTGGTCTCGGTTTGAGCCGGCTGCAGCTGCGTAATTCGGTGGGTGATGCTCTCGATGGAGGCCTGGAACTGACGCATGCCTTCGCGGTCGCCTGCCAGCAGTGACACCGTGAGGGAGCGTACCTCTTCTGGAATCTTGCTTTGAAGAACAGCCAAGGCTGGCTCACCCTTTGAAGTGACCAGTACCTTTCGTCCCGTAGCTAGGTAGTGGCAGATGATGTTGGCGATGGTATGTGTCTTGCCCGTACCTGGCGGCCCTTGCACGACCACTCCATCGGTACGCTCAAGCTGCTCCACCACAGCGACCTGCTCTTGGTTGTACGGGAGCGGGAAGTAGAGCTCACGCGCGCTCGTCAGCGAATGACCTTCTCGCGTCATACCGGACATGCCGCGGAAGACCACAGGAGTGATGTCCGGTGCACTGTCGCTTGGAGGCGTCACCAGCGCGAGGGTCGCGCTGGGCAAAGAGTCGCCGCAATTGATGCGGTCCTTGAGGCGGTTGATGTCCTCATGCAGGTAGTTGCTGGGTTTAGGACGACCCAAAAGCATGCATCCGCGAGTAACAACGAGGTCCTCGCCGATGGGCGGGATGACATCAATCGCATCGAAGCGTCCGCGCTCGCTCAAGTTGCCAGCTACGAAGCGCGCGACCGGCTCGAAGGTGGCTGGTTGAAAGGGCGAGACGTCCGCACTGGACTCTTCCAGCATCTGACGCGCCGCTTTCTCTGTCTCAGTAGACAGTGGGACCTGGGTGCTGGCAATAGCATCAAACTCTAGACGTGGAGGAACGTTGCGAGGACGGACCTCCAAAACAAGGGACTTGGGGTCCAAGCTGATTTCTACCGCCTGAGTAATCAACGGGTATTGGTAGCTGACTTGGCCATACTTTTCATGGTGCAGCATCCACGTTGCCATGGCCATGCCCCACACAAGTTCAATAGGCTTGGCAGTCTCCTCAACCTCCATCTGTGTCTTGCAGGCAAAGAGTTGGCTGTATAGCTCGATAGTGCGTAGACGTATGCGCTGCCGTTCAGCCCACTCTAGCCATTTGGGCGTGTAGTCAGCTACCAGCGAATCCAACAATGCGTCAAGCTCTTCATCTGTCAAAGCGAGCTCGGTCGCAGTTGACTCGAGCAAGCGCTCGCGTTGTGCATATGGTGGCGACCCATGCGGGTCGCTGGAAACAGCCACACCAGAGGCTGCTACGGTGTCTGGAAGGTCGGGCAGCGGCTCAAGCTCAAGACGGGGCACTCGCAACCAAATTGGACCGTCCTCATCTTCAAGACTGAGCTGAACGCCGATATGCTCAGCGAGCTCTGCCTGTGTGCGCTTAAAAATTTTGGAGCTTAGGGCCATGAACCCTCGAGGGTCCACATCCTTATCTTGCTCAATGACGTAGTCGAGAAGTTTTGTGAGCAGCTCGCTCGCCTGTGCGTTCAACATTGCCTGTCAGCTCCGGTATCCAGTTATCCCAAGTGCCATTCCATGGTCAGCGTTGCAACAGGCACTGTCAAGCGGTTCTCAAGCTCGCGGGAGACCACTGATTCTCGGCTATATCGCGAGAGGTGGTCGTGAACTTGCGAGTGTTTTGAGACTACTCGATGTCTGCTGAGCTGGGCAATCAATCGGGGGCGGCCGGCCAACATCCAGCTGTGAGTTATCTCGTGAGCGATTTTGTAGCGAGCACAGTTGTAGAGCTCCAGATGGTCAAGCTCAGTTTTCGCGATTGCCCGAATGGCCGCTTCATCCTTCTTCTCCACCAGCGCTTCTGCTACCGCGTCTTTAAGGGCCTTGCAGTGGACCACCGCCCTCTGCATTACCTCAGTCAGCGACTGTCGGTACTTGATGCGAAGCGGGTCGGGTGCATGTACCTGCATGCGTGGCAGCCGAGTTCGATGAGGATGATGCCTAGCTTGGCATGTGAGCAGCCATAGTCTTGGCTCCCTCATCTCTACTACGCGCTCTCTGACGTGTAGTTGCACTAGATGTGAGAGTGAGAGTGAGAGTGAGAGTGAGAGGGTACCCTCGTTCAGGGTTACAAGTTTTGGTCAAATACCTGATTTGCGGGATAGACAGATAAGTTCACATTTCATAAGAATCAGAATGTAAACAAATATTTCACATTGCGCTATCTCCCAGCCTCCACACCTCACGCGCTCTCGGGGGGTGTTTTTGCCACTTCTTGCTAGATTCGCTTTTCCCGGATTTCCGCGTCTGAGTGAAGCATGACTGTAGCTTTCCAAGGTGTGGCGTGTGGAAATGGTTTATTTATTTAGAAGGAGCCAAACTTGCAACACACCAATACACTTAGCTCAGACCAGATGAAGTGGTACAGCCATGCTCAATCACGGAGAGCCAATAGCGCGCATGAGTGCTCCAAACCACTCCATTGCCAGCTAAACCGCACTAAGCAGGCGCAGGCAAAAGTGGCTGTCCTGGGTCTGCGTCACTGGGCGCGACTTGCTGCCGCAACTCTGCTGAGTGCCGTCTGGGTTAGCGCGAGTCATGCTGCGCTGCAAACCTATACCGATGCCGCCAGCTTTACGCCTTTGCTTGCACCCGGCTATTACTCGGAAGGAACATGGGCAGGCGCAAACGGACTAACCTCTTTCACTTTTCAGGGGCCGAGTCCTGCGAACAGCTTCGGCATGACATTTACTTCACCAGGGCCACAAGACAGTTTGATTTATGTTGGTAATGGATTCATTGGGAGCAACAATGCAACAAGCACGCTCACCATTACCTTCCCCAGCACCAAACAACCCAACATGTTTGGGGCAGATGCATTTGGCACAGATAGAATTGACACCCCTGATGCACGTGATGTCACGGTTACAGCCACTAGCAATTTAGGAGCTACCGCAACGCTTCTTCGCAACAAAGACAGTCGCTTTGCTGGATTTAGGGCGACGGCTCCAGGCGAGTTCATTACCCAGGTGACTGTCTCCCATACGCACGTGGCCAGCAATCAGATGTGGGACAACATTGACAATGCTTTCTTGGGTCTGTCCGCTGTTATTGCGCCGACGACTTCAGTCAGCCCCCCAAACACAGGTACGCTGGCGTGTACCACTGTGAATGCTGGCGATGCAAGCGCTTGCACGGCAGAACCCGCCATTGGCTACATCACCCAGTCCATCGGCGGCTGCGGCGGGACGGCTACAGTGTCGGGCGTTAACAGCTATACCACGGGTAATCTGAGTGCAGCATGTACAGTCACGGCAACGTTTGAACAGCTGACTTACAACATTGTCGCAACGCCTACGCCAGTAGACGCAGTCACGGCAGGGGGCAGCGTGAGCTGCAGCCCTAATCCGGTAAATCACGGCAGTGATGCTACATGCACCGCGACTGCACAGCCTGGTTATGCTTTCGGCAGCTGGGGCGACGATTGCACGGGCACGATGGCGAACAGTTGCACCCTGAGCAATGTAACGACTGCCAAGACGGTGTCGGCAAACTTCACGCTCAACAGCTACGACATCGCCACTACCGCCACCCCTTCAGAGGGTGGTAGCGTTAGCTGTACGCCTAGCACGGTCGCGCATGGCGGTGGCGCATCTTGTTCCGCTACGGCCCAAGCTGGATATACCTTTGCGAGCTGGGCAGGCGATTGCACGGGCACAGCCGCATCCTGCGTGTTGAGCAATGTGACAGCTAACAAGGCCGTAACCGCCAACTTCAGTCTCAACAGCTACACCATAACAACTTCTGCTAACCCACCAGAAGGTGGCAACTTGAGCTGTACTCCCAACCCAGTTGCACATGGCAGCAATGCCACTTGCACAGCTGTCCCTGCGGCCGGGTTTGCGGCGGCTAGCTTTTCGGGCTGCACGCGCGTTGGTTCCACCAACGACTGCGCACTAACCAATGTGACTGCCGCAGCAATTGTGTCGGCGGCATTTACGACGCTGCCAGTCATCACGAACACTGGTAACTTGCCCGATGCGACCGAAGGCCAGACGTACTCCCAAAGTCTGGAAGTGACAGGTGGCACAGCTCCTTACACCTGGGCGGTTGTGGATGGCAGCTTGCCTCCTGGCATGACGCTGGATACAGCCACAGGCGTCATCAGTGGAACGGTGCCCAAGCAGGCTGTTCAGAAAGCAGCATCCATAGCGAAAGCAACCGGAGCGTTTAGCTTCAGCGTGCAAGTCACTGACAGCAGCATTCCAAAGCTTCAAAGCACTGTGCAGCAATTGAGCTTGCAGGTGGTCGCAGCACCGGTCGCAGCGACGGCGACGCCAGTTCCAACTATGGGCACTTGGGCCTTGGCTCTCTTGGGCTTGCTCATTGCGGGTGTTGGCTTTCAGCGGCGAAGCACGATGCAGGGATAGCCATGGGGTGATGACCAATCTACCCGGCGACGGGTAGGTTAGGCCAAGTTCTGGGCGGTCTCCTTGCCGAGTTCAACTGCCCGTGAAGCACTGAGCATCTTTTCAAGCTCGAGCATTGGAGGCGTTGTTCGCCTGCCTGCTGCTGCAGACTCAAGGTAAGTGCCACGAGCATTACGCAAGCACAGTGCTCCCATGCGGCTGAAGTCATCAACTGGGCGTTGTTGCATAAATCGGCCATAGACCGAGGTATCCCCAGCCCCAGATGCAGTTATGCAGCAGCGACCGTCTGGGGTGTGCCCAGCGCGGTAAATTGATTGAGGATAGATGCACGGATATTGAGCTCGGCCAGCTGCCGCTCAAACGTCCTGGCCATCACCTTCTCGCCCAGGCGCCTGAAGCAATTCATCTTGGTCTCCACCAGAGACCGTCGGTGGTAGCCGCTCCAGCGTTTCCAGATAGTCCGCTCCAACAGCCTACACGCCTTGACCGCTTCATTGCGGTGAGCAAATGCCAGCCCTTTGCGCAGCTTCGCTCCTTTGCGTGGCGGCATGATTGGAATGGTTCCCCTCAGGTAGCACGCCTTATGTACATCCTGCGTGTCGTACGCTCCATCACCGGTAAAACTAGCTATCTCTTCATTGCTTGGGATTTAACCCTAGCAGGTCAGCTGCCATGGGCGAGTCGCCCACTTCATTGGTTGTGACTGCGATGGCCCGAATCTGCAGCGTCTGGGCATCAATACCCAGATGCACTTTGCGCCACTGGCGGCGGCGCTCGGCACCGTGCTTTTTGGTCTTCCACTCACCTTCGCCCAAGAACTTGATGCCCGTGGAGGCGGCCAGCCGGTGTAAGCCTTTCTCGCTTGCTCGGTAGTGCACCTGCACATTCAAGCTGTTTTGCCTGCCACACACCGTGCTGTAGTCGGGCACTGGCCAAGGCCGGCCTGCCATACGCAATAGCGATTGCACCAGGCCCAGTGTCTGGCGCAAGGGCTGGCCAAAAAGGCTCTTGATGGTCAGGCAAAACTGGATGTCCGTATCTGAGAACTTCTGGCAGCGACCACGCGTACCCGTGGGCAGGGCTAGCCACTGCATGTCCCTATCCAGCCTGATGCTCAGGTCCCCTCGCGCCTTCAACGCTGCGTTTTACGCCTTCCAGTTTGTGGTGCGGTATTTGCGCCGTCCCCAGCTCGTCTCATTCATCTCCTCAGCCTACGCTAGCTGAGGACGGCATTTGTGCAACAACGCCTACCTCCTACTGCTTGATATAGCTTATAAAGCTTCAAACCCTTAGCCCCATAAATTTACAAAAAAGATATTACAAATCATACGATAGACATTAATTTTTTCTCAATTTATCCAATAAAAATATTGTCAACCTTATAGCTGCATCTTTTTTCAAATCTCCATTTATTTGAATTTCAGAAGTTACTCTTTCCTTTTGAGATGCGAATTCAGGACTGCATGCAATAGTCTTTTTGTGAATTTCTTCAAATTCGTCTGAATGCATGCCCGGGAGAATATGCCGGGTTACCCAAACCCTAAACTCTTGATTACTTTTTTCTCCGAATGCAATAGTTAGATACAGTGGCCAATCACTCCCATCCTCCCACCCCTCAGGGCAGACATGCAAGTAATTCCTAGTTGTCTCGTAATTTATCTGAGAGAGATTAGGTAGCCTCTTTTCTAGGGTTATCCTGAAGGCATTTAATCCCTTTGCCTCTTCTAGCCATCTCATTACATATTTATTCTGTAGTGTAAAAATTAATTTAAAATTGTAGTTGGCATCGCTAAACCAAGTTGCTGGAGAGCAGGTCTTGCTAATATTTATTAATTCCCGCACTGTTTCGGGGTAGCGCTCGGTGAGCAAAGCCGCAAGTTCAACGCATCGCTTCTCTTCTGGGTCATTATGCCAGTCAGACTGCCTCTTACAGTAGCTCACGACCAACTGAGCAGCCGCATTACCTCTAGAGACGTGCTCAAGCGCTCGGGTAGCTGAGCTTTTGAGCCAGTCGTAACCGATGTGCAGCCAACCCACTTTACCAGGGGTCTGCGAGATTTTTCGTTCTCGCTTTTCAGAATCAAGCTTTTCCATCTCTTCGGGAGAAAAAAACTCCGAGAAATTTTTATCTAATGCGATATAAGCAAATTGATAGCTGGCTAGATGCCGATTTTCTTTTAGAATATTTTCAAAAGAATTCTTATATTCGCTTAATTGCTTATGATTGTGAGAAATTCCTGATTTATTTTCTATCAATATAATAAATTTATTTTGAGGGTCTATGATGTACAAATCCACTCGTTGTGACCTGTTGTGTCCAAACTCTCTTGCGTAGAAAACAGAGCCAAATCCTGAGGTCCGAATTTTCGCAGGCGTCCACTCTCTAAAAAACATCGCGGTTTCGCTATTAGCATCCAGCCACCTATCGTGCTGATTCGCCTGCACAGAAGCAGCTACCAGCAAGTCACGCAAGATGTTATCCCCTTGGCCATGACCTTCCCTAGGGTCTAGCAACCATGCCAATATGTCTGAGTGCTGATTCTCAGATAAATTAATTACATCGAGAACCTCATCCCCAATTCGCTGCAGCTCGCACAGAGTCAAAAGATTTTCATCAGCTGCAAAGAGATTAAACTGCCAGTCAAGTTCTTTTTCTGTCATTTTCATATTTATTTAAAAAGCTTTGTATTGGCTGCATACTAAGTTTTAAAGATACGCAGCAATCAATCATTAGTGAGGATTAAGCTAATTAACTGTAAACTAGTTAGTGCAGCAGTCAAATTAATAGCAATGCTCGCATTTTCCGCCAAGTGTCCAATGACACGGGTACACCAGCGCAGCCATCATAGTAGTTGAGCCTAGGAGTAGCGGTGCTTCGAGCCATCCGCGAGGCGACAGTTGCCGCCGCTCGGTTGAGCAAAAGAATCAAGCGCTGCAATCTATGGGGCTCACATCCGTGAAAGCGCCAGAAGTATGAACATCTAGTGCTTTGCAATACAGTTTCAGTCATGTCGGCTTGGCATCTGTCTGCCCGGCTCAGACGGAGGGACTTGGTCGGAATCTCCTGGCAATCTTCTCACTGTGATAAGAATGTGATGAGATTGATAAGATTAGTCTGCATGCAAGCTCATCGGGCATCAGAAGCTGAGCAGCCCAACCAGCTCAGGCTCCTTCACCGGCGAACTTTGTACTCCGGCTCCAGGGCCCTGAGAATCTTCGTCACAGAGCGCCGAGGCCAATCACCACCGCGAGTAGCTAGTGCTTCCACGTCGTTCAGCCTGAGGCCCTGTTTCCACTACCTGAGAGACTAGCTAGTCAACTCGCCACACCTAAGTCTGAATCGCCCCGAGATTCGCGGAGGCTGTGTTGTTTAAGTCAGGCCGCAACCGATGTAGCTTGACTGGCGAGTTGCCGGTAGTAGTTTGCCTCAGCCTCTGCAGGCGGGATATATCCGATGGGCTCGAGCAGGCGGTGGTGATTAAACCAGAAAACCCATTCGAGCGTCGCGAACTCCACCGACTCCTTTGTCTTCCAGGGTGCTCGGCGATGGATTAACTCGGCCTTGTAGAGCCCATTGATGGTCTCGGCCAACGCGTTGTCGTAGCTGTCGCCTTTGCTGCCCACGGACGGCTCGATGCCCGCTTCGGCCAGTCGCTCGGAGTAGCGGATGCTGACGTATTGGGAGCCTCTATCGCTGTGACATATCAGGCTTCCATTGCGTTCGGGTTGCCGGGCGTACAGGGCTTGCTCCAGCGCATCGAGCACGAAGTCCGTGCGCATTGAACTGCTCACCCGCCAACCCACGATACGACGGGCAAACACGTCGATGACGATGGCCACGTACAACCAGCCTTGCCAGGTCGAGACGTAGGTGAAGTCGCTGACCCACAATTGATTCGGTCGTTCTGCTTGGAACTAGCGGTTGACGCGGTCCATCGGACATGGCACCTTGCCATCACTGACGGTGGTTCGCACGACCTTGCCTCGCATCACCCCGCGCAGCCCCATCCTGCGCATCAGGTGCTCTACCGTGCAACGGGCCACCGTCACGCCTTCGCGTGCCAGTTGCCGCCATACCTTGTCGGCGCCGTATACCTGCACGTTAGCCTGCCAGATACGTTGAATCTCAGGCGCCAAAACTTCGTCTCGAAGAGAGCGAGCACAGCGCTTATGGGGCTCGCGAAGCAATGCGGCATGTCTTCGATATGCCGACGAGGCGACCTGCAATACCTTGCAGAGCGGCTCGACCCCAAAGGCATTGCGGTGTTGGTCGATGAAAGCTCTCACGACTTTAGGCGGCGGTCGAGCTCCGCCTGGGCGAAAAATGCGCTGGCCAGCTTCAGTATCTCGTTGGCCCTGCGCAGCTCCTTGACCTCACGCTCCAGGTCCTTGACTCGCTGGGCCTCACTGGTCGTCACGCCCTTGCGTACGCCGGCATCGACCTCGGCTCGCTTGACCCATTCGTTGAGCGTCTGCGGCACGCAGCCAATCTTGGGCGCGATGGATTCGATTGCCGCCCACAGCGACCGATACTCACCACGGTGCTCTTGCACCATCCTCACCGCACGTTCACGGACCTCGGGCGAGAACTTGTTCGACTTCTTCATAGCTTCATCTTCTCAGGAGTTGAAGCCTCCTCAAAACCCGGGGCGATTCATCAACGTTCATTTTTCGACATCTTAGCTTTGGTGTTGACCATCTTGTCGTATATCCTGTTGAAAATTGCGAACACCACTATCTTGGCCAGCACCTTGTCTGCTGTTCCGCTGGTAAACACAGGGAAGGTGATGTTTCCCTAGACTACAAGCTGGTCAGCAACTTAGTTGGAATTTAATAAATAGGTATGGATACGAATTCCAGGAATTGAGTCTGGAAATTATCGAGAGGCTTATGCCAAGTAATGCGTGGTTCATGCGAAGTTTGCATGTACCGACTGGGAAAAAAATTTCAGAAGTTCATTTCAATGAAGTCTAGTAAGAGCAAACACACTGGCAAACCAAAGGCAAAGCGACAATCGAATCCTGCCTCAACCGGAGGTAGTGGCATTGCCTTTGAAAATCGAGTGCAAGCTACAAGACTGTTGGCTATGTGTTTGGGCAACGGTGTACCCGGAGCTCCTGATGGACGGATATCTGCGCTTCAATTCCAAGCACGTATCCATGGCCATCATACTGATGACTTGGTCTGCCATATTGAGATGAATGATGGCAGACAATTTCGTACACTGCTACAGATGAAGAGAACACTGTCTGCCCGCGCGAACAACAAGGCATTTGTGGAATGTATAGAGGCAGCTTGGACCGACTTTAATTCCACCAACTTTGTCAGTGGCAGCGACTTAATATTTTTCATTTATGATACGGCAAGTGCCTCCACAATGAAAGGTGCTTCTACTGTATGCAGTTGGGCTCGATACTCGGCTTCATCTAGCGAATTTATTATGAAGGTGGATGCAGAGGGCTTCAGCAATACTGCAAATCGCACCGCTCTTTCTACGATTAAAGAAATCTTAGAGTCTTACGCCAAACGAGCTATCAATGACCAAGAGCTATTCGAGTTCGTCAAGCATTTGCACTGTTTGTCTCACGACCTTGATGGAGATAATACTTCTGAAATCTACAATCACCTGAATTCCATACGGCAAGCTCTAGCGCTGGTGGGTGAACAGGCTAACTCTCAAGACATCTGGTCGTCGCTAGTGATGGCTTGCATAAGTGCGAACGGAGCTGCAGGAACTATCACTTTTGAAAATCTGAAACTTCACATTGGCGAGCCCTTAAATGGCATATTCGGAGCAGCTCGAAGTCTTTTTACGTCACCTTATGCTGTTGCACCGACAGCAAGGCAATCGCATAACGAAATACCAGCAAATTTGTCTAATGAGCTTGCACGTCTCACAAATATGGTCGAGATGCTCGCTCATCGCCAACCCACAACTCAGGACCATCTACCAGCAGCTCGAGATGAATCTGTAAATAAACTAATTTCTCAGCAATTGGATGGAGCTCACTCCCGAATTAAAAGCCTTCGCTACAATGATGGTCTTGAGGACTTGTTGAGGTTGAGTGATTCACACGAACAGTTCGATAATCATCAGAAAGCGCGTTGGCACCTTCTTATAGCCACTTGCAAATGGCATGTTCAAGGTGCCGATGCAGCGGCCGAAGATTTTTTACGTGCAGCAGAACTTGTCAAAGATGAAGACAAGTTTGCTGCTGCTGGTGTTCGCGGTTTGCTTTTGCAAGCCAATGCCGCTGAAGCAGCATTGGCTGGAGCAAAGGCAATGAAGGCCTTCCCCGAATCAGTTGCCGTTTGGCAAGTGACTGCAAATGCTCGATTAAACCTAGGAGAGAAGCTATCACTTGAGGATGTACCTGCAGAACTTAGAGGGGACGCAGATGTGTTGCAGACGCTCGCATGGAGTCGACGCCGAGAAGGCGATATATCTGGTGCTGTGGAAATAGCGCTTCAAGCGGTCGATTCAAATACATCCAGTTTTTTTACTCGTGATACCGCTTTGTCCATATGTCTAGACCATGCCATAGGCGGCGAAATATGTACAGCATTGCATATAGTTAATGAAGAGGAGAAAAATAATCTTAACCGCTGCATAAATGAATTCTCTCCACGTTCAGAGCGTTTGTGGTCAGTTCAAAGTATTGATGCGGTATCAACTGTTGCAGCAAATTTAGCCATTGCTCATCTGCTGCTTGCACAACCAACAGTTGCACTGAATATTCTTCATGAGGCGCGTTCTCATGACGTATCGTCGCCGCATTTTATGCGCATAGAGATTGAAGCCTTAATTGCCGCAGGTAACCGCGACGAAGCAATGGCTTTGGGTAGGGCTAACATTGACAATATGCCTATCGAAGCACTTGTAGTTTTTGGTCAATTAGTAGGCGAAACCGGTGACATGGCTGCTTTGAACCACGTTATTGAGGCGGCAGAACTCCATCACGCTGAGCAGACAGGGCTGTTGCAAAACCTTAAAGGCATGCGATGGACGGTGCTAGCCAAATCTGATTTGCCCGCAACTCTCGACGCAATTCGGAGTAGTGATTGGTCGTCAGCGCATTCAATACCTGAACTCGTAGCAGGGGCGCAAGTTTTATGGACTAATGCATTTAACGATGAGGCAATGGAGCACCTACAGCGTGCGGTGGAATTACTCCCAAATAGCAATCACCAGGGTGAAAAATATTTAGTGGCGCATTCTTTGCTTGTAATGCGTGCATATACCCAAGCGGCGCAAATATTTGAACAGATTGCACCTAAAGACAAGCACAGCCAGTTCCACACAGATTTGCTGTTCTGCTATTTACGGACTGGGCGACGCGCGAAGGCCAAAGAGCTTATTGATGCCCTCCCTACTGGCTGGGAGTTGCATGCAGACACTCGGCATTTGGCTATGGAAATTGGCCAGCTTGCGGGTGACTGGGAACTATTGGCAAAACTTGTTCCTGTGGAATTTAATCAAGCCCCTACAGAAATAAGAAGTTGGCTGTTGAGAGTTATGGTCGCTGCGCGCACTTCTCCTGAGGATGTTAGTGCAGCACTTCAAAATGCGCCACTTGAGCTGACCGGAAGCACGCAAGAAATTACCCAGCTAGCTTCGCTAGAACTTCTGCATGGGCACAAAGAGCAAGCCATGCGCCGACTTTACGTCATGCGTCGGAACCATTTATATAGCACAGAAACTGCAGCAGCCCATATCATGGTTCTTTTGGCAAATTCTGAAGAGCTTCCATTCATGGAGGAAGAGTTAAATTTTGTAGGTCCTGCAACCTCTGTGACCTTAACAGACAAAGATGGGGGCAACCATGTCTTCACACTCGACCCTACAGATATCCCCCCACTCCCCGCCACACAAGAGTTCTTGAAATTCAACTCAACGGAAGCCTCTAGCATTTCGGGCCTTGTTGTTGGAGCGGAATTATCCATTCGTGAGATTCACGGGGAGACTCGAGTTCTAACGGTCACGCGTATTTGTTCAGCCTATCGACGTTTACTCGAACTATCACACATTTCGCTTAATACTCCCCTAGCTCCTTCCCCTATAGCGCAGGTCCTCACAGTTCACAACGAGAAAACTGGCGAGGTGGATTTTTCTCAGCTTACACACCAGCTTCAGCTGGCGAACGAGCATACCAAGAAAACTATTGAAATATATTCTTCCGCTCCGATTACGCTAGGGCGTCTCGCGATTTTACTTGGGCGAGACGTAATTGATGTTGTGCGCGGATGGAGCTCGGATGGTCCAGCCATTCAGGTTAGCGGTGGCAACCCCACAGAAAGAGCACAGGTAATCGAATCGCTAAGGACTGGAGGAGGAACGCATCTAATTGATGCAGTTACTCTCGTCGAACTCGGTCAGTTGGAATGCCTTAGTGCTCTAGAGACCGTGTCCAACCTACTTGTTACTTCACAAACGAGAGATGTTTTGGAGGCGAAGTTAGGCGCGGCTCAGAGTGAGCGCACGATGGGCAGAGCATTTGAAGAAGAAGGAAAATTAGGATTTATTGAAGTCACAGCTGAGCATCGTAAGCGAGAAGTTCAACTTCTCCAGACTATTGTTGATGCAGTACATAAGTATTGCCGTGTAGTTCCTGTCTATGGCAAAGATAACATCCCCCCAATTGTCTACCAATTAGAGCAGGTAATATCAGCTGAGGAATATTCCTTAATTCTTGCATCAGTGGAGCATCAGTCTACTTTGATTTCACTTGATGCGAGATTACGCGCAATAGCTTCAGTCATTAATATCCCGGGTGTGTGGCCTCAAGCGTTAATGATGCATGCCCGTGATGTAGGGAAAATTTCTGGGATGTCGTATTCGTTAGCTACCATACGACAGTTAATTGCTAACCGCACCTTCGTCTCGGTGGCCGCTGAAGACCTGACCGCGATGGCATACCAAGGCACGGAATGGCTCAAGTTGGGAATGTCTAGATTCACTAAATATATCGCGTTTGGAGATACAGAATTTAATTCCGCATTGACTGTGTCAGTAGACTTTATTCAATTATTAGCTTACCAAGGTCCCTGCCACTTCGGGGCACTTTGTAAGATTCTTGAGCGTCTTGTCGAAAGTCTTTTCCGACATAAAGATGCACCAGTAGCGCTTCCGGAACTAATTTTGCGTGAAGTATTGCAGGCTATCTCATTAGATAAAAATATCGACCCTTACAAAATTCATCTGCAAAAATCAATCCTAAATGGATGCATTGCCGCCAAGAACGCCGAGTTTGCCGAGCTTACAGATGTTCAAGTTCTCATGTGCAGCTCGCCCCCTTGGCTTGCCTATGCGGCACAAATCTCAGTAAGCGAGCAAGGTGAAAACGGCTTAATAAATGCCACCGCAGATGCTGCAAAGCCAGAATCTGACGCAATATCCACTTCTGCTGCAGAATCAGCAAACAACCCATTTAGATAAGTGCAATTATTGAATTTTAAATATTTATTGCATAAGAAAATTATTAATGTGAAACCATCTTACATTTTCCATTGCTAAGATAATTTATCGAGACAAGCATTTTAAATATTTTCAAAGATTTAAAAGAGGTTATTAAATTGGTAGATAGCAAAACCATTGCATCGATGGCTGGCAAGGTAGCATTTGAGCTCTTTGTTCCCGACTATATGAGAGCGGCATACGAGGCTCTCTCATCCTCTCAAGATGAATTAAAACAAGCCGAGTCGAAAGGGATTCACTCTCTAGAGGAAGAGGCAAGGAAACAGAAAATTGTAATGGAGTTCCAAGCTCATAAAGCACGCGTTGCTCAAGAACTTGCAATCGCTGAACGCATTGCTGCATCCTTCGAAGTTGTTATCGAAGAATATTATGAGCGGTCTGGAAAAGGACATGCAGGATTAAAGACTGAAGGTGACTCGATATCTTTGGGTGCTGGAGGCGAGGGCCAACGTGTCACTTAACGAGTGATTCGATTTAGTGGCTGGGGAGAGCCGTCCTCCAGTGAGGAGAAGGTCTAACTCTGTTTTCAGGGCACTTATTAAATAAGTTTTGATTCATAAGGCTTGAAGTGACGCTGGCATACAGTGTCGGCAACCTTACCTTTTGAATGACCTTCCTAAATCTTGCGCAGAGTGAGCGCTTCTCGTAGCCGCATTAGTTCGAGCTCCTGCAGCCCCACCCCTTCCTGGCATAGAACAACGAAATTCTCAAGATGCCACTGCCAAGTGGAAAAGCCAGTTCCTGACAGCTCATCATCAAGTGCAACCCATGAATTCGCACATTCAGGATGATTCGAGAGCCAACGCCGAATGTCCACTGCACGTTGCGCATTGCGCGAAATTTGAGGTGTGGACCAATCCTCGTGAAGATTTCGCGCAACAAAAGCGAGCCCAGAAGCCTCAAGAGTCTCTACGAACTTGGCACGGTCGAAAAACCAACGCCAGCTTGTCGACAACACATACAGTGGATGAAATTCTTCATTGAATTGAGTTAAGTTTTCTTTGGCAGATGAGTCGAATAACTCCGTCCACAAGTCGTCACTTCTATCTATTGGCAAACCCTTTCGTTCTGCATCACGAAAAGCATAGAGCACATCGTAGCCGCCGTAGGGATTGTTAAGGCAGATGACATCATCAAAGTCAAGAAACAGCACAGGCCTTTTCATCTTTCAACTCACGGGTGATTTTTGGAGTGGAGAGAGCTCAAGCTCGACATAGCCAAGCTTGTAATTTTTCTTGCACACTGGGCTTTGCAATGCCGAATTTGGCCTCACAAAGAATGAGCGTTGACCAAGCCCCAGGAAAGTACTCCTTCATATCATCAAGCACCACAAAGTCTTGAATGCAATTCACTTGTAGCCACTTTTGAATCGCTATGTCCCGCCCAAGATATTCACAGCCAGTTGTACCCACATACCAAGCACTGATAGGCGTCAGAAGTTCCCCAATTTGCTCATCATCTAAAAACATGCGCCAGGCGCTGCTGACGACAACTCCCACGTCCGCGTAGCCTTGGAGGAGCGCCTTAAGGATAGGCAGATGGAGGAAGGTACCAGGCCATCCAGTCCGTATTTGGGATGGTGTCAACGGTGGTCTCGCACCTTCTATTGCAGATGGCGGGTGTAAAACTCCGTCAAAGTCCAAGAAGATGACTCTACGACAACGCTCACGCGCTTCCGGTCTCATCAGTCTGGGCTCGAAGCGCGAGGCAGTTAGCTCACAGGCTTCACTGGTGGAGCTTAGTAATGGAGAACCCATGCAACCATCCTCATATCAAAAAAATTGAGTCCTAAAGTTATCAATCTCAGTACAGCATGAGTGTTAGCTCACAGACTGCGAACCTGCGAAGCCTTCAACCTCAGTTCTGTATGCCACCAAAGCACGTAATGCAGCCTCGATAAAACTCGCGCCCTCGCATCGCATCGCCCCGATGGTGCAGAAGTAGTCATCCCCACTTCTATGGAGAATTGCTCCAAGCTCTAGAGCGTCACTGAGCACCTCTCCCGCCAGCTCCTGATGAAAAGACTGACGAGTCAGTTCCTCTGCGTTCATTTGCCCAAATAGGAACAGCTTCCCTTGTTCTCCGTCAGCCAAAACGAAAGCGTCTGGACCACACCTTAGATGTGCGAATCCGCGAGACTTCGCATAGGCAAGCTCCAATGCCACCCCCGATAGCGCTGTTTTAGATAGGCATGCGCTGCTCGCCCGAGACATGATTTCTGGCATTAAATTACATCAAATTGGTGTACATCATTTTGGTGTAATTCTAATTCTATTGCAACCTACAGCCTCTTTAGTTACGAAAAGCCGCTGGGCATGCCTCTCCACACGCCAGAGTACAAAAAATTCTTAGAAATCCTAGTCCGTGCTCGTGTCGAAAAAAATGTCTCCCAGATTGAGCTTTCAAAGAGACTAGGCAAGACGCAGCAATTCGTCAGCAGGTGCGAAGTGGGAGAACGCCGTCTTGACGTCATTGAGTTTTACGATTGGTGTGAAGCGCTGGGTGTTGATGGAGAGTCCATGTTTAGGGCTCTCGGGGCTTGGCTACAAACGACAAAAGTTGAACCGCTCACTTGATGGTTCGTCGATAACCACCCTCAATTGATGTTGCGTAGTGGGAACGCATGAGACGCCAGCGGTTCAGGCCTGTTCTTCGTAAACGTCCTAGGACCGAGAGCGGTGCGTATCTGACTCCACCCTCGTTGTCTTGAAATTTCCCTGGTGTCGCAACCACGTAAGCAACATACCGCATGACGCTAGGCCTTACCCAAGACATGCCTGCATATGAATCAGGCTAGTACGGAGCGGCGGTCACATAGATAGACCCAAAATGCGAAACGCGCGCCTAAGGTCCTAAATGAGCTCGCGGTCACTCTTGAGGTGTCGGGGTTATATGCACCTCCGGCCCACACCGCCCCCTGGGGACGAAGAGAGGTGCTGCCATGACCGGACTGCTTTTTGACCTACTACACCCCTTACCTCGGTGGGAGAAGTGGCGCAACTTAAGATGTTGCCAGCCGTCTAAACAGCTATTAGATGAGGTTGGCGCGTCAAGTTCAAACCTACACCTTCATCTACTGAATCATGCATTAGATAAGGTTATTTTCCTATAGGATTTAACTGCATCTAACGTCGCGCCTACTATAACTAGCTGGCCCAGACTGTCCATATCTCCCCAGCGAACGTCCATCACCGAGTCATGAACCCAGCGTTTGTGGTCAGGCAGCAAGATTTTCATAGACTCGCATCTTACGGTGCGTCCATGAACGCCGGCGACAGCGCCTTGTCGCCGACTTTCACAAGCACAAAGCCCCTGTCTCAGAAATCAGAGCGGAGAAGCGCCTAAATCTAGGGCTAACCCTAGGATCAGGGCGGTTACCGCACTGCAACATCCTCATAAAATCCATGGCACTGCATGCAACCCAGGCTCAGATCTGCCGCATGCCTGCCACCCGCTTGAAAAGAATTTGTACGGAGCCCCGATGACCAACGAAGAAATACTGGCCCAATATGGCCCCCGCGAGTCGATGGAGTACGACGTTGTCATCGTCGGCGGCGGCCCAGGCGGCCTGGCCACGGCCATCCGTTTGAAGCAGCTGGCAGCGGAAAAAGGCAGCGATGTCTCCGTCGTCGTGCTGGAAAAAGGGTCCGAGCCTGGCGCCCACACCTTGTCGGGCGCCATCATGGACCCGCGCGCGCTGACCGAGCTGATCCCCGACTGGAAAGCCAAGGGCGCGCCTTTGACCCAGCCGGTGACCGAAGACGCGATGATTTTCCTCAGCGAAAAATCCGGTCTGCGCACGCCCAACTGGCTGCTGCCCCCCTGCTTTCACAACGAAGGCAACTACATCGTGCAGCTGGGCTTTGTCGTCAAATGGCTGGCCGAGCAGGCCGAGGCCCTGGGCGTCGAGATTTTCCCCGGCTTTGCCGCCGCTGAAGTGGTCTACAACGACGACGGCTCGGTCAAGGGCGTGGCCACCGGCAACATGGGCGTCGGCAAGAACGGCGAGCCCACCGGCGAGTTCCAGCTGGGCATGGAGCTGCATGGCAAATACACCATCTTTGCCGAAGGCGCGCGCGGCAACCTGGGCAAGCAACTGATCGCCAAGTTCAAGCTCGACGAAGGCAAGGACCCGCAGACCTATGGCCTGGGCGTCAAGGAACTCTGGGAGATCGATCCGCAGCGCCACCAGCCCGGCTTTGTGATGCACACCGCCGGCTGGCCGATGAACAATGACACCTACGGTGGCGCCTTCCTCTACCACCTCGATGACAACAAGGTCACCCTGGGCTTCATCACCGGTCTGGACTATTCCAACCCCTACCTGTCTCCGTTCGAGGAGATGCAGCGCTGGAAGACCCATCCCAACATCCGCTACTACCTCGAAGGCGACGAGTCCAAGGGCATCAAGCCGGCCAAGCGCATTGGCTATGGCGCCCGCGCCATCACCGCCGGCGGCCTGATGAGCCTGCCCAAGACCGTGTTCCCCGGTGGCGCGCTGGTGGGCTGCGATGCCGGTTTTCTGAACGTCAGCCGCATCAAGGGCAGCCACGCGGCCATCAAGACCGGCATGCTGGCCGCTGAAGCCGCTTTTGAAGCCATTGCCGCTGGCCGCCAGGGCGATGAACTGAGCGCCTACCCCGCTGCCTTTGAAAAGAGCTGGCTGTACGAAGAACTCAACAAGAGCCGCAACTTCAAGAGCTGGTTCAAGAAGGGCCTGGTCACCGCCTCGATCATGAACGGCCTGGAGCAGTTTGTGCTGCGCGGCAATATGCCCTGGACACTGCACCGCGACAAGCCCGACCACGCCTACCTCAAGCCCGCGTCGGAATGCAAGCCCATCGTCTACCCCAAACCCGATGGCAAGCTGACCTTTGACCGGCTCTCCAGCGTCTTCATCAGCGGCACCAACCATGCCGAAGACCAGCCCGTCCACCTGACCTTGAAAGATGCCAGCGTGCCGGTGCAGATCAACCTGGCCCAGTACGCCGGCCCCGAGCAGCGCTACTGCCCGGCGGGGGTCTATGAGTTCGTGGCCGACGAGAGCCAGGGCGGCAACGCCCAGCGCCTGCAGATCAATGCGCAAAACTGCGTGCACTGCAAGACCTGCGACATCAAGGACCCGACCCAGAACATCGTCTGGGTGACGCCCGAGGGCGGTGGCGGACCGAACTACACGGGCATGTAAAGACCGGGCTTGCTCGGGTTTCCATGGCAGGGCAAACACGGGCCGGCCCGCAATGGATTGCCGAATTTGGCCGACAAGCGCGCCCTGACGGGCGTGCGGACAATGGCCTATGTTTGTCTGGTCCCGCTTTTCCCGCCGTTCAGCCCGACCCGGGCCCTGCCAGGTCCGGGATCTGGCGGGTGTTGCCCAGACCCCTCTTCTGCGCAAGCTCATGTGTGTACTGCTGGCCGGTCTGGTCTGGGCCAGCGCCAGCCACGCAGCCCCTGCGGCCGTCGGCACAGCGCCCGCAGCGCCCAGCAAACGCGCCAAGCGCCCCCCTGCACCTGTAGCATCCAAGGCCGCAGCGCCATCCGCTCCCGCAGCAGCGTCCGCCCCCGCGCCTCTGGTATCGGCCACCGACCTCGATCTGGAGCGCTTTATGGGCCTGTGGTACAAGGCCGCCAAGGTCGAGGAGCCGCAAGATGCGCTGCGCACGCGCGAGCGCTATGAGTTCCTGCAACGTTACGACGGCGGCGTGCGGGTGATCGCCACCTCCTACGATCCGCTCTCCAACCGCTGGGACCGCCGGCAGGACTATATGGCCCCGGTCGATGCCAAGGGCGCGGCGCTGAGCAGCCACTACCAGCTGCCGATGCCGGTGCATTTCAGCATCAGCCGCTTTGGGCCCTTTGGTGTCAGCTACTACGTCGTGGCCCTCGACCCCCACTACCAATGGGCGATGGTGGCAGGACCCGGCCCCAAGTCCTTTTCCATCCTCAGCCGCCGCAGCGAGCTGGAGCCGGAGTTGCGCACAGCGCTGGAGCAGTTGGCGACACGCCAGAACCTGCTCAAGGCCGCCTTGCAATGGGCCGCGCCCGACCAGGAAGCCCCGCCTCGGTGAATACCCTGGGTGCGCAAAATCGGCAGGTCACAGGCTTGCCGCAGGCCAAATTTCAGGCACAGTTTTATTGCCAGAGCGCTGCATATTTTTCAGCCAGACACATTTTTATTGATTAAAAAGACTATTAAATGAAATTTAGCTGCAAGCATGCGCCAACTTGCGCAAGCCAACACAGCTTTTCAGGCAGGGCTGCAACTAGGGCAATCCCATAGATCACAAATGTGTCATCCCATGGGTGGTGGGGTGTAGACTGCTGCTACCTGTTTGCCACCTGTTGTTACAGGGGGCGGATCAAGCAGCAGTGCTGCAAACGCAATTCAACATATTTGGCGGAGATATACGCATGAAGAAATTGGCTTGGGCCCCCTTGGGCGCAGTGGCACTGGCAATCGCGGCCATCGCGCCCGCACAGGCAGCAGACCAGAAATCGGTGGCCGTGACGGCCATCGTGGAACACCCTGCGCTGGACGCCGTGCGCGACGGCGTCAAGGCGGCACTCAAGGCCGAGGGTTTCGAAGAAGGCAAGAACCTCAAGTGGCAGTACCAAAGCGCCCAGGGCAACCCTGGCACCGCCGCGCAGATCGCCCGCAAGTTTGTCGGTGACAAGCCCGATGCCATCGTGGCCATCGCCACGCCATCGGCCCAAGCCGTCGTCGCCGCCACCAAGACCGTGCCGGTGGTGTTCTCTGCAGTGACCGACCCCGTGGCCGCCAAGCTGGTGCCCAGCTGGGAGCCATCGAAGAACAACGTGACCGGTGTCTCCGACCTGCTGGCGCTGGACAAGCAGATGGAGCTGCTCAAGAAAGTGGTGCCCAATGCCAAGCGCGTGGGCATGGTCTACAACCCCGGCGAGGCCAACTCTGCCGTGGTGGTCAAGGAACTCAAGGAGCTGCTGCCCAAGATGGGCATGACCCTGGTCGAAGCAGCCGCGCCCCGCTCGGTCGATGTCTCCAGCGCAGCGCGCTCGCTGGTGGGCAAGGCCGATGTGATCTATACCAACACCGACAACAACGTGGTGTCGTCCTATGAAGCCCTGGTCAAGGTCGGCCAGGATTCCAAGCTGCCGCTGGTGGCCTCGGACACCGATTCCGTCGCCCGTGGCGCCGTGGCGGCCCTGGGTATCAACTACCGCGATCTGGGCGAGCAGACCGGCCGCATGGTGGCGCGTATCCTCAAGGGTGAAAAGCCCGGCGACATCAAGACCGAAGTCTCCAGCAAGATGGAACTGCATGTGAACCCCGGTGCCGCTGAGAAGCAAGGCATCAAGCTGTCCGACGAGCTGATCAAGTCGGCTGCCAAAGTCATTCAGTGATGGATGCCGCCTCACCTGTGGCTGTGCAACCCGCACAGCCCAGGGGGTGACAAGACGCAGCCCCGCCAGAAGCGGGGCTTGTTTGTTATCCGGACTAGCTCTGATAAGAAAACTCCATGACCTTATTTTCATTTTTGGGAGCCATCGAGATCGGCCTGATCTTTGCGCTGGTCGCGCTCGGTGTGTTCATCTCCTTTCGCCTGCTGCGCTTTCCTGACCTGACGGTCGATGGCAGCTTCCCCCTGGGCGCGGCCGTCTGCGCGGTGATGATCACCGGCGGCTACAGCCCGTTTCTGGCCACCATCGGCGCCACCTTGGCCGGCGCAGTGGCTGGCCTGATCACCGGCTGGCTCAACGTCAAGCTCAAGATCATGGACCTGCTCGCCTCCATCTTGATGATGATCGCGCTGTACTCCATCAACCTGCGCATCATGGGCGGCCCCAATGTGCCGCTGATCAACGACCCCACCCTCTTCAACCAGCTGCAGCCGGCCGGCATCGAAGACTATGTATTCCGCCCGCTGCTGATGTGCGCGATTGTGGTGCTCGCCAAGCTGGCGATGGACTGGTTCTTCCTGACCGAACGGGGCCTGGCCATTCGCGCCACCGGCACCAATGCCCGCATGGCCCGCGCGCAGGGCGTCAACACCGGCGGCATGATCCTGCTGGGCATGGCGGTCTCCAACGGCCTGGTCGGCCTGGCCGGCGCACTGTTTGCGCAGACCCAAGGCGGCGCCGACAGCTCGATGGGCATTGGCACCATCGTGATCGGTCTGGCAGCAGTGATCGTGGGCGAATCCATCCTGCCTTCGCGCAAGCTGATTTGGGCCACCCTGGCCGTGGTCCTCGGCGCCATCGTCTACCGCTTCTTCATTGCACTGGCACTCAACAGCGATTTCATCGGCCTCAAGGCCCAGGATCTGAACCTGGTGACCGCCTTGCTGGTCACGATCGCGCTGGTCATCCCCCAGCTCAAACGTCGTTTTGCGAAAAAGCACTGACAAGGAGAGAGACATGCTGAGCGCAAAAGACCTCAAGATCACCTTCAACCCCGGCACCCCGATCGAAACCCGCGCGCTGCGTGGCATGGCGCTGGATATTCCCGCCGGCCAGTTCGTCACCGTCATCGGCTCCAATGGCGCGGGCAAATCGACCTTTTTGAACGCCATCTCCGGCGACCTGATGGTCGACTCGGGCAGCATCGTCATCGACGGTGAAGATATGACGCGCAAGCCCGTCTGGGACCGCGCGCACAAGGTGGCCCGCGTGTTCCAGGACCCGATGGCCGGCACCTGCGAAGACCTGTCGATCGAAGAGAACATGGCCCTGGCGCATGAGCGCGGCAACTTTCGCGGCCTGTCCAAGGCCGTCAAGCAAGCCAACCGTGCGCTCTACCGCGAAAAGCTCGCCACCCTGGGCCTGGGCCTGGAAAACCGTTTGACCGACCGCATCGGCCTGCTCTCGGGCGGCCAGCGCCAGGCCGTGAGCCTGCTGATGGCAGCGCTCCAGCCTTCGCGCATTCTGCTGCTCGACGAGCACACCGCCGCGCTCGATCCGCGCACCGCCGACTTTGTGCTCAAGCTCACCGCCCGCATCGTCGAGGAAGGTCAGCTAACCACGATGATGGTGACCCACAGCATGCGCCAGGCGCTCGACGTGGGCGACCGCACCGTCATGCTGCACCAGGGCCAGGTGGTCCTCGACGTCAGCGGTGAGGAGCGCGCCCAGATGGACGTGCCCGATCTGCTGCAGATGTTCGAGAAGGTGCGCGGCGAAAAGCTCGCCGATGATGCGCTGCTGCTAGGCTAAACAGCCGCTCCAGCACCGCCACAACAGCGGAGACCACCCAGGTGGCTCCGCTGTTTTTTTATGCCTCAGAGCGCTGCAGCACGGCGCAAAAACCGCCGCAGCGACCAGGCCGCCAGCGCCGGGAACAGCGCAAACACCGCAAACAACCAGAGCGCGGAGCGGCCCAGCGCTGCCGGTTCGGCCAGCGCCGTCAGCCCCAGCGCATTGGCTACCAGGCCCACCAGCGCCGCGCCAACCGCCATGCCATAGAGTTGCACCGTCGTGATGCCCGAGGCGGCGCTGTCGGCCTCCTGCGCACTGGCGCTGTGCATGATGGCATTGAGCACATGGGGCCAGGCCATGCCCACCCCCAATCCCAGCACGGCCAGCGCGATGCCGCAGACCACCAGGGCCGCCATCCCCTGCCAGGGCATCGCAAGCGCCAAGGCCACCAAGGCCAAGGTGCAAAGCACCGGTCCGATCAGCATCAGCGCCCGGCCCGCCCGGCCGCTCTTGCCCGAGAACAGCACCGAGGCCACGGACCAGCCGCCCGCAAGCAAGGCCGTCACATAGCCGGCTGTCAAAGGCTGCAGGCCATGCAGGTGCTGCAGCAGATAGGGCACAAACACCTCCGTCATCGTGCCCACCAGCAGCAAGGCGACGGCGGCGTACAGCATGCCCAGCGGCTGACCGAGCGCCGTGCCGCCCTGGGGCAGCAAGCGGCGGCGGGCGCGGCGCTCATGCCAGATCGCGGCCGCACCGGCCAGCAAGCCGGCTGCGCTCAGCAGCCATTGCCAGAGCGGCGCAGTCACCACACTGGCGGCAGCCACCAAGAGCACCGACAGCGCCAGCAGCGCGATCTGCGACCCGGCAATGCCGCCATCCTGCGCGGGTGTGCTGCGCAGCAGGCGCTGCGGTGCCAGCTGGCGCTGCACCAGCAGCATTTGCAGCACCAGCAAGGGCAGCAAGGCGCCAAAGGCCAGGCGCCATTGGCCGGCCTGGGCAAACAGGCCGCCCACCGCGGGACCGCTGAGCGTGGCCACACCCCACATGGCCGAGATCAGCCCAATGGCACGCGGCCACAGCGCGGGTGGAAACACCAGCCGGATCAAGGTATAGCTCAGTGCCCCCACCGCGCCACCGCCCAGGCCCTGCACCGCGCGGCCCAGCAGCAGCATCGGCATGGATGGCGCGGTTGCACACAGCAGGCTGCCCAGGCCAAACACCAGCAGGCCCGCCAGCATGGCACCGCGCGCGCCCCAGCGGGCCAGCATGCGCACCGCCAGCGCCGCGCCAATGATCGAGGCCACAACAAACAAGGTGGTGCTCCAGGCATACCAGGCGAGGCCGCCAATCTCCTGCACCACCGAGGGCAGGATGGTGGTGACGATATGCACATTGATCGCATGCATGGCGACCGCGCCGGTCAGCGCCAGCGCCTTGAGACCATGGGGCCGGCCCAGCAGCTGGGCCCAGCCGGCAGCTGCTTCGGGCACCGGCACAGCGGCCGTGGTGAGGGGTGATGAAGAGGACGATGCCATGCCATTCCTGGTTATGAAATAATGCAAGCATTGTCTTTGATAATTCCCCGCCCCAAATAATAAAACAAGCTATCACTTGTATAAATAAATGCCATCGACCCCCATCGATCCCTCGTCCACCATGCGCATGCTCGAGGCCCTCAAGCGCCAGGCCCCCGCCAGCACCGCCGACCTGGCGCGCGCGCTGCAGATGACGGCCGAGGCCGCGCGCCAGCAGATCAACAAGCTGGCCGACCAGGGCCTCGTGCAGGCCGATCTGCAAAAGCCGGCCGGTGCGGGCCGGCCGCGCCAGTTGTGGACCTTGACCGCAGCGGGCCAGCGCTACTTCCCCGACGCCCATGCCCAGCTCACGGCGCAGCTGATTGGCGCGATCGAAAAACTGTTTGGCCAGCAGGGCATGGACGGCCTGATCAGCGAGCGTGAAGCGCAATCACGCAGCCGCTACCGCCAGGCCTGCACCGCCCCCGGCCTGCCCGAGCGCCTGGCCCAGCTGGCCGAGGTCCGCACGCAAGAGGGCTATATGGCCCATGTCGAGCCCCATCCCCAAGGCTGGCTGCTGGTGGAGCACCACTGCCCCATCTGCGCGGCGGCGCAAAGCTGCCGGGGCTTTTGCCGTTCGGAGCAGGCGCTGTTCCAGGAGGTGGTCGAAGGCCTCGCGACCTTGGAGCGCAGCGAATACCTGCTCGAAGGCGGCCAGCGCTGCGTCTACCTGGTCCAACCCCTGTAGCCGCTTAGAACAGGCTCAGGCGCAAGCGCTACTGCTGTCGCCCACCGGCTGGGCATCGGTGAGTGACTGCGCCTGCGGCTTGGCCATGCGCAGGCAGACCAGCCAGGCCAGCAAGGCCAGGCCCGCCGCGCCCCAGAGCGCATGCTGCAGGCCCTGGGCATTGGCCTGGCGCAGGGTCTCGGCGCTGGCCCCTTCCAGGCCGGCCAGCGGCGCTGCTGCCAGCATTACCAGCAAGGCCAGGCCCAGCGCCGCGCCCACCTGCTGCGCGGTGGCGGCCACCCCCGATGCCACGCCTTGGCGCGCCGGCACAATGCCCTGGCCCACGAGGACCCACATGCCGGTCCAGCTGGCGCCCTGGCCCAGGCTCATCACCACAAAGCCGGGCACCAGCCAGGCATAGTTGCCCGCCAGCGGCAGCACCGCTGCAATCCAGACCATGCCCAGCACACCGGCCGCCCAGCCCCGCAGCAGCACGCTGCGTGTGCCCTGCTGCGCCAGGCCGCGCTCGGCCAGGCGTATGCCCCAGGTGCACACCGCCGTTGGCAGCACAAAGGCCAGGCCGGCCTGCAGCGGGCTCCAGCCCAGCACCTGCTGGAAATACAGGCCCAGAAAGTAGTACTGCACGCCATAGCTGCTCATGAACAGCATGGCCAGCAGCATGCTGGTCTGCAAGCTGCCCACCCGCAGCATGGCCAGTGGCATCAAGGGCGCTGCCACCCGCGCCTCGGTGCGCCAGAACAGGCCCAGCGCGGCCAGCGCCAGCAGCAGCAGGCCCGCCGTGCGCCAGTCAGCCCAACCCCATTGCGGGCCCTGCACCAGCAGCGCCACCAAGGCGCTGGCACCCACGGTCACGCTGATGCAGCCCAGCAGGTCAAAACGCCGCTGCGCAGCGGGCACTGCAGGCATCGCCGGCAGGTAGCGGCCTGCGGCAATCGCGCAAGGCCAGGCAATCGGCACCAGCACCCAGAGCACCCAGTGCCAGCCCAGGGTCTGGGTGAGCAGGCCGCCCAGCAAGGCACCGGCCGCCAGGCCTCCAGCACTGGCCATGCTCCACACGGCCAGCGCGCGGTTGCGCTCAGCGCCTGCGGCATACAAGGTATTGATCATCGACAAGGTGGCCGGGAACAGCAGCGCCGCTGCCACGCCCTGCCCGGCACGCGCCGCCACCAGTTGCCAGGGCAGCTGCGCAAAGCCGCCAGCGAAGGAGGCCAGGCCAAACAGCGCCATCGCTGCCACATACATGCGGCGCTGGCCCAGCAGGTCCGCACAGCGCCCGCCCAGCAGCAGGCAGCCGCCAAAGGCCACGCTGTAGCCGCTGATGACCCATTGCAGGTGGCGGGCATCGAGCTGCAGCTGCTGGCCCATGGCGTCGAGCGCAACAAAGACAATCGTCGCATCGAGCGCAATCAGCAGCTGCGCAAACGACAGCAGGGCCAGCGCGGCGCGCGGATGGCGCAGCACCCCAGCGGGGTGCAAAGGTTTTTCAAGGGTCACTTCATCACTCCAAAACATACGAACCTGCAGTGCTGAGGCAGCAGCTGCAGGCGGGTGATGACCGGTCATGGCAGCATGGTATTTAAATCAATAACGAAGATAAATAGCAAACCCATCTTTTACTTATGCAAAAATGAATCAATAGTTGGCAGGAGCAGCCCCATGGATTTGAACGCAGTACAGATGCTGATCAAGGTGGCGGAGCACAAGAGCTTTACCCAGGCCGCGCACTGCCTGGGCACCACGCAGTCGCGCATCTCCCGCGCCGTTGCGCAGCTGGAGACCGAGCTGGGCACGCGCCTGCTGCACCGCAATACCCGCAATGTGTCGCTGACTCCCGATGGCTGCCTGCTGGTGGACCGCAGTGCCGCGTTGATCGCCGGGCTGGACGATGCCAGGCAGCAGCTGCTGGACCGGCGCTGCGAGCCCACCGGCGTGCTGCGCATGACAGCACCCTCGGTGCTGGGCCGTGTGGTGCTGACGCCCCTGCTCGGCCAGCTACTAGAGCAGCACCCGGGCCTGCAGATCGAGGCCAGCTTTACCGACCGCCTGGTGGACATGGTGGATGAAGGCTATGACGCCGCGGTGCGCATTGGCCCCCTGCTCGACAGCCGCATGATCGGCCGGCCACTGCCGCCGCTGCACTGGGTGACGGTGGCATCTCCCGCCTACACGGCCCGCCATGGCCGGCCACAAAACCTGGAAGAGCTGGCCAGGCACCGCTGCCTGTCGGTCTACAACCACTACCGGGGTTTTGCCGTGCCCTGGCAGTTTCGCCTGCCCGATGGCAGCACCATCGACTGGCCCGCACCCCATGCCATCCGCTTTGACAGTGGCGACCCCTTGATAGAAGGCGCGATCGCCGGCCTGGGCGTCGCCCAGGTGATGGGCTTTGCGGTGCGCGATGCACTGGCCGATGGCCGGCTGGAGCGGCTGCTGCCCACGCTCGAAGGCCGCAGCCGCGAGCTGTCGCTGGTTTACCCGCGCACACGCCATGCCTCACCCAAGGTGCAGGCGCTGTGCAAGCTGCTGCTGGGGCGCAGCGCCTGGTGATGGCCGCCAGCCTGTTGGCGGGTGGGTGGGCTTGCAGCGATTGTTCAAATCCATGCAACGCTGCGTTCAAACCAGCGGCACCCCAAACTAGCAGCCAAGCCCTACAGTGGATACAGGCGCCAAAAACAGATCGCAAGCAGGCGCTCCTCACCGCGGTTGCGGTCCGTATTTATCGACAAAGGAAATATTCACCATGGCTAAAGTTCTGGTTCTCTACCATTCCATGTACGGTCACATCGAGACCATGGCCGGCAAGATCGCCGAAGGCGCGCGCAGCGTGGCGGGCACCGAGGTCGTCATCAAGCGGGTGCCCGAAACCATGCCCCAGGAAGCCTTCCAGGCCGCCGGCGGCAAGGTGGACCAGGCAGCGGCTGTGGCTACGCCCGCCGAGCTGGCCGACTACGACGCCATCATCTTTGGCACCCCCACCCGTTTTGGCAATATGAGCGGCCAGATGCGCAGCTTCCTCGACCAGACCGGGGGCCTGTGGGCCAAGGGCGCGCTGTCGGGCAAGGTCGGCAGCGTGTTCACCTCCACCGGCACCCTGGGTGGCCAGGAAACCACCGTCACCTCGTTCTGGAACACCCTGGCCCACCACGGCATGGTGATCGTGCCCGCTGGCTTTGGCCTGCCCTCGCAGTTTGACCTGTCGCAGGCCAAGGGCGGCTCGCCCTACGGCGCCGCCACGCTGGCCGGTGCCGATGGCTCCCGCCAGCCATCTGCCCCCGAGCTGGAGCTGGCCTTTGCCCAGGGCGCCGAGGTCGCCGCACTGGCCGCCAAGCTGAGCGCCTGAGCCTTTAGCCGGCCTGGCCGGCTGCAGCATCCCGAGAACGTAAAAAAGCCAGTCAGAGGTTCTGACTGGCTTTTTGATTTTGACGCCTTGTGAGGCGCCTGCCACCGTGCTGGTGGCAGGGCAGTGCCGCTTACTTGGCGGCCAGGCGCTGCCAGGTGTCGATGACGCTGTCGGGGTTCAGCGAGATCGAGGCAATGCCCTTGTCCGCCAGCCACTGCGCAAAGTCCGGGTGGTCCGAAGGGCCCTGGCCACAGATACCGACGTACTTGTTCTGGGCCAGGCAGGCGGTGATGGCGCGCTCGAGCATCTTCTTGACGGCAGGGTCGCGCTCGTCAAAGTCGGCGGCCAGCAGCTCCAGACCGGAGTCACGGTCCAGGCCCAGGGTCAGTTGGGTCAGGTCGTTCGAGCCGATCGAGAAGCCGTCGAAGTACTCCAGGAACTCATCGGCCAGGATGGCGTTCGAGGGCACTTCGCACATCATGATGACCTCCAGACCGTTCTCGCCGCGCTGGAGGCCATTGGCCGCCAGCAACTCGGTCACGCGCTTGGCCTGGTCCAGCGTGCGCACAAACGGGATCATGATCTTGACATTGGTCAGGCCCATGTCGTTGCGCACGCGCTTCAAGGCCTCGCATTCCATCTTGAAGGCTTCGCCGAAATCCTTGGAGATGTAGCGCGCCGCACCACGGAAGCCCAGCATCGGGTTTTCTTCATCGGGCTCGTAGCGGCTGCCACCGATCAGCTTGCGGTACTCGTTGGACTTGAAGTCCGACATGCGCACGATGACCGGCTTGGGGTAGAACGCCGCAGCGATCGTTGCCACACCTTCGGTGATCTTGTCCACGTAGAACGCGCGCGGCGAGGCATGGCCACGGGCCACGGATTCAACGGCCTTCTTCAGGTCGGCATCCACAGCGGGGTAGTCCAGGATGGCCTTGGGGTGCACGCCGATGTTGTTGTTGATGATGAATTCCAGACGTGCCAGACCCACGCCATCGTTAGGCAGCTGGGCAAAGTCAAAGGCCAGCTGGGGGTTGCCCACGTTCATCATGATCTTGGTCTTGATGGGCGGCATCTCGCCGCGCTTGACCTCGGTCACTTCGGTTTCGAGCAGGCCGTCATAGATGCGGCCGGTGTCGCCTTCTGCGCAGCTGACCGTCACCAGGGTGCCGTTCTTCAGCAGCTCGGTGGCATTGCCGCAGCCCACGACGGCAGGGATGCCCAGCTCGCGCGCAATGATGGCAGCGTGGCAGGTACGGCCACCGCGGTTGGTGACGATGGCCGCGGCCTTTTTCATCACCGGCTCCCAGTTCGGGTCGGTCATGTCGGTCACCAGCACATCACCGGCTTCGACCTGGTCCATCTGCGAGATGTCGGAGACCAGACGCACGCGGCCGGTGCCGATCTTCTGGCCAATCGCACGGCCTTCGGCCAGCACGGTGCCGCTGCCCTTGAGCTTGTAGCGCTGTTCGGCCTGGCCCTTGGACTGGCTCTTCACCGTCTCAGGGCGTGCCTGCAGAATGTAGAGCTTGCCGTCGGTACCGTCCTTGCCCCATTCGATGTCCATCGGGCGGGCATAGTGCTTCTCGATCACCAGCGCGTACTGCGCCAGCTCCTGCACTTCGGCATCGGTCAGCGAATAGCGGTTGCGCAGCTCGGGGCTGACATCGGTGGTGCTCACCAGCTTGCCGGAGGCGGCTTTTTCTTCAGGCGTTGCAAACACCATCTGCAGCAGCTTGGAGCCCAGGTTGCGGCGGATCAGCGCCTGCTTGCCCGCTTCGAGCATGGGCTTGTGCACATAGAACTCGTCCGGGTTCACGGCGCCCTGCACCACGGTCTCACCCAGGCCGTAGCTGGAGGTGATGAAGACCACCTGGTCAAAGCCCGACTCGGTGTCAATGGTGAACATCACGCCTGCGGCACCCTTGTCCGAGCGCACCATGCGCTGCACACCGGCCGACAGGGCCACCACGTCGTGCTCAAAGCCCTTGTGCACGCGGTAGGAGATGGCGCGGTCGTTGTAGAGCGAGGCAAACACTTCCTTCATCTTGTGCAGCACATCGTCGATGCCCACCACGTTGAGGAAGGTTTCTTGCTGGCCGGCGAAAGAGGCGTCAGGCAGGTCTTCTGCGGTAGCTGACGAGCGCACGGCAAAGGAGGCCTCGGTATTGCCCGCTTGCAGAGTCACAAAGGCCTCGGCAATGGCTTTTTGCAGATCGAGCGGGAAAGGCTGGGCCTCGACCATGGCTCGGATTTCGGCACCGACCTGGGCCAGCGCGCGCACATCGTCCACATCCAGCGCCGCGAGCTTGGCGCTGATCTTGTCAGCCAGGCCTTCGTGGGCCAGGAACTCGCGGAAGGCGTGGGCCGTCGTGGCAAAGCCGGTCGGCACGCGCACGCCTTGCGGCAGTTGCGAGATCATTTCGCCGAGCGAGGCGTTCTTGCCGCCTACGACCTCGACGTCGGTCATTCTCAGGTTCTCAAACGGTACGACCAGGGCGGTCGCGCTGTAGAGGTTGGACATGGTGAAGCTCCGGAAGTTAAAAACTGGCTCGGGCGCCCATGGCCGCAGTGGGGGCAATGGCACGCACGCATAGACTCCTGCCCGGCCGCTGCGGGCTCGGACATCTGGCTTTGTATTTGTACTGGTAGGCCGGAGTACATGCGGGAAATGTGAATAATGGGCGTCATTGTAGGCGTGCCGCCGCCGTTTTGCTTGCGACTTGCTGAACACCGTGGTCAACAATGACAAACCCCGCAGGCAACCGTCCACCGCCTGCGACAGAATTCGCCCGTTACCGCCGATGTAGCATTAGGCCCAACATGCACCAACGCACCATTTTCTTTATCTCTGATGGCACCGGCGTGACAGCCGAGACCTTTGGCCGCGCCATCATGAAGCAGTTCGACATCACCACCCGTGCGGTGCGCTTGCCCTTTGTGGACACGGTCGACAAGGCCCACCAGGCCGTGCACCAGATCAACCACACGGCCGACAAGGAAGGCAAAAAGCCCATTGTTTTCACAACCTTGGTCGAACCCGAGACGGTCAAGGTGGTGCATGAGCACTGTAAGGGCCTGGTGATGGACATGTTTGCCACCTTTGTCCAGCCGCTGGAAGACGAGCTGGGCGCCAAGTCGCACCACCGCATTGGCCGCTTTACCGATATCAGCGAGAGCAAGGAATACTTTGACCGCATGGAGGCGATCAACTTCAGCCTGGCGCACGATGACGGCCAGACCAACCATGACCTGGCCGGTGCCGATGTGATCCTGGTGGGGGTGAGCCGCAGCGGCAAGACGCCTACCAGCCTCTACCTGGCGATGCAGTTTGGCCTCAAAGTGGCCAACTACCCGCTGATCCCCGAAGACTTTGACCGCCAGCAGCTGCCCCCGGCCTTGCTGCCTTATAAGAAGAAGATCTTTGGCCTGACCATTGCCCCCGAGCGCCTGTCCCAGATCCGCAATGAGCGCCGCCCCGACTCGCGCTATGCCAGCCTGCAGAACTGCCGCATGGAAGTGGCCGAGGCCGAATCGATGATGCGCCGCGCCGGCATCCAGTGGCTGTCGACCACGCACAAGTCCATCGAAGAGATTGCCGCCGTGGTGCTGCAGGACCTCAAGCAGGACGAGTGAGCGGCGCGCAGCCAATCGCTGCCCATTGCTGCTGATGGCTGCCCATCGCGGCCCCTGGCTTTTTCCCTAACGCTGCGCGGTAGGGATGCGCAACGTTACCCTTGCTTCGCACAGCTTTACAGCAGGCCGCATGCGCGCCTGCTATAACCAAGCGATCACGGCCCCGTGTGGATGGGCCGCCGCTCAGGAGTTCAAGCATGAACACAACTTTGACCTGGATCGCCAGCGCCGGCCTCTGTGCCGCGCTGCTGGCCGCCCTGCCCGCCCAAGCCGCCCAGCCGGGCGCTTTTTCCGTGACCGAGACCAAATCGGCCATCGGCAACAAACCCGCCAAGGCCCCCCGCACCAAGGACCGCTGCATCGGCCCCGAGCTGGTGGACAAGGAAGGCTTTCTCTACCCCGATCTGATCTTGTCCAAGCATTTCAGCCAGTGCCGCATCAAGGACAGCAAGCTCTTGGACAAGAACAACAAGAGCTGGACGGTGACCTGCGGCAAGATGCTGACGGCCCAGGCCAAGCAAACCAATACCGGTGACAACTTTCATCTGCACATCGATGCAGCACTGCTGGGCGGCGCGATGAAGCAGACGCTGGACTATGAGGCGCAGAGCTTGAAGCGCCAGTGCACGCCCGACGACGAGCCGCTGGAATAAGCAAGCACGCAATCAGCAAACTCGGCGGGCTGAGGCCCGCTTAAGTTTGCGCGAACAGATACTGGGCCGTGCCATCCGGCGCCTGGGTGGCAAAGCAGCCCACGCCCCAGACCTGGGCAATGGTCTCGGGTGTCAACACCTCATGTACGGTGCCATGCAGGCAGCCGCCACCATGCACCAGCAGCACATCGTCGGCATAGCGCAATGCCAGGTTCATGTCATGCACCACGGCAATCACACCCACCCCGGCAGACGGCCCCGCATGCGCCCAGTCGCGCAGCAAAGCCATGGTCTGGTGCTGCCAGGCCAGGTCCATCGCAGCGGTGGGCTCGTCAAGCAGCAGCCAGCGCGCGCCGCCGCAGGCTGCTGGCTCCCAGAGCTGGGCCAGCACCCGCGCCAGATGCGTGCGCGCCCGCTCCCCGCCTGACAAGCTGCGCACGCTGCGCTGGGCAAAGGCGCTGACCTGGGTCAGCGCCATCGCACGCTCCACAATGCCGGCCTCATCGGCGCTGGGCTGGAGCCGGTGCGTATAGCGCCCCAGCTCCACCACCTCCTGCACCGTAAAGTCAAAGGCCACGCCACCGTCCTGCATCATCATCGCGCGGCGCAGCGCCAGCTGCTCGGACGACCAGCGTGCCAGCGGCTGCCCATCAAAAAGCAGCTGACCACCATGGGGCTGCCACTGGCCCGTCATCGTGCTCAGCAGGCTGGATTTACCCGCGCCATTGGGCCCGACGATGGCGGTGACCCGGCCTGCCTCAATGCGGGTGTGCAGGCTCACCAGGGTATCGCCGCCGGGCACGCCGACGGCCAGGTGCTCCAGGCGCCAGCTGCTGACGGGCCCGCTGGATGCGGACTGCGGCGCAGGCCGCTTGGCAGGGCCCCCAGTTTTGAAGGGATTGAACATCTGCAGCCTCCCTCAGAGCTGGCGCCGGAACTGGCGCAGCATGGCCAAAAACAGCGGCACGCCGACCAGGGCGGTCAGCACGCCCAGCGGCAGCTCGGCCGGCGCCACCACCGTGCGCGCAAAGGCATCGGCAAACACCACCATCGCAGCGCCCAGCAAGGCCGATGCGGGCAGCACCACCCGGTGGTCCGGCCCGGCCAGCATGCGCACCCAGTGCGGGGCCACCAGACCGATAAAGCCAACCATGCCGCAGCCGGCCGTGATGCAACCCACGACCAGGGCGGCCAGCACCACGGCCAGGCGCTTGGTGCGCTCCACCCCCACGCCCATCAGGCTGGCCTGGGCCTCGCCCAAGGCAATGGCATTGAGGGGTTGGGCCAGGCGCTGGGCGATCAGCAGGGCCACGGCCACCACGGCGCAGGTCGCCATGGCCACCGGCCAGCGCGTGCTGCCCAGGCTGCCCATCAGCCACAGCTGCAGGTTGCGCAGCTGCTCATCGGTGGACAGAAAACTCAGGAGGCCCAGCCCAGCCATCGCCAGCGCATTGATGGCCACGCCCGCCAGCAGCATCACGCCAATGCGCGTGCCGCCCCCTGTTTGGGACAGGCCATAGATCAAAAACGTGGTAACCAGGCCGCCGCCAAACGCGGTCAGCATCAGCGGCCAACTGCCCAGGCTGCGCGGCAGCGCCGGAAACCACAGCGCGCCCATCACAATCAGCGCAGCCGCCGCCAAGGCCGCGCCGCTGCTGACCCCAATCAGGCCCGGGTCGGCCAGCGGATTGCGAAACAGCCCCTGCATCAGCGCCCCGGCCAGCCCCAGGCCCGCACCGGCTGCCAGGCCCAGGATGAGACGCGGCAGGCGGATGGTGGCAAACACCAGTTGCTCGGTGCTGGCGCCCGGGCTGGCAGCGCCCGCGCCCTGCCACCAGTGCAGCCAGGCGTTCCAGGTGATGCCCGGCAGGCGCGCCGCATCGATCGCAAACGCGCCCTGCCCGGCCGCAAACACAAAGGCCGCCAGCACCAGCAAGGCCATCAGGCCCAGGGTGCTGGATTTGCCCAGGCGCCGCTGCGCCGGGCGCCGACTGGGCTTGCGCGCGGCGCTGCCAGCCGCCCCCGCAGCGGGGGCTGGCGATGGCGCCACCGCATGCAAACCCGCTGCTGCCGGCTGGCTGTGCGGGGCGCCCGCGCTGATGCGCACACGCGCCGCTTCGCTCATGGCTGGATGGCGTGCAAGCCCTGGTGCAGCGCCTGCACGGCCTGCGGCAAGCGCGGGCCATAGCCCAGCAGCTGGCTTGCCTCCAGCGCCACCATGGTCTTGTTCTTGAACGCAGGGGTCAGCGCCAGCTCGGGCCGGGCCCAGAACTTCTCCGCACCGCCCACCGCCTCCAGGCCCTGCGTCGTGGTCACGATCACCTGCGGCGCCGCCTGCGCCATGGCCTCGGCCGTCAGCGGCCGGTAGCCTTGGAAACCCTGCATCACATTGGTGGCACCGCCCAGGCGCAGCAGCGCATCGGCCGCCGTGGCCTGGCCTGCGACCTGGGGCGAGCCGCTGTGCGACAGCACAAACAGCGCACGCGGCGCGCGCCCGGCCGCCACACTGGCACGCACCTGGGCCTGGGTCTGGTCCCAGTCGGCCTGCAAGCGCTGCGCCAGCTGCTCGGCCTGGGCTTGCTTGCCGGTGGCCTGGCCCACCAAACGGATCTTGCGCAGCACCTCGTCCCAGCTGTGGTCGGACTGCACCAGGGCCACGGTCACGCCGGCCTGCGCAATCTGCTGCAGCACCACCGGCGGGCCGGCCTCGGTCGTGCCGATCACTGTATCGGGCTTGAGCGAGAGCACGCCTTCGGCCGCCAACTGGCGCACATAGCCCACCTTGGGCGTCTTGTCGGCGGCCTCCGGGTAGTTGCTGGTGGTGTCGCTGCCCACCAGCAGTTGCTCGGCGCCCAGCAGGTAGACGATTTCGGTGAGCGCACCACTCAAACTAACCAGGCGCTTGGCCGCCACCTGGGGCTGCACGCCGACAAAGGGCTGCAGCACCGATTTGGCACCGGCATCGGCCACCGGCCGGGCGGGCTGCGCCCACAGCGGGCCCGCCACGGCTGCAGCGGCAGCGCCAGCCGCCCAGGCCAGGCAATCACGGCGATTCAATAAAGCCATCTTGCCCTCCTCAAGCGCTGACCGGCTCGGCGTTCAGGCGCGGCAGGCCGGTTGCCAGCGCGCGCCAGCCCGCCAGCTCCGGCTTGCCGGGCTTGCGCGCGCCAAAGAACATGGCCATCAGGTCGCCATAGGCGTCGAACAGCTCGACCGAGGTGACGGTGCCATCGCTGGTTGGCTTTTCCACCAGCCAGGCATGGGCGATCAGATCGGTGCGCAGATGCAGGTTGAAGCCCTGGTCCAGCACATTGATCCACTCGGCGTTGGGGCTGCTCATCGGTTCGATGCGCTGCACCGGGCCGCTGTGGATCTGGATGCAGCCGCCGCTGCTGACAAACACCATGATCGGCGTGGCCGAGAAGCTGGCCTCGTTGAGCAAGGCGGTCACGCTGTCTTTGGCCAGGGGCCAGGCAAACTGGCCCTGCACCAGGCGGAAGGACTGCTGGCGCTCGGCGCCAGCTTTTTTGATGATGCTGAAGAATTCATGCGTGTCCTTCATGCCGGCCCAGGCGGCCTGCAGGGCGGGCACATCCACGCTGCTGTCGGCAGAGACGCTCACGGGCTTGCGCGCCTCTGGCGCATCAAAGCCGGGCACGCTGGCGCCCGCCGCCACCGCAAAGCGCTCGACCAGCGCCTGCCAGGCTTGCAGATCGCTGGCGTCGCGGGCATAGACCTTGTGCACTGCCCGGCCTGCGCGGTTGTAGAACTGCAGGCTGCGCAGCACCGTGCTGCCGCCATGGGCGGAGGTCTCGGTTACCGCAAAGCCGGCATGCCAGCTGGCAAAAAACAGGCGCAGGTCAATGTCTTCGTTCAGCGCAATACCCACCTGGGCCCCCAGCTCACCGCCCGCGCTGAGGTTGGCATAGACGCCGGTCTTCTCATGCACGGTGCTGGCATTGCGGGTCAAGGCCATCACCGGGCCGCAGGCTTCCAGCGCCTTGAGCACCTCTACCCAAGCGCCCCCGGGTGCTGCCAGTACCTGCACCTGCATGCTGCTGCCCTCCGGCTGCCACTGCTGGGCATGGGCGGCAATCGCCTCGCCTTCGCTGGTGCCGGCAGCTTCGGCCGCTTCCTTGGCGCGCAGGCCCTTGGCACGTTCTGCGGCAAAGGCCTGGCGGATGTCTGCGGCACGGGCCGCGCTCAAGGCGGCTGGCGCAGCGGCGGGAGAAAGAGACGGATTCATGGGGGGACTCCTTATGGAAAAACCGGCAGCGTGCAGACCGTGCACGCTGCCCACAGAGGCAGATTCAGAACTCGGCGACCAGGCTGACCTTGGCCGAGCGGCCCGGCTGGGTGTAGCTATCGATAACGCCTGAGCTGGACGCGAGACCACGCACATCGGACCAGCGCCAGTACTTCTTGTCGGTCAGGTTGTAGATACCCACGTTCAAGCGCAGGTCCTTGCGAATGCGCCATTGCGCTGTCAGGTCCACCAAGGTGGCCGATGGGTTCAGGAACTGGGTGCCACCGCTAGGGTTGGTCGTGTCCTTGGCCTTTTTGCCCTGGGTGTAGTTCAGACCCAGCTGCGCTGTCCAGACGGCGGCCTCGGCACGCAGGCCCACGGTAAAGCGCTGCGGATCGATGGACGACAGCGGCTCGGCGCTGGTACGGTCACGGCCCTGGGTGCGGCCCCAGGAAAACGGTGTGCTCCAGCCGATGCCGGCATAGCGCCCCCAATCGGCATCGCCCTTGACTTCAAAGCCACTGATGTTGACTTTGCCTCGGTTGACCGACTGGAACACCAGTGGATCAGCAGCGGTACCCACACCGCCCACCTGCACCAGGTCGTCGATAAAGTCCTTGTAGCGGCCGGTGAATGCCGCCACATCCAGCGCCACATTGCCCAGCCGCCCACGCACACCCAGCTCCAGGTTCTGACTGGTTTCCGGTTTCAGGTCGGGGTTGGGGATGGTCTTGTAATTGGCCACCGGGTTTTCAAAGAAGGCATTGACCTGGCCGGCGTTGGGCGCGCGGAAGCCCTTGGCGTAGTTGCCGAAAACACTCCACGCCGGATCGACCCGGTACATCACACCCAGCTTGGGCGAGGTGGCATTGCCCGACAGCGACACCGCATTGGCGCCAAAGCCGGCCTGGTCGGCCTTGATGCTGAAATGGTCGTAGCGCAGGCCGGGCGTGAAGGTCCAGTTGCCCAACACCAGCTCATCTTGCGCATAGAGGGCCCAGCTCGATTCGGTGGTATCGGGAAAGCGCTTGAGCGGGAAGGTCTCGCCCACCGGCGGCGTGATACCCGTCTGCAGGTTCTCGACATCGCTGCGCACATAGTCGACGCCGTAGGTGATCTTCTGCGCCAGGCCCGCATCGCCGCGCAGCAGCTTGCTGGCCTGCACATTGGCCTGCCAGGTCTTTTCCTGGTAGGTCACATCGCGCGTGCGGTCGGCGGCGGTCAGGCGGTCTTCGTAGATGAACTCGCGCGAATCGGCATTCTGGTAGCTCAGGCTGGCCTTGATGTCATCCCACGCGGGCGTGCTCAGGTTGCGCCACTCGCCCGCCCAGCTGCCGCGCGTGCGCTTCATGTCGGTCGACGATCCGGAATCGATGACGGCCGTAGCGGCGGTGACCGGCGGCGCCGTGCGTGCGGTGTAGAGCTGGTAGTCGGCCTTCTTGTCGACATGCTCGACGGTGAAGGTGTGCTTCTGGTCTGCATTGGGGCGCACGATCACCTTGCCCAGCACCGAGGCATCCTTGTCGCGCTGCGGATTCGGTGTGGTACGGCGCGTATCGAGCGTGTCGATATCGCCCATGTTCTTGAGCTCGCGGCTGCGGCCCAGGTTCACACCCAGCAGCCATTCAACCGTCTCATTGGGCTTGCCAGCCAGGGTCAGGCCCAGGTTCTTGCCGGTGTTCTCGCTGTCATAGCCTACGCTGGCACGGCCGCCAAAGGTCTGGCCGTCCTTGAGCAGGTTGCGGGGATCATTGGTGATGAAGTTGACCAAGCCTGCCATGCCGTCGGAGCCATAGAGCGCCGAGGTGGCCCCCCGCACCACTTCCACCCGCTGGACCATGCCGACATCGAGGTAGTCACGACCAAAGGCATTGGCGCTGAACACATAGCTGCGCGGCAGGCGGATGCCATCGACCAGCATCAGCACGCGGTTGCCGTCCAAGCCCCGGATATTGAAGCCAGCGTTCTGGTCGCGGCCGGTGGGGCTGGACGCCAGGGTGAAGCGCGCCGGTGCGCGCTTGACCGAGACATTGGGCATGTCGCGGGCAATATCGCGGATATCGCGCATCTGCTGCGCTTCCATCTGCCGGGCATTGATGACATCAATGCTCATCGGCAGCTCGTCGGGGTCCTGCTCGTAGCGCGAGCCACTGACCACCATTTCCTTGAGCAAGGGCGCATCGGCCGCAGCCACCTGCACGGCGCCAGTCGCCTGACCGGAGCTGGCCGCTGCAGGGCTTTGGGCCTGTGCTGCCTGGGCCACACACAGCAGTGCAGCCAGTGCCAGGGGTTGCAAGGCCAACGGCTGGCGCGCGGCACTGGAGGGGCGCGACACAGGGAGGGACGAAGACACGCGATGCGTGTCGCAAGGGGGATGAGCAGCCACGGGCCGAGCTTTCAGACAACAGGGTTGAACAAAGAAGCTGGCAATGACGGCCCGCTGTAAGGCAGGGGCGGCAGCACGGCTGGCGTGCGGGTCACAGGCTGGCGATGTAACAATTATATGAGAATAATTCTTATTTATCGAGGCAATAGCCCTGCAAAGACTGGGTGCTGCTGCGAAATAGCGACAGTTGCAGCGGAATGCGCAAGATCTGCGCTTGCTCGAGCCGTCATCGGCAACCCCCGCGAAGCTTTTGCAGCCGGCACGCACCAACAAAAAAACCGCCTGGTCTGCAACGCCTGCACCGGTGGAGCACCCCCTGGGCGCCCTGTACCTTGGCAACGGCATGCAGACCAGGCGGCTTGCGCGCTGGCCTTGCTGGCGGCTTAGCGGCTTATTTCAGCCATTTCTGCGCCTCTTGCTGCAACACGCCGCGCAGCGCCAGCACATCCCAGGTGAACTGCATCACGCGCTGGTAGTCGGCATCGTCCACCGGCAGCATAAAGCCCAGCTGGTTGACGGGGGTCAGCGGCTTGTCCAGGTAGGCGGCGTAGAGGCGCGGGTCGGCCTTGCTGTAGTGCAGCGCCTCATAGGTCTCGGTGATCATCGCATCGCCCTTGCCGTCGGCGATCAGGCCCGGAATCTCGGCGTTCTTGTCATGCGTGCTGACCTGGGCATTCTTCAGGTTCTGCAGCACATAGGCCTCGTTGGTGCCGCCGGGATTCTTGATCACGCGCACGCTGGCCTGGTTCAGGCTTTCGGGCGTGGTGAACTTGTCCTTGTCGGCCGCACGCACCAGGGCTACCTTGCCAAACGGCGCGTAGCCCGGCAGCATCTGCACCTTGCTCAGGCGCGCCACATTGCGCGTGATGCCGCCCACGGCCACATCAAACTTGTTGTCCTGCAGGTCCTGCATCAGCTTGGGCCAGCTGGTGTCCACATACTCGACCTTGACCCCCAGCTCCTTGGCCATGGCCTCGACCACCTCGATATCGTGGCCGGCGTATTTGCCATCGGCCTTCATCGCAAAGGGGCGGTAGTCGCCCGGGGTGCCCACGCGCAGCACCTTGGCCTGCATGATGGCATCGAGCCGGGGGCCCGCCTGGGCAGGCAGAGACAGCGCTGCAAGCGCCGTCGCGCTGAGGGCCATGGCGGCGAGGGTGTTGGTTTTCTTCTGGAACATGGTGGCACCTTGGTGTGGTCGACAATCGGGAGGGAAGATCACGCAAAAAAAGCGTGCACACCGTTGCGGTGTACACGCTTTTTGAGACACGCGGCGCCATTGTGTCCCAGCGCCAGCCGCCTGCCCATCGGGGTTCACCCAAGCCTGGCAGGCGCTGCGCCGATCAATAACGCGAGATCTGGCCCTGGTTGATCTGCACGCGGTCGCCCGGGCGCAGATCGCCGGGGTTGGGCACATCAAAAATGCGCTGGCCGCCGTTTTGCAGGTTGATATGGATGCGGTAGCCGCTGACGGTGCTGCGGCCGCTGCCCGACGACTGCTCCAGCGCATTGCCGGCCGCTGCGCCACCGGCCACACCGGCTGCAGTGGCGGCCATGCGGCCAAAGCCGCCGCCGACCTGGTTGCCCAGCACACCGCCAACCACGGCGCCCAAGATGGCGCCTACGCCGGAGGTGCTGCGCGACTGCGAGCGCAGCTCTTCAATATTGCCCACGGTGCCGTATTCCATACCGTACGGTGCTTGCTGCTGCGGATAGCCGCCCTGCTGCGGGTAGCTGCCCTGTTGCTGGGGCGCCGGGCCTTGCGGGTAGCGGTTGTCATAACGGGGAGGTGCCTGCACACAGGCCGCCAGTAGCGAGGCGGCCGCCAGGGCCAGGCCCAGCTTGCCTGCACGTTGCAGCAGGCTGCGCGAGCTTGGATTTGTTTGAGACATTGCGCTCTCCTTTCAGATCACAAAAATGACGAGGGGGTCAGGGCCACCAAGGGCCCGCCAGGTTCAGTAGCTTGCGGTGGCTTACTTGGTGCCGGTGGAGCCATAGCCCCCGGCGCCGCGTTCGGACACATCGCCAAAATCTTCGACCACCTGAAAGCTCGCCTGCACCACCGGCACGATCACCATCTGCGCGAGGCGTTCCATCGGCTGCAGCACAAAGGGCTGGCTGCTGCGGTTCCAGGCGCTGACCATCAGCTGGCCTTGGTAGTCGCTGTCGATCAGGCCGACCAGGTTGCCCAGCACGATGCCATGCTTGTGGCCCAGGCCCGAGCGCGGCAGGATCATCGCGGCATAGCCAGGGTCGCGCAAATGGATGGCCAGGCCGGTGGGCACCAGCTGCCAGGCATTGGGCTCCAGCGTCAAAGGGGCATCGAGGCAGGCACGCAAATCCAGGCCGGCGCTACCAGGGGTGGCGTACTGGGGCAGCTGCTCTTGCATGCGGGGGTCGAGAATCTTCAGGTCAACAATCATGGTGGTGGTTCAGCTATCAATGCAGCGAAGGCTAGCATATACACAACGCCCGCCAGCGCAGTTGGTGCACCGGCCTACAGGCATTTACCGTATGCATACAAATGCAAGGAACTGCACCTCCCCCACCCTGCCCCCTGCGGCATCCGGTGGGGCCGTGTTCTGTGGCCGCCTAGTTCTTTTGCGACCAGCCCTTTTTGAAGGCCGCAATCAGCATCACGATGCCCAGTGGCGGAAACATGATGCCCAGGATCGCGGCGATCAGCACCCCGATGAGCTTGAAGCCGCTGAACGGCTTCTTGCTGGCTGTACTGCCACTGCCGGCAGAGGTAAAAATCGATGTGGTGGCTGCGCCTGAACTGCTGCGCGTTGTAGTGGTCAGCGTCTGCGCCGCGCCCTGGCGCCTGTCCTTGCGCACCTGGTCCATCTGGCGGATGCGGTCGAGCAGCTCCTGGGCCTGGTCGGCGATCGGGTTGCTGCTCGTCTGGCCGGATGGAGCCGATGGCGCCTGGCCATGGCCTGGCCGCGCCGGGCGCTGCATGCTGCCCGTGGTATGGGCGGCACCGGGGTTCTGCCGGGCGATGAGCTGGTCCACATAGCGCACAAAGTCGCCGTGCGGTGGTGTGTCATAGACAGACGCGCTGTCCCTGTTCAGCAGTGCCAATGGCATCTCCTCTTGCCGCCGTCGCTTGCAAGCGGCAGCAGCGATTGATAGTTTCAAACTCCGGCATAGCAAGGCTGCATGCCCGGACCCTCTTGTCCCTCTGAGAGCGCATTGTGCTTGACATCCTGCGCCCCTACAACGCGTCAGATGCAGCGCGCGCTGCCTGCACCCGGCCTTGCTTTCTGTCACAATGGCCTCAACTTTTGTCCATGGCGCAACCCCTGGCGCCAAAAAACCCAAAATTTAACGAGGAACCTGCCATGTCGGAATCCCTGATCAAGCACACCAACGAAGCCAGCTTTGAAGGCGATGTTCTGCAACCCAACACCAATGTTCTGGTGGACTTCTGGGCCGAATGGTGCGGCCCTTGCAAGCAGATCGCTCCGGTGCTGGAAGAAGTGTCGGTCAGCTACAAGGACAAGCTGCAGATCGCCAAGGTCAATGTCGATGAGAACCGCGCCATCTCGGCCAAGTTCGGTATCCGCGGCATCCCCACCTTGATGCTGTTCAAGAACGGCGAACTGGCCGCCACCAAGGTGGGCGCGCTGAACAAGGCCCAACTGACGGCCTTCCTGGACGAGCAACTGGCCTAAATCCAGCCCCTGGATGCGCGTCCCGCGCGTCTGCATCCCGGTATGGCTGGCCCAATCTGGCGGCCATCGCCAACAAAGCACGGTTTCTGCCGTGCTTTTTGCATTTTTCAAGCATTTGATTTTTCTGTATTTTTATAAAAAAATCAAAAAACCTAGCCGCTCACTGTCCCGCCTGATACATATAGTTGATAATTCAGGCAGGATGTTCCTGCAGCAACCTGTCTATAATCGACATTTAGATCACCGATCGTATTCCGACCAAGAATAGATCAAGCATGGTCTCCGGCTTCGCGGTCTCCCGCTTATTGCACCGGCTCTGCATTCCCCCTACCTCTAACAGTTACTCCGTTCTGGAGTCTATCCATGCACTTAAATGAGCTCAAGGCACTGCATGTGTCTGAAGTCCTCAAGCTGGCAGAAGAGCTTGAAATTGAAAATACTGGTCGCATGCGCAAACAGGAGTTGATGTTTGCGATCATCAAGAAGCGGGCCAAGGCCGGTGAACAGGTTTTTGCCGATGGCGTTCTCGAAATCCTGCCCGACGGATTTGGCTTTCTGCGCAGCCTCGACACGAGCTTCACGGCCAGCACCGACGACATCTACATCTCCCCCAGCCAGGTGCGCCGCTTCAACCTGCACACCGGCGACATGATTGAAGGCGAAGTGCGCACGCCCAAGGATGGCGAGCGCTACTTTGCACTGACCAAGCTCGACAAGGTCAATGGTCTGCCACCCGAGCAGAACAAGCACAAGATGATGTTCGAGAACCTGACGCCGCTGTTCCCCAAGGAACAGATGCGTCTGGAGCGCGACATCAAGGCCGAGGAAAACATCACCGGCCGCCTGATCGACATCATCGCGCCGATTGGCCGTGGCCAGCGCGCACTGATCGTCGCCGCCCCCAAGAGCGGCAAGACGATGATGATGCAAAGCATTGCACACGCCATCACCGCCAACTACCCCGATGTGCACATGATGGTGCTGCTGATCGACGAGCGTCCGGAAGAAGTGACGGAAATGCAGCGCTCGGTCAAGGGCGAGATCATTGCATCGACCTTTGACGAGCCCGCAGCCCGCCACGTGCACGTGGCCGAGATGGTCATTGAGCGCGCCAAGCGCCTGGTGGAAATGGGCCAGGATGTCGTCATCATGCTCGACTCGATCACCCGTCTGGCCCGCGCCTACAACAACGTGGTGCCTTCGTCAGGCAAGGTGCTCTCCGGCGGTGTGGACGCCAATGCGCTGCAGCGCCCCAAGCGCTTCTTTGGCGCGGCCCGCAATGTCGAAGAAGGCGGCTCACTCACCATCATCGCCACCGCCCTGGTCGACACCGGCAGCCGCATGGACGAAGTGATCTTTGAAGAATTCAAGGGCACCGGCAACAGCGAGCTGCACCTGAGCCGCCGCCTGTACGAAAAGCGCGTCTTCCCGGCCATCGAGCTCAACAAGAGCGGCACGCGCCGCGAAGAGATGCTGCTCGCTCCCGAGATCCTGCAAAAGACCCGCATCCTGCGCCAGTTCATGTACAACATGGACGAGATCGAGTCCATGGAGCTGATGATCAAGAACATGAAACAGACCAAGAGCAATGTCGAGTTCTTCGACATGATGCGCCGCGGCGGCTAAACCCCGCCCTGCGCCCACCGGCCTGCCAACCCTCCGCTCAACACGGAGGGTTTTTTCATGCCCGCGTGCGCCAGCGCTCTCCCGCCACCGTTTTGGGCGACCGGCCAAAGTGGCGCTCAAAGGCCGTGCTGAAGCTCGAGACATGCTGGTAGCCCACCTGGTAGGCCACCGCCGATACGCGCTGGCCGCTGTCCAGCAATGCCCAGGCGCGCTCCATGCGGATGCGGGTCAGCATGCGGTGGGGGCTGGTGCCCAAGAGCTGGCGAAAGCCGGTTTTCAGCGCAAAGGCGTTGGTGCCTACCGCTGCGCACAGGTAGGCTACCGTCAAGGGTTGGGCATAGTCGCGCAGCAGGATGTCGCGCGCCTGGAGAATCTTGTCCTGGTCTGCGGGCCGCAATGGGGCCGCCGTGGCTGGCGGCGGGCGCAGCTGGCGGGTCTGCTCGGACAGCAGGCTGAGCGCGGCGATCTGCATGCCCAGCAACGCACCTCGCTCATCCCGCCCCTCTTGCGCATGCCTTGGCAGCAAGGCCGCCGCCCATTGCGCGGTGCTCGCACCATAGGCGCCAAAATGCAGCGCGCGCGCCGATTGGTCAAAGCGCACACCCTCCAGCAGATCGGCCAGTCCATAGCGCTGCAGCAAGGCCTCATCGGCCACCAGCCGCAGCTGACACACCGCCTGCCCGGCCGGAAAGCAGCGCTCGCCCCGCACGGAGGCAAAAGCGGCCAAGGTGCTGTGGCCGGCGACAAAATCAAAACGCTGGCCATCCACACCGGTGGTGCTGGACCGCCCTTGCAGCGCCACGGTCAAGGTCAGGCAGCGGCTCTCGCGCTCCAGCAGGCTGGCTTCCAGCAAGGGCCGGTTGGGCTGGTAATCCATATAGACCAGCGCCAGGCCGGGCTCAATCTGCAGCCGGTCGGTGGCGCAATGGCCCAGCTGCGCGGGCAGGCTGGAGCGCCACCAGGCCGAGGGGCCCAGGCGCTGGGGTGCGCTGGCATCTGCGCTATTGATTCGGTAGACCAAGACTGCCTCTCTGGCCGCAGCAGGCGCCAGCACCGCGAAGGATTCCGCCCTGCCAAAGCAATGCTCCGTTTTGCCTAAATTTCAAATGATACCTATTTGCATTTGAAATTTATAGTGAAGGCTCTGTATCCCCCCCCCCTAAGCACCCGGACCGCAACCATGGCACACCTCCTCTTATCGACAGGCAATCCTCCTCCGTTTCACTGCACAGCGGGGGCTTGACCATGCGCATGGATTTTCAGACCGAGCATCCGCTGCAGCCACTGTGGCGCCTGGCTGCGATTCCACTGCAAAGCCAGGCGCTGGAGCAAGCGCTGGCGCAGCGGCTGTTTGACCAGCTGCGCGAGCCCGCCAGCGCCCAGGCGGTGGCAGAACGCCTGGGGCTGCATGCAGGGGCCTGTGCCGTCTGGCTGGAGCTGCTGTGGAGCATGGACCTGCTTGACCGCCAGCGTGCAAACCATGCGCAAGGCGATGATCTGTTTGCCAGCTCGGCGCTGGCCCAGCGCTATTTTCTGACGGGCGCAGCCGACTACTGCGCGCAGGCCTGGCAGTACCGGCAACAGGCCTTGTCCGGCTTGGCCAGCCAATGGCCGCAGTGGCTGGCAAAAGGCAGCGTGGCCATGACCGCGCCGCCCGGCAGCTGGGCCCAGGCGGCCCGCGTGCAGATCGGGCAAGAGCAGCGCGCGATCACCGTGCCAGCGATGGCGCATCTGCTGGCGCAACTGGGCCCCCTGCCCGCCACGGGGCGCTTGCTCGATCTGGGCGGAGGCCCCGGCCATATCGGCATGGCGCTGGCCCAGCAGCTACCCCATTGGCAGGGGCTGGTCTGCGATGAACCAGCCACCGCCGCCGTGGCCGCCGAGAACATTGCCAAGGCCGGACTGCAGGGGCGCATGGCTGCGCAAGGCTGCGATGTGCAGCAGCAGGACTATGGCCAGGGCTTTGACCTGATCTGGTGCTCGTCGATGCTGCACTTTCTGCCGGACCCGGCCCAGGCCGTGCGCGGCATGTGGCAGGCCTTGAAGCCCGGCGGCCTGCTGCTGCTGGCCCATGCCGAGCGGCCCGATGACCCGGCGATGGCCGCCTGCGTCTGGCCGTTTTACGCCGGCCTGGTGCTGCGCGGCCATTACCTGCCGCGCCCGGGCGATATCGCCCAGCACATGGCAGCAGCGGGCTTTGGCCAGATCCGCGCGTTGGGGCGGCTGGATTTCCCAATGGCGCCCGTCTGGCTGCATGCGGGGCGTAAGCCGGCTTAAAGCTTGCCAAATCAACGCATTGCAATGCTTCAGGCGCAGGCCACCGAAGCCATCAGCCGACTGAAACCCGAGGTTTTACTGAAAACAAGCCCATCCTATGCAATAATGGAGGGCTTTTATTGCGGAAAGTACGCCCAGTTTACTGGGATGCAGAGGTTGCATCCGGCTTGGCACGGCTCCCGCACTTGACCTAAGGAAGAATCATGAAAGAAGGCATTCACCCAGACTACCGCGAAGTGTTGTTCGTGGACCTGTCCAACGGCTTCAAGTTTGTGACCCGCTCCTGCGTGAACACCAAGGAAACCGAAACCTTCGAAGGCAAGGAATACCCGCTGTTCAAGCTGGATACCTCGTCTGAGTCGCACCCTTTCTACACCGGCACCCAAAAGTCGGTGGACAACATGGGCGGCCGTGTGGAGCGTTTCCGCAACCGTTTCGGCAAGAAGTAATTTGCTTTTGGCAAAAGGGCTTCGGGCTGCAAGGCCTGGCGCCCTTTTTGTCTTGGCAACCCAAAGGCAGTGCGACACCGTACTGCCTTTTTTCATTGACCCGCCTGGTGGACGCGCAGACAATGCGCGGTTCTCCTACATTTCTGGTGCAGGGCCTGATAAGCTGCTGAGCCTTGCTCCCTCTGGTAAGCCTGTGTGAATTTTCCAACCCCAGCCATCGTCTCCCAAGCCGCTGTACGCCCTCTGCCGCGTGCGCTTTTGCTGCTGCTGTGCCTGGCCTATGTGGTGCCCGGCTTTATCGCCCGCGCGCCCTGGAAGACCTTGGACATCACCAGCTATGGCTACGCGCTGGCGCTGGCAGAAGGCCGGACTCCGTGGCTGGCGCCGGAGATCCTGGGCCTGAGCCCGGACACCGAGGGCCTGATTCCCTACTGGCTGGGCGCCTGGGCGATCCAGGCTTTTGGCGACTTCATCTCGCCCGAGCTGGCCAGCCGCCTGCCGTTTGCCGCCCTGCTGTGGCTGGCCTTGATGGCCACCTGGTATGCCGTGTACTACCTGGCGCGCAGCCCGGGCGCCGGCCCCGTCGCCTTTGCCTTTGGCGGCGAAGCCAACGAGATCGACTATGCGCGCGCGATGGCCGATGGCGGCCTGCTTGCGCTGATTGCCTGCCTGGGCCTGGCCCAGCCTTCGCACGAGGCCAGCAGCTATGTGGTGCAGCTGTCGGGCGTGTGCTTTGTGTTCTATGCGGCCGCCTGCATCCCCATCCGCTTTGCCACGCCGCTGTGCATAGGCGCGGTAGGCTTGGTGATGCTGGCGCTGAGCGGCGCGCCCACCTATGCGGTCTGCCTCGGTCTGGGCGTGGCCCTGATCCTGGCGCTCACCCCCGTCGATGCCAAGCTGCGCGCGCGCAGCCTGCAGGCGGCCGGTGCCTTTGCCATCCTGGGCGTGGCCGCCTTGCTGCTGGCTGTCTACCTGCACCAGTGGCAATGGCGCATCCTGCCGGCCGAGCATTTCCGCCAGCTGCGCCCGCTGTTTGAGCTGGTGGTCTGGTATGTGTGGCCGGCCTGGCCGCTGGCGCTGTGGTCGCTGTGGATCTGGCGCCGCCAGGTAGCCGACTGGCGCTTTGTGCATCGCCATTTGTGGCTGCCCATCCTGCTGGGCGCCCTGGCGCTGGTCAACACCGTCATCACCACCCCGTCTGACCGTGCGCTGCTGCTGGGCCTGCCCGCATTTGCCGCGCTGGCCGCCTTTGCGCTGCCCACCTTCCGCCGCGCGATGGCGGCGCTGATCGACTGGTTCACACTGCTGTTTTTCAGCGCAGCGGCCATCACCATCTGGGTGATCTGGCTGGCGGTCTACACCGGCACGCCGGCCAAGCCAGCCGCCAATGTGGCCCGTATCGCGCCTGATTTTGTCGCGCAGTTTTCGCTGCCGCAGTTTGTCATTGCCGCACTGGCCACCCTGGCCTGGTGCGCGCTGGCCTTTTGGCGCGCACGCCGCAACCGGCCCGAGATCTGGCGCAGCCTGGTGCTGCCAGCGGGCGGCACCGTGCTCAGCTGGATCTTGCTGATGAGCATCTGGATGCCGATGCTGGACTATGGCCGCAGCTACACCGCCCAGGTGCAGGCGCTGGCCAAGGTGCTGCCCGCCCCCGCCTCGGCCGGCTGCGTGGCCGCCTGGGGCCTGAGCCGCTCGCAGATTGTGGCCATGCAGGCCCAGGGCGGCTGGCAGCTCAAGACCTTGACCGACCCGACCAGCGCATCCTGCAACTGGCTGGCCATGCCGCTCGAATCGCAGCGCACCCCGAGCAACGAGGTGCTGGGCCCTGAGTGGAAGCGCCTGGCCGCCGTGGCCCGCCCGACCGACAAGAACGCGGAGATCGTCATCTACCGTCGTCAACCGGGTTGAAGGCGCGTATGCGGGAGATGTTGACGCGCCTGCTGGCAGGCCGCGATATGCGGGTGCTGGCCAAGCATGCGGGCACGGTGTTTGTCGGCCAGATTGCCGTGATGGGCTTTGGCGTGGTCGACACCATCGTCGCCGGCCGCCATGCCGAGGCCTCGCTGGCCGCGCTGTCGGTGGGCTCGGCCATCTTTGTGACCGTCTATGTCTCGCTGATGGGCCTCTTGCAGGCGCTGATGCCGATCTGGTCGGAGATGCACGGCGCGCGCCGCCATGCCGACATTGGCGCCTCGCTGCGCCAGTCCCTCTACATCTGCCTGGCCGCTACCTTGCTGGGCTGGGCCGTGCTGTTCAATCCCGCGCCCATCCTGCGCTGGACCGAGGTGCCGCAGGAGCTGCAGTCGCTGGTCAAAAGCTACCTGGCCATCATCGGCTGGAGCCTGCCGGCCGCGCTGCTGTTCCGCATTTTCAGCACCTTGAGCCAGTCATTGGGCAAACCCAAGATGGTCACCTGGCTGCAGGCCATGTCCCTGCTGGTCAAACTGCCGCTGTCCATCTGGTTCACCTTTGGCGGCCTGGGCCTGGCACCGATGGGCGTGCTGGGCTGCGCCTGGGCCACCTTTGTGGTCAATTTCCTGCTCTGCGGCCTGGGCTGGTGGCTGCTGCGCAGCCAGTCCGTCTATGCGCCAGCCGATATCTGGCGCCGCCTGGAGCGGCCGCACTGGCCCACCCTGGCCCAGTTTGCGCAGCTCGGTGTACCGGCCAGCCTGTCGATCCTGGTCGAGATCACCTCCTTTACCTTGATGGCGCTCTATGTGGCACGCATGGGCACGGCCTCGTCGGCTGCGCACCAGATTGCGGCCAATGTCACGGCACTGATGTACATGGTGCCGCTGTCGCTGGCGATTGCCACCAGCGCCCGCGCCAGCTACTGGCGCGGCGCGGGTGATGAGACGCGGGCGCGCCAGGTGGTGTTTCTGGGCCTGTTTTCGGCCATGGGCCTGGCCGCCACACTGTCGCTGCTGGTCTGGCTCGCCAAGGGCTGGATTGTGCCGATCTACACCGCTACGCCCGAGGTGGCGGCCATCGCGCTGGGCCTGCTGGGCTGGGTCAGCCTCTACCACCTGGCCGATGCCAGCCAGACCGTGTCCATCTTTGTGCTGCGCAGCTACCGCATCACCGTCACGCCCTTGCTGGTGTACTGCAGCCTGCTCTGGGGTGTGGGCCTGTGGGGTGGTTTTCAGCTGGCCTACCACGGCATCGCCGGCCGCCCGGCGATGGATTCCCCCATCGCTTTTTGGATGTGCGCCGCCTATGCGCTGGTGCTGGCGGCGGCCTGCTTTTTGGTCTTGCTGCACCGCGTCACCAAAAACGCGGTGCGGATGAGCGCTTAGACCAGTTCTTCCGTCAGCTGCTGGCGCACGCGTGACGGTGGAAACACCACGCTGAACTCCGACCCCTTGCCGATCGTGCTGCGAATCTGCAGCTGCGCGCCGTGGCGCTGCAGCACATGCTTGACGATGGCCAGACCCAGGCCCGTGCCGCCGGTATCGCGCGAGCGGCTGCGGTCGAGGCGGTAGAAGCGCTCGGTCAGGCGCGGGATATGCTCGGGCGCAATGCCCGGGCCGGTGTCGGTGACGCTGACGCGCCCCGAGCCATCGGGCTGGCGCATGAACTGCACACGGATCTCGCCGCCCGCTGGCGTATAGCGCACGGCGTTGTTGACCAGGTTGGACAGCGCGCTTTGCAGCTCATTGCCGGCACCGGCCAGCTCGTAGTGGCCGGCATCGGCATCCTCTTGCGGAAAGAACAGCTGCAAGGGCTTGTCGCCATCCTTGGCAATCATGCGCGCCAGGCCATGCGCATCTTCTTCGCAGCGCTTGAGCAGGCTGCCCACGCTGACCCATTCATTGAGGCTGGGCGGTGGGTTGCCCTCCAGGCGCGACAAGGTCAGCAGATCGACCACCAGGCCTTGCATGCGGTGGGCCTGGTTGGACATCAGCGCCAGGTACTGGGTGCGCTCCTCGGCGCTCAGCGGCAGGGTCTGTAAGGTTTCGATAAAGCCGGCCAGCACCGTCAGCGGGGTGCGGATCTCGTGCGAGACATTGGCGACAAAGTCGCGCCGCATTGCATCGGCCAGCTCCATCGAGGTGACATCGCGCGAGAGCAGCAGCTTGCGGTTGCCGCCATAGGGGAACATCTGCACCGACATGCGCATCGGGCTGGCCGCGCGCATCACCGGGCTGACCATCACCACATCCTTGCTGAAATTGTTGGCGTTGAAATAGCCGATGAACTCCGGCGCGCGCACCAGGTTGGTGATGACCTGCATATGGTCGCGCTCCAGATTGAAGCCAAAGTGGTCACATGCAGTCTGGTTGCACCACTCGATATGGCTGTGCTCGTCGAGCAGCACGACGCCGTTGGGCGAGGCCTGGATGGCCGTCAGCACCTGGTGCAGCCGGTCATCGGACTGCGCCTCGTTCTTTTGCAGCTGGCGCACCAGGCGCCGCGCCCGGTCGGCCGCCTCGCCCCACATGCCCATCAGCTGCGGGGCGCTGTCCGCGTCGCCGTGCCGCAGCCAGCCCACCACCTTGTTGCCGCGCCAGACATCGACGACAAACCAGCACCAGGCCCCGATGATGGCCGCCAACAGTGCACCGGGCAACTGCCCCAGCCACCAGCCCAGGGCCGCGCCCAGGGCCTGAAAAAACAAAAAACTGACAATGCGAAACAGCATGCAGGCCTAACGCTCAAAAACAAAAAAAGCTGCGACCAGCGCAGCCTACAAAAAAAGAGCAAGCTGCCCGAATGCGGAAGTATCCCCGCATCACAGGCAGGCTGCAAGCTAAGCGCGCTGCAGCGCCTGGGGCTGGCCGGTGATGCGGTAGCCGGCACCACGCACGGTCTCCACCATCACATTGGCAGCGCCCAAGGCCTCGCGCAGACGCTTGACGTGGACGTCCACGGTGCGCTCCTCAATGAAGACATGGTCGCCCCAGACCTTGTCGAGCAGCTGCGAGCGCGAGTGCACACGCTCGGCATGCTTCATCAAAAAGTGCAGCAGCTTGAACTCGGTGGGGCCGAGCTTGAGCAGCTCACCCTGGAAGGTCACGCGGTGCGTGGCCGCGTCCAGCACCAGCTCGCCAATCGTCACACTGTCGTTGACCTGCTCGGGAATGCGGCGGCGCAGCACTGCACGGATGCGGGCCAGCAGCTCCTGCGTGGAAAAAGGCTTGGTGATGTAGTCATCGGCACCGGCATCGAGCCCGGCGATCTTGTCGGGCTCATCGCCGCGGGCGGTCAGCATGATGATGGGGATGCCCTTGACGCGGGCATCCGCACGCCATTTGCGCGCCAGCGAGAGGCCGCTTTGGCCAGGCAGCATCCAGTCCAGCAAGATCACATCGGGCAGCACCGCGTCCAACTCGCGCTGTGCAGCATCACCATCCTCTGCCCAGATCGGCAGGCAGCCGTTGTGTCGCAGGTTCACCGCGATCAGCTCGGCAATCGCGGGCTCGTCTTCGACAATGAGAACGCGTGGCAGTTTTTTCATAACTCAGACTCTACAAAACACTCGATTCGATTTCTTGCATGGTGGTGTGGCGCACATCGATACCCTTGACCAGGTAGATGATGAGCTCGGCAACATTCTTCGAGTGGTCACCGATGCGCTCGATGGCCTTGGCCAGGAACAGCAGGTCCAGGCTCGGCGAGATCTTGCGCGGATCTTCCATCATGTAGGTGATGAGCTTGCGCACAAAACCGTCGAACTCGGCATCGATCAGGTCGTCTTCCTTGAGGATCGACACGGCCGCCGTGGTGTCCAGGCGGGCAAAGGCATCCAAGGTCTTGCGCAGCAGGCCCGAGGCGAGCTCGGCGGCCACACGCAGGTCCGAGGTCGGCAGCGAGCGGGCGGCGCCGCTGTCAATGATGGAGCCGACCATGCGGGCCATCTTGTGGGCTTCGTCACCCATGCGTTCCAGGTTGGCCGTGGCCTTGGAAAAAGCTATCAGCAAGCGCAGATCGCGGGCCGTGGGCTGGCGGCGCGCAATGATGGTCGAGAGTTCGTAGTCGATGTCCACTTCCAGCTGGTTGACGCGCTTTTCCTGCTCTTCAACGCGCTCGACGGCCTCGGTGCTGAACTGCGACAGCGCGTAGATGGCCTGCTGGATCTGGGACTCGACCAGGCCGCCCAACTCCATCACCCGCGAGGAGATGCTGTTGAGCTCGCTGTCGAACTGTGATGAGAGATGTTTTTCTGTCATATCAGGCTCTTTTCGTTGTAGTGGTTGGCGTGACCGCGCGGCTTAGCCGAAACGACCGGTGATGTAGTCTTCGGTCTCTTTGCGCTGGGGCTTGAAGAACATCTGTTCGGTGGCACCGAACTCCATCAGGCTGCCCAGGTACATGTAGGCGGTGAAATCGCTGCAGCGGGCGGCCTGCTGCATATTGTGGGTCACGATCACCACCGTGTAGTCGTCCTTCAGCTCAGCGATCAGCTCTTCGATCTTGGCCGTAGAGATGGGGTCCAGCGCCGAGCAAGGCTCATCGAGCAGCAGCACTTCGGGCTTGATCGCGATACCGCGGGCAATGCACAGACGCTGCTGCTGACCGCCGGAGAGGCCCGAGCCGCTTTGGCCCAGCTTGTCCTTGACTTCGGTCCACAGCGCGGCCTTGCGCAGCGCCCATTCCACGCGCTCTTCCATGTCGCTCTTGCTCAGGTCCTCGAACAGCTTCACGCCAAAGGCGATGTTGTCGTAGATGGACATCGGGAACGGCGTGGGCTTTTGGAAGACCATGCCGACCTTGGCGCGAATCAGGGCCACGTCCTGCTTGCTGGTCAGCAGGTTTTCACCATCCAGACCGATATGGCCTTCGGCGCGCTGCTCGGGGTAGAGCTCGTACATGCGGTTGAAGGTACGCAGCAAGGTGGACTTGCCGCAGCCCGACGGGCCGATGAAGGCGGTGACCTTGTTTTCCGGGATTTCCAGGTTGATGTTCTTGAGCGCGTGGAACTTGCCGTAGTAGAAGTTCAGGTCGCGCACCGAGATCTTGGAGTTCAGTGCATTGGCGTTAGCCGCATTGGTTTTTGTCAACATAGGGTTCACCTGTGAATACTTATTTTTGGCGCGCCATGCTGCGCGCAAGAATGTTCAGACCCAGCACCGCCAGCGTGATCAGGAAGACACCTGCCCAGGCCAGTTGTTGCCAGTTTTCATAAGGGCTCATCGCAAACTTGAAGATGGTGACCGGCAGGCTCGCCATCGGCTTGGACAAGTCGGTATTCCAGAACTGGTTGTTCAGTGCGGTGAACAGCAGCGGAGCGGTTTCGCCAGCGATACGGGCCACGGCCAGCAGCACACCGGTGATGACACCGGCACGGGCGGCACGCAAGGTCACCATGCTGATCACCTTCCACTTGGGCGTGCCCAGTGCGTAGGCCGCTTCACGCAGGCTCGATGGCACCAGGATCAGCATGTTCTCGGTGGTACGGATGACCACCGGAATCACGATCAGCGCCAGCGCAATGACACCGGCATAGCCCGAGAAGCTCTTGAAGCGGATCACGATCATCGAGTAGACGAACAGACCGATCACGATCGAGGGTGCCGACAGCAGAATGTCGTTGACAAAGCGGGTCACCGACGCGAGCCAGCCGGTCTTGTTGTACTCGGCCAGGTAGATACCGGCCATCACACCGATGGGCGTGCCCACGAAGGTGGCCAGGGTCACCATCACCAGCGAGCCCCAGATGGCGTTGGCGATACCGCCAATTTCATTGGGAGCCGGGGTCATCTGGGTGACCAGGGCCACGCTCAGACCGCCCACGCCCAGGCGCAGGGTTTCCCACAGAATCCAGATCAGCCAAAACACGCCAAAGGCCATGGCTGCGAGGGACAGGGCAATCGCGACTTGGTTGACGCGGTTGCGTGCACGGTACTTGGCAGCGCGCTGGCTGGCCAGATCGGATGCCTGGATCAAGCTTTCTCCGGTGGTCATGAACGGGCTCCTTCATTCTTTTGCAGGCGGCTCAGCATAAATTTGGAGCAGGCCAGGACGATGAACGTGATGAAAAACAGGGCCAGACCCAGGTAGATCAGCGATGCCTGGTGCAGACCTTCGCCGGCTTCGGCGAACTCATTGGCCAGTGCCGAGGTGATGCTGTTGGCCGCTTCAAAGATGGACAGCGAGTTGAGCTGGTTCATGTTACCGATCACGAAGGTGACGGCCATGGTCTCGCCCAGTGCGCGGCCCAGGCCCAGCATCACGCCACCGAAGACACCGGTCTTGGTGTAGGGCAGCACGACTTTCCACATCACTTCCCAGGTGGTGGAACCCAGGCCATAGGCCGATTCCTTGAGCAGCGCGGGGGTGACTTCAAACACATCACGCATCACCGATGCGATGAAGGGGATCACCATGATGGCCAGGATCACGCCGGCCGAGAAAATACCGATACCGACGGGAGGGCCGGAGAAGAAGGCTTCCATGTAAGGAACGCCTTGGAACAGGTTCTGCAGCGGCTGCTGCACATAGGTGGCCAGCAAGGGGCCAAACACCATCAAGCCCCACATACCGTAGACGATGGACGGCACGGCAGCGAGCAGTTCCACAGCGGTACCCAGCGGGCGCTTGAGCCAGACGGGGGAGAGTTCAGTCAGGAACAGCGCAATGCCAAAGCTCACGGGCACAGCGATCAGCATCGCAATGAACGAGGTGGCCAAGGTGCCATAGATCATCACCAGACCGCCGTAACGGTTCTGGACAGGATCCCACTCGCTGTTGAAGAAAAATCCGATGCCGTATTCACGGATGGCAGGCCAGGCGCCGACGATCAGCGAGCCCATGATGGCCAACAGCAGGGCCAGGGTCAGCACCGCAGCACCGCGCGCGAGGAACGCAAAAAAGCCGTCAGCGACGGAGTTGGAGAGCCAAGGCTTGCGCGTTGGCGGTTGGCTGGATTGCATCTGCGCTTTGCCGGCGGCAACCGTTTTGTTTTGAACAGGAAAGGATGTCGACACGTTTGATTCCATTCAGTGTGGAAAAGGGCCGCTACCCGAGCGGCCCATCATTTTTCGACTTACTTGGCGAACACAGCCTTGCCGCTGCCGTCCTTGATCTCGCCCCAGGACTTGTAGATGATGTCCTTGACGCTGGCAGGCATTGGCACATAGTCCAGGCCGTCAGCAGTGCCGTCACCGGAGGTGTAAGCCCACTCGAAGAACTTCAGCGAGGTGGTGCCCTGGGCTGGCTTTTCCTGCAGCTTGCGCATCAGGATGAAGGTAGCCGAGGTGATGGGCCATGCATCCTTGCCAGGCTGGTTGTTCAGGATCTGGTAGAAGCTCTTGTTCCAGTCGGCACCGGCAGCAGCGGCCTTGAAGTTGGCGCTTTCTGGGCTGACAAAGTTGCCATCGGCGTTTTGCAGCTGGGCGAAGACCATCTTGTTTTGCTTGACGTAGGCGTATTCCACGTAGCCGATGGAGTTAGGCAGGCGACCCACATAGGCGGCCACGCCTTCGTTGCCCTTGCCACCGGCACCGGTAGGCCAGTTCACGGCAGCGCCCTCACCCACTTTTTCCTTCCACTCGGTGTTGACCTTGGAGAGGTAGTTGGTGAAGCCGAAGGTCGTGCCCGAGCCGTCAGCGCGGCGCACGGGAGCGATGGTGGCGTCTGGCAGAGCCACGCCGGGGTTCAGCTTGGTGATCGCTGGATCATTCCACTTGGTGATCTTGCCCAGGTAGATGTCGCCCAGCACTTGGCCGTTGAGCTTGAGTTGACCGGGGGTGATGCCCTTGATGTTGACCACGGGCACAATGCCGCCGATCACGGTGGGGAACTGCACCAGACCCTTTTGTGCCAGCTCTTCGTCCTTCAAAGGCATGTCGGAGGCACCGAAGTCCACGGTCTTGGCATCGATTTGCTTGATACCGGCGCTCGAACCCACCGATTGGTAGTTAATCTTGACGCCAGTGGCCTTGTTGTAGTCAGCAGCCCACTTGGAATACAGTGGAGCTGGGAAGCTTGCACCGGCACCGGTAGCCTCTTCGGCGTGCACATGGGCAAACGCACCGGCGGCAACCAGACCAGCTACCAGCACTCGAATCGCGGACACTTTCATGAAAACTCCTGTTGGTGATGAAACGCAATGGAGTGAACTGTAAAAAATGTATATGACACTGGCATGACATTTTTCACCCAATTTGCCCCGTACGGGGGTCGATGTCACACAACAACAGCGCACAGGATTGTCATATTAGATTCACGCGAAAGACTTACTTTTAAAGTTTTGTCAGCATGCCGCTGTATAGCGGAGTCACCTAGAGAGTCAGGTGCTATGCTGCCTGCCTCGACTGCAGAACCGATAGATGACGACACTTATGCTTGATGGCACCTTGCTTGCCGCGGTGGATCTGGGATCCAATAGTTTCCGCCTGGAAGTTGGCCGCTATGCCGCTGGCCATATTGAACGCGTGCAATATTTCAAGGAGATGGTGCGCCAGGGCGCCGGCCTCGATGAGCAAGGCCTGCTGACGGCCGAGGCCATGCAGCGCGGCTGGGACTGCCTGGCCCGCTTTGCCGAGCGCCTGCAGGGCTTTCCTGCCGCCCATGTGCGCGCCGTAGCCACCCAGACCTTGCGCGAGGCGCGCAACAGCGATGTCTTCATCCAGCGCGCCAACCAGATTCTGGGCTACCCGATCAGCATCATCTCCGGGCCCGAAGAAGCGCGCCTGATCTACCAGGGCGCGGCCCACTCGCTGCCCCCGTCGGACGAGCGCCGCCTGGTGGTCGATATCGGCGGCCGCTCCACCGAGCTGATCCTGGGCCAGCGCTACAGCTCGCAGCGCGTGGCCTCCTTCCCCGTGGGCAGCGTGGCCTGGTCGTTGCGTTATTTTCCCCAGGGTGAATTCAGCAAATCGGCGCTGAAAACCGCGCAGATCGCCGCGCAGGCGGTGATGGAAGAAGCAGCCCACCATTTTGTGCCCGGCAGCTGGGACTGCGCCTATGGCACCTCGGGCACGGCCAACGCGATTGCCGATGTGCTGGCGCTGCACGGCGGCCAGCCCGACGTGGTGACGCGCGAGCAGCTGCACTGGCTCTGCGACCAATTGCTGGCTGCCGGCAATGCCAGCGAGCTGCGGCTTGAAGGCCTCAAGGAAGAGCGCCGCGCAGTGATTGGCGGCGGCGTGACCGTGCTGTGCGCAGTGTTTGATCTGCTGCAGATCCAGGAGCTGCGCATTGCCAGCGGCGCGCTGCGCCAAGGCCTGCTGCGCGACATGGTGCAGCACGAGGAATTCAGCGATATCCGCCACCGCACGATCGCCGCGCTCAAGGAGCGCTACCAGGTCGATCGCACGCAAGCGGGCCGCGTGCAGCGCACTGCCGCCACCTTGTACGAGCAGGCACGCCGCTATGCGGGAGCAACCGCGCCGGCCGAGCTGCAGTCGCCCATGCTCGACTGGGCCAGCCAGCTCCATGAGATCGGCTGCCTTATCTCGCACACCGACCACCACCACCACGGCGCCTATGTGCTGGGCCACAGCGATGTGCCCGGCTTTACCCAAACCGAGCTGTCCCACCTGGCAGCCCTGGTGCTGGCGCAGAGGGGCAAGCTGCGCAAGGTCGATGCCTTCTTGCAGGACCGCGATTTTGCGCTGGAGCTGCTGTGCCTGCGCCTCGCGACCCTGCTGTGCCATGCGCGCCGCGACCCGGCGCTCGACCAGATCTGCCTGCGCGACAAGACCGAAAAATGGTCGCTCAAGGTGGCCCCCGGCTGGGCCGAGCAGTTTCCGCAATCGGCCTACCTGCTGGGCGAAGAAGTGCTGGCCTGGCAGAAGACGCCCTACCCCTTCCAGTTCAAGCAGGCGCTGGGCATCACCGCCAAATAAGGCGCTACACACCCAGGCCGGTGACGGCCTGGGTGTTTTTTCTGCCGAGCCTTAAGCGCCCAGATTCACGGGCGCCACAGCGCCCTTACCCGAGAACACGCCCGTCAGGTTGCCGATGAACTGCGTCAGGCTCGCCTGGGTGGCCTCTGGCGACCAGCCCGCCACATGGGGCGTGATGAGGATGTTGGGCAGGTCGATCAGCGGCTCGGGGCGATGCGGCTCGCTCTCATAGACATCGATGCCGGCGCCAGCAATGGTGCCGTCCTTCAAGGCCGCAGCCAGCGCCAGTGTGTCCACCACCGAGCCCCGCGCAATATTGATCAGGTAGCCGCTCGGGCCCAGCGCCTGCAGAATCTCGGCATTGACCAGGTGCTTGGTGCCCGGGCCGCCCGGCGTGGCGCAGACCAGGATATCGGCCCAGCTGGCCAGCGCATGCAGCGAATCGAAATAGCGGTGGCCCACCCCTGCCTTGGGCTGGCGGTTGTGGTAGCCCACCGGCATGTCAAAGCCCTCGGCACGCCTGGCGATCTTCAGGCCGATATGACCCAGGCCCAGAATGCCCAGCTTCTTGCCCGACACGCTGGGCGGATGGGCCAGGCTGTAGCGGTCGACACCGGCGCGGGCCTGCTGGTCCAGGGTGCGGAAATTGCGCATGGACGCCAGAATCAGACCAAAGCTGTGGTCGGCCACGCTGGTGTCATTGGTGCCCGCCCCGGTCGCCAGCACAATGCCGCGCGCGCGCAGCGCATCCAGCGCCAAGCCTTCATAGCCCGCGCCCAAGGTGCAGGCCAGGCGCAGCTGCGGCATCTGGTCGATTTCTTCGGCCGTCAGGCCAATCGAGCCAATGGTCAACACGGCCTGCGCCTGGGCGCCGTGCGAGGCCACCGCGCTGGCGCGCAGCTCGGGGGTGGGTGCATACACCACCTCAGCATGCGCGCGAATCTGGTCGAGCAGCGGCTCGGCCATGGGGTTGAACACCAGCAAGGTAATCGGCGGTTGTGGGGATTGCGAGAGAGAGCTCACCATAGGTCCTTTGGATAGCAAAAAACACCGCCTGCAGCACAAGCAGTGTTTTGATTATGAGGACTTTCCACTAGGCCTATATGCATCCATTCTGTATGCCTACGTTGCCGCCTTGGAATGGACCCGAGAGGTGAACCGTCACTTGCGCCCGGCGTCCTTCGGAAGGGGAGGCGCAGCGCTTGCAAGCGGCTTGCGCCATCAACCCAGAAAGTGCTTGCGGTAGCGCGCAGGCAGGCGGTCGAGCTGCATCAGCATCGGCAGATCGGCGGTATTGAAGTCTGGATCCCAGGCCGGCGCACCGATCACCTCGGTGCCGACGCGCAGATAGCCCTTGATCAGCGCAGGCGGCTCCACATCGACCTGGTCGTTGAGTTGCTCCAGGGGCAGCGGCAGGTGCGGCACGACGCTGTATTCATGGGAGATCTGGCCCTTGGCCAGCAGTTGGCGCCAGATGCTGGCAGCGGCATCACCACTGACAATCCCGTTGTGCCACATGGGGATGCTCGCGCAGCCCATCATCACATCGAGCTTGTTGCGCAGCATGAAGCTGGCCAGCGCGCCCCACAGCGCCATGATCACCCCGCCCTGGCGGTAGTCCGGATGCACGCAGCTGCGGCCGAGTTCCACCATGCGCGGGCGCAATGCATCAATGGCGCTCAGGTCAAACTCTCCGTCAGAATAGGTGCGGCCGGCGCGCAAGGCCTGGGCGGGGGTCAGCAGGCGGTAGGTGCCGATCACCTGCTTGCTCTGGCCCTGGCGCACCAGCAGGTGCTCGCAGTAGTCATCAAAGCCATCGACATCATGGCCTTCCAGGCTGGTTTGCAGCTGCGCGCCCATCTCGCCGGCAAAAATCTGGTGGCGCAGGCGCTGGGCTTCGCGCACCTCGTCGAGGTGGCAGGCCCAGGAGACCTCGATGTCCAGCGGGTTGGCCGCCGCGGCGGTTGCAGGCAGGGTCGCCTGCGGTTTCGGCGCCGAGGGCGTGACAATGGCGGTCTCGGATGCGCTGAAAAAGCTGTGTTTGTTGTGCATGGCAGAGCTCCTGTAGCGCCCTGCCGCCCTTGCATGGTGCCAGACCGCCGTGCGGCCCCGGCTGCTCGACGGGCTGATACAGAGCGCTTTCAGTGTCCTGCCCGCAGATGACAGCGCCATGTGCAAAACATGACAGTTGCATGAAGGTGCACTCCTACAACAACTGCCTTCAAAACACTGCTTACACGCAGCTACACATCAGGACTGGCGGGCTACCTCGGCCAATTGTTCCGCACAGCGGCTGGCCTGGGCCGCATCAAAGGCCTCGACCATCACGCGCAGCAGCGGCTCGGTACCGCTGGGCCGGATCAGCACCCGGCCCTGGCCGGCAAAGTCGTCGGTGATGCTGCGCTCGAGTTCAAACAGCTTGTTGTTGTTGCGCCAGTCCTGGCCCGGCTGCAGCCGCACATTGAGCAGCACCTGGGGGCACAGATCCACGCCATCGAGCTGCTCGGCCACGCTCTGGTTGCGGCTCACGCAGGCTTGCAGCACCTGCAGGGCACTCACCAGGCCATCGCCGGTGGTGTGCTTGTCCAGCGCCAGCAGGTGGCCCGAGCTCTCACCGCCCAGCACCCAGTTGCGGCGCTGCAGCTCTTCGAGCACATAACGGTCACCGACCTTGGCACGCACCAGCTCCACGCCCTGCTTTTGCAAGGCGGTTTCCACCGCCAGGTTGGTCATCAAGGTGCCCACGACGCCGGGCAGCTTCTTGCCCCGGCGCAGGCGGTCCATGGCCATCAGGTAGAGCAACTCATCGCCGTTGTAGAGCCGGCCCTTGGCATCGACCAGTTGCAGCCGATCGGCATCGCCATCGAGCGCCACGCCCAGATCGGCGCCGTTGGAGCGCACCGAGCGCACCAGCGCATCGGGATGGGTGGCCCCCACATCCTGGTTGATGTTGAGGCCGTCCGGATTGCAGCCAATGGTGATGACCTCGGCGCCCAGCTCATGGAAGACCTTGGGCGCAATATGGTAGGCCGCGCCGTGGGCTGCATCGACCACGATCTTGAGGCCGCGCAAGGTCAGCCGGTGGTCAAAGGTGCTCTTGCAGAATTCGATATAGCGGCCTGCAGCATCATCGAGGCGGCGGGCCTTGCCCAGCGCTGCGGAGGGCACCCAGTCAAAGCCCTCCATCAGAGCCGCTTCCACCGACTCTTCCCAGCTGTCGGGCAGCTTGGCGCCTTCGGCGCTGAAGAACTTGATGCCGTTGTCGTCAAAGGGGTTGTGGCTGGCGCTGATGACCACACCCAGGCTGGCGCGCTGGGCGCGCGTGAGGTAGGCCACGCCCGGGGTCGGCAACGGGCCCAGCAGAACCACATCGACACCGGCCGAATTGAGTCCCGACTCCAGCGCGCTCTCAAGCATATAGCCCGAGATGCGCGTGTCCTTGCCGATCAGCACCGTCGGGCGCTCCTGCTCGCGGCGCAGCACCCGGCCCACGGCATGGCCCAGGCGCAGCACAAAGTCAGGGGTGATCGGTGGCTTGCCTACCGTGCCACGGATGCCATCGGTTCCAAAATACTGTCGTGCCATAGTGTTCTTGCTTGTGGGGGGCCTGAGAGAAAGTGAAAACGCGCCATCGGTGGTGTATGGCGCAGTAGCAGTGTAGCGCCTGACCAACGATGCCAGGCGCAAACCGCGTCAGCCCTGGGTATCCAAAGATTGCGGGGCGCGCATCGCCTGCAGCACGGCCAGCGCATCGCAGGTCTCGCGTACATCGTGCACACGCACAATGGCCGCGCCATGCTCGACCGACAGCAGCGCCGCCGCAATGCTGGCGGGCATGCGCTCGGCCACCACCCGCCCCGTCACCTTGCCCAGCGAGCCCTTGCGCGACCAGCCCGCCAGCAGCGGGTAGCCGGCCGCAGCCAGCCGGGGCTGCTGCTGCAGCAGCGCAAAGTTCTGGCCCGGGCTTTTGCCAAAGCCGGTGCCGGCATCCCAGACGATGCGTTCGGTCTGCACACCCAGCGCCTCCAGGCTGCGGGTCTGGGTCTGCAAAAAATCCAGCACCTCGGCCGCCACATCGCCCAGAGCGGCCATGTGCTCCTGGTGCATGGTCTGCGGATCGGCATGCATGTGCATCAGACAGACGCCGCATTGCGGGTGGGCCGCAACCACCGCCTGCGCGCCTGGCTGGCGCAACGCCCAGATGTCGTTGATGATGTCCGCGCCTAGATCCAGCACCGCCTGCATCACCTCGGGCTTGTAGGTATCGACCGAGATCGGCACCTGCAAGGCCACCGCAGCCTTGACCACCGGCAGCACCCGGCGCAACTCTTCGTCCAGCGGCACCGCAGGGCTGCCCGGGCGGGTGGACTCACCGCCAATGTCCAGGATATGCGCGCCATCAGCCAGCAGCTTTTCCGCATGGATCATCGCGGCCGAGACGCCCTCGTGGCTGCCGCCGTCCGAGAACGAGTCCGGCGTGACATTGACGATGCCCATCACTTGCGGCGCAGTCAGGTCAATACGAAAGCGGGTGGTTTGCCAGTGGCGCATCAGAGGTGTCCTTTAAAAATAAGAAAAGCGCTCGGGCAGAGCGCTTTTCGCCAGGGTCTGTCGTGATCAGACCGGGGTGTGTGCCGGCTCCGTCACCACGGTGGGGCTGCCGCCTGCGCCGCCGTCATTGCTGCTCGACGGTGGGTTGCGTGGCGTCCAGTCCTTGGGCGGGCGCGGTGCCTTGCCCGCCATGATGTCGTCCAGCTGCTCGGCATCGATGGTTTCCCACTCCAGCATGGCCTTGGCCATCGCATGCATCTTGTCGCTGTGCTCTTCGATCAGGCGGCGCGCCAGACCATATTGCTCATCGATGATGCGGCGCACTTCGGCGTCCACCTTCTGCATGGTCTCTTCGCTGATGTTGCTGGGCTTGCTCATCGAGCGGCCCAGGAAGGGCTCGCCTTCCTGCTCGGCGTAGACCATCGGGCCCAGCGCATCGGTCATGCCGTAGCGGGTCACCATGTCGCGCGCCAGCTGGGTGGCCTTGTTGAAGTCGTCCGATGCACCCGTGGTCATCTGGTTCATGAAGACTTCTTCAGCAATCCGGCCGCCAAACAGCATCGCGATACGGCTCAGTGCCCATTCCTTGTCGTAACCGTAGCGGTCCTTCTCGGGCAGCGTGAAGGTCACGCCCAGCGCACGGCCACGCGGCACGATGGTGACCTTGTGCACCGGATCGCACTTGGGCAGCAGCTTGCCGATCAGCGCGTGGCCGGCTTCGTGGTAGGCGGTGTTCTTCAGCTCTTCGGGGTCCATCACCGCAGACTTGCGCTCTGGGCCCATGAAGATCTTGTCCTTGGCCTTTTCGAAGTCCTGCATCTCCACGGTGCGTGCGTTACGGCGGGCAGCCATCAGCGCAGCTTCGTTGCAGAGGTTGGCCAGATCAGCACCGGACATGCCGGGCGTGCCACGGGCGATGATGTTGGGGTTCACATCCTGGCCCACCGGGATCTTGCGCATGTGCACATTCAGGATCTGTTCGCGGCCACGCACATCGGGCAGGGTCACGTAGACCTGGCGGTCAAAGCGGCCTGGGCGCAGCAAGGCGGCATCGAGAATGTCGGGGCGGTTGGTGGCAGCCACCACGATCACGCCCATATTGGTCTCGAAACCATCCATCTCGACCAGCATCTGGTTCAGGGTCTGCTCGCGCTCGTCGTTGCCACCGCCCATGCCGGCGCCACGCTGGCGGCCGACGGCGTCGATTTCGTCGATGAAGATGATGCAAGGCGCATTCTTCTTGGCGTTCTCGAACATGTCGCGCACGCGGGCCGCGCCCACGCCGACAAACATTTCGACGAAGTCCGAACCCGAGATCGAGAAGAACGGCACCTTGGCTTCGCCGGCAATGGACTTGGCCAGCAAGGTCTTACCGGTACCGGGAGGGCCGACCAGCAGCAGACCACGGGGAATGCGGCCGCCGAGCTTTTGGAACTTGTTGGGGTCTTTGAGGAAGTCGACGACTTCCTTGACTTCTTCCTTGGCCTCGTCGCAACCGGCCACATCGGCAAAGGTGACGCTGTTGTTGTTTTCGTCGAGCATGCGCGCCTTGGACTTGCCAAAGCTGAATGCACCGCCCTTGCCGCCGCCTTGCATCTGGCGCATGAAGTAGACCCAGACGCCGATCAGCAGCAGCATCGGGCCCCAGCTGATCAGCAGGCTCATCAGCAGCGAGCCTTCTTCGCGCTCCTTCACGTCAAACTTGACGTTGTTGTTGATCAGGTCGCCAATCAGGCCACGGTCCATGTAGGTCGCCGTGGTCTGGAGCTTGCGATCGTCGCCCGTGGTCGCCGTGATCACCGTGCCGGCAGGGCTTTCCTGCAGGGTCGCAGTCTTGATGCGGCCATTGCGGACATCTTGCAAAAACTCGGAATACGGGATCTTGTTCGCGCTGGCGCCTGCACGGTTGTCCAATTGCTTGAACACGGTGAACAGCACCATGGCAATGACAAGCCATACGGCGATCTTAGAAAACCACTGATTGTTCAAGGGGGCTCCAGTAGTAGGAAATCGGGAAAGACACAGAATCTGTTATGTCAGATATGCACTATTTTAGGACTTTCAAGGGTCAATGCTTGCGCTTTCCCCTTGGTGGCACGCAGGATTGCTCAGTAAAGCCTATTGTCTCAGTGTTTCAGCGCCCTCTGTGCATGCCGCACTAAAGCAGGCAGTTTGCCAAGGGTGCTCAGCGCTGCGCCTCGGGCTTGAGGCGCATGCCGATCAAATAGGTTTCCGAGGATTTATCGCGCGAGGCCTTGGGTTTGTAAGGCTTGACCACCTGGAAGGTCTGCCTGAACAAATCCACCAGTTGCGAGTAACCACTGCCGTGGAACAGCTTGACCACCAAGGTGCCCTCGGGCTTCATGTGCTGGCAGGTAAAGTCCACGGCCAGCTCGATCAGATGCGAAATACGGGCGGCATCCACGTTCTCCACCCCTGACAGGTTGGGCGCCATGTCCGAGATCACCACATCGACGCGGCGCTTGGCCAAGGTTTTCTCCAGCTGGTCCAGCACTTCCTGCTCGCGGAAATCGCCCAGGATGAAGTCCACACCCTCGATGGGCTCCATCGGCAGCATGTCCAGCCCGATGATGGCACCATTGAGCTCCCCCACCGCAGCACCCTCGGGCGAGAGGCGGCGGCGCACGTACTGGCTCCAGGCGCCAGGCGTGGAGCCCAGATCGACCACCACATCGCCCGGCCGGATCAGCTTGAAATGCTCATCGATTTCCTTGAGCTTGTAGACCGCACGGGCGCGGTAGCCGTCTTTTTGCGCGGCCCGCACATAGGGGTCATTGATGTGCTGATTGAGCCAAGTCTTGTTGACCTTCTTGGTTTTAGTACTTACTTTCATGTTTTCTCCCCGGAGCCCCGATAATACGGGCTATGCCCCAAATACAACTCACTCCCGCCCAACGTCGCGAGCACCGCGCCGAAGCCCACCACCTCGACCCCGTGGTTCTGATTGGCGGTGACGGCTTGACCGAAGCCGTCGAAAAAGAGGTCGACCTGGCCCTGAATGCCCATGGCCTGATCAAAATCCGTGTTTTCTCCGATGACCGCGCCAACCGCGAGGCCATCTTCCTGAAGCTGACCGACTCGCTCAATGCAGCGCCTATCCAGCACATCGGCAAGCTGCTGGTCCTGTGGCGCCCGATGCCCGAGAAGGAAAAGCAACTCGACGAAGACCGCAAGGCCGGTCCGCGCGAAGTCAAGGTGCTCAAGTTCAGCAAGAACGTCTGGCAAAAGCCCGAAGTCAAGCAGATCCGCATCCTGGGTAACCAGCGCCTGACGGCCGGCGGCCAGGTCAAGCGCGCCAAGCCCAAGCAAAAGTCGATCAAAAAGCAGCAGGGCAGCTAGTGTGACCGATCGCCACATCCTTTGCATGAAATGGGGTACCAAATATGGCCCCGACTATGTCAATCGGCTGTACGCCATGGTTCGCCGCCATCTGAGTGGCGATTTTCGCTTTGTCTGCCTGACCGACGACACGCAAGGGATTCGCAGCGAAGTGGAATGCCACCCGATTCCGGACCTGAACATCCATCTGGCCCCCGGCCAGCGGGATGGCGCCTGGAAAAAGCTCACCACCTTCGAGCAGGACCTGTATGGTCTGCAAGGCCAGGCGCTGTTCCTGGACCTGGATGTGGTGATCGTCGGCAGCATCGATGAGTTCTTCACCCTGCCGGGTGAATTTCGCATCATCCATGACTACCCGCGTTTTTGGCGCTTTGGCGAGCGCATTGTCGGCAACTCTTCGGTCTACCGCTTCACCTTGGGCGCCCATGCCGATGTGCTGGCCAACTTCCGTGCCAACACCGAGCAGCTGCGCGCCCAGTACCGCAATGAGCAGGAGTACCTGTCGCATTTTCTGCACCAGCAGGGCAAGCTCGATTACTGGCCGGCTGCCTGGTGCCCGAGCTTCAAGTACTACTGCATCCCCACCTGGCCGAGCAACTACTGGAAGGAGCCGGTGCCGCCCGCCGATGCGCGCATCGTCATCTTCCACGGTGAGGTCAACCCGCCCGACGCGCTGCAAGGCCTGCGCAACAAGCGCTTCCACCATATCCAGCCGGCCCGCTGGATTGAAAAGGCCTGGGGCTAAGCCGCCCTGCGCATAAAAAACCAAAGGCGTTGATCCCTGCGATCAACGCCTTTTTTTGGCCCGCAGCGGGCTTTGGCGCAGCAGGTTTAGCGCTGGTCAGCTGCCACCAGCGCATGGCCCTGCATGCGCGTCAAGATCGCCAGCGGGCTTGCATCGGGGTTGTATTCCTTGCCCGGGGGCAGGAAGAAAGTCTGCTCCAGCATGTACTGGCCCGACATCACCGCATGCACCGCCTGGTCCGAAAAGCAGACCCAGCTGGAGCCGGCAGCAAAGGGCACGGTCTCCTGCGGCGCATTGCGCTGGTAATCCATGTCGCCCTTCATGCCATCGTGCAGCTGCAGCATCAGGTGGTCGTATTCGCTGCGAAGCGACTTGGTCACATGCAGCATCGCCAAGGCCTTGGCCTGCCAGGCCACATAGGGCTTGGCGCGTGGCAAGAACTTGCGCGCCACATCCTCGAAAGGCTCACCCACACGCCAGACACGGGGCTGGCCATCGGGATTGACATTGCTGAACACGCGCAGGATGCGCTCGCCGTAGTTGGGCCGCGAGGGAAAGGCGTCGACATGCATGCGCTTGTCGTCGGCACGCCAGGACTGGGCACGGGTCTCGACCTGTGAGGGCCGGTAGCTCGTGGGCGCCATGCGCACCAGCGGCATGTAGTCGGGGAACAGACCGGCAATCAGCGCGGTGGCCTGCGCGCGAAAACGCGTGACCATGGCCGCCACGGCAGCCTGCGTGGCGGCATCACCGGCCACGCCCTTGATGCTGCCATCCACATTCAGGCTGATGTTGCGCGACTTGGGGTCGCGCACATCGGGGCGCAGCAGCGTCTTTTCCTGCTCGGAGAGCGCAAACGCGAGTTGGGGGAAATACAGCACCTTGCCCGATTCAACGGCGGCCGTCCATTCCGGACGGCCCGGTGTGTTGCGCCAGTCATTGGCGTCGATGGAAACGATGGGAGATTGCATGGCCCGCCCAGTGTAGCGCGGCGGCGGGCGATTGCCTTGGGCCAGATCAAGCCCGTGGTGCGGGTGCGGATGTCCGCCACAGCACAAGGGCCGCGCACAGCCACTGCAGCGCATACAGCAAGGTGCCCAGGCCGTGCCAGAGCTTGAGGTTCTCGCGCTGCACGATCTTGGGCGAGATGCCGTACTGCACGACCAGCGCCATCAGCATGCCGGCCAGCACAAAGCCCAATGCCGCGCGCGCCCAGCGCTCGATGGTGTTGCTGGCCTTGTCCTTGGCCAGCACCAGCAGCACCAAGCCGCAGGCCAGCGACACCCAGGTCTGCGCCGCAAACAGCTTGGCGGCCATGAAGCCCGCCATCGATGCCTGCGGCAGGTTGGCAAACAGCATGGGCACGGCCATGAAGCCGATGGCCGACAGACTGCCCCACCACAGGGCGGCTGCGAAAACGGGCAGACGGTTTTTCATCGCGGGCTCGGTGCGCAGTGGCCGATGGCTTTAGAGGTAGCGCACGGCCACGACTTCGTAGCGGCGCTCGCCACCGGGGGCCTGCACGACGGCGGTGTCGCCCTCTTCCTTGCCGATCAGCGCACGGGCAATCGGGCTGGAGACATTGATCAGGCCCTGCTTGAGGTCGGCCTCGTCTTCGCCGACGATCTGGTAGGTCACCGGATCGCCGCTGTCCTCATCGGCCAGGTCCACGGTCGCGCCAAACACCACCTTGCCGCCCGCGTCGAGCTGCGAGGGGTCGATGATCTGGGCGGCCGACAGCTTGGCCTCCACTTCCTGGATACGGCCTTCGATAAAGCCTTGGCGGTCTTTGGCCGCATCGTATTCGGCGTTTTCGCTCAGATCGCCATGCGAGCGAGCTTCCGCAATGGCCGCGATGACGCCGGGACGATCCACGGTCTTGAGGCGTTGCAGCTCTTCTTTGAGCTTTTCTGCACCGCGCTTGGTAATGGGGATAGTGGCCATCTCGGTCTCCACAAACAGTCGCGATGCCAGCGCTGTGGCTGGCATCTGATAGACATCATCCGCCTGCTATGCGGCGGGGGTTCAAAAGCAAACCGCCGCGCTGGGGAGCGCGGCGGTTGCGAGGCAGTCTCTATTATGCCGATTTTTGAGCCTTGCAACAAAAATCGGCCAACGGCGATGCGATCAGTGCTGCAAGCTGGCGTGCAGCTCCTGCACCGAGTACACCTCCAGGTCATCCATGTTGCGCAGGCCTTCGACAGCGGCCTCGGCCCCAAAGATGGTCGTGAAGGTGGTCACGCGGGCCAGCAAAGCACTGGTGCGGATCGCACGCGAGTCGGCAATGGCGTTGCGGCGCTCTTCCACGGTGTTGATGACCATCGCAATTTCATTGTTCTTGATCATGTCCACGATGTGGGGACGGCCCTCGGTCACCTTGTTGACCGTTTGCACCTCGATACCGGCATCGGCAATCGCAGCCGCAGTGCCACGGGTGGCGCAGAGCTGGAAGCCCATGCTCGCCAGCTCCTTGGCAATCTGCACGGCGCGTGGCTTGTCGGCGTTCTTCACGGTCAGGAACACCTTGCCCGAGCGGGGCAGCTTGGTGCCTGCGCCCAGCTGGCTCTTGACATAGGCTTCGCCAAAGGTCTTGCCCACACCCATCACCTCACCCGTGGACTTCATCTCGGGGCCGAGGATGGTGTCCACACCGGGGAACTTGACAAACGGGAACACGGCTTCCTTGACGCTGAAGTACGGAGGCGTCACTTCCTGGGTGATGCCCTGCTCTTCGAGCGTGTCGCCCACCATGCAGCGTGCGGCCACCTTGGCCAGCTGGATGCCGGTGGCCTTGGAGACAAAAGGCACGGTACGCGATGCGCGAGGATTCACTTCCAGCACATAGATGATGTCCTTGCCGTCGCGCTCCTGGATCGCGAACTGCACGTTCATCAGGCCCACCACGTTCAGGCCTTCGGCCATGGCTGCGGTCTGGCGCTTGATCTCGTCGACCGTCGCCTTGCTCAGGTAGTAAGGCGGCAGCGAGCAGGCCGAGTCACCGGAGTGCACGCCCGCTTGCTCGATGTGCTCCATCACGCCGCCGATGAACACCTTGCCGGTGCGGTCACGCACGCAGTCCACATCGCACTCGATGGCGTTGGACAGGAAGTGGTCCAGCAGCACGGGCGAGTCGTTGGAGACCTTGACCGCTTCACGCATGTAGCGCTCCAGATCACGCTCTTCGTGCACGATCTCCATCGCGCGGCCGCCCAGCACGTAGCTGGGACGCACCACCAGCGGGTAGCCCAGCTCGCGGGCGTGCTCCATCGCCTGCGCCTCGGTACGCGCGGTGGCGTTGGGCGGTTGGCGCAGGTTCAGCGTCTGCAGCATCTGCTGGAAACGCTCACGGTCTTCGGCCGCGTCGATCATGTCCGGCGTGGTGCCGACGATCGGCACACCGGCCTCTTCCAGCGCCAGCGCCAGCTTCAACGGGGTCTGGCCACCGTACTGCACGATCACGCCCACGGGCTTTTCAACGGCCACGATTTCCAGCACGTCTTCCAGAGTCACCGGCTCGAAGTAGAGGCGGTCCGAGGTGTCGTAGTCGGTCGAGACGGTTTCGGGGTTGCAGTTGACCATGATGGTTTCATAACCATCTTCGCGCATCGCGAGCGCGGCATGCACGCAGCAGTAGTCGAACTCGATACCCTGGCCAATGCGGTTGGGGCCGCCGCCGAGCACCATGATTTTTTTCTTGTCGCTGGGCTGGGCTTCGCACTCTTCGTCGTAGGTCGAGTACATGTAGGCCGTGTTGGTCGAGAACTCGGCCGCGCAGGTATCGACGCGCTTGAACACGGGGCGCACATTCAGCGCATGGCGCGCTTCGCGCACGGCCTTGTCGCTCGTGTGCAGCAGCTTGGCCAGACGGCGGTCGGAGAAGCCCTTTTGCTTGAGGCTGCGCAGATCATCGGCCGACAGTGCAGCCAGCGCCTTGTCGTCGCCCTGGGCTTCGGTGTGCTTGTCCAGTGCCAGCTCGAGCTTGACGATCTCCTCGATCTGCACCAGGAACCACTTGTCGATCTTGGTGATGTTGTGCACTTCATCGAGCGACCAGCCGGCGGCAAAGGCATCGCCCACATACCAGATACGGTCGGGACCGGGCTCGCCCAGTTCCTTTTCCAGGATCTCGCGGTCCTGGGTCTTTTCGTTCATGCCGTCCACGCCCACTTCCAGGCCGCGCAGCGCTTTCTGGAAGGACTCCTGGAAGGTACGGCCCATGGCCATCACTTCACCCACGGACTTCATCTGCGTGGTCAGGCGGTTGTCGGCCGTCGGGAATTTCTCGAAGGCAAAACGCGGGATCTTGGTGACCACGTAGTCGATGGTCGGCTCGAACGACGCGGGGGTCTTGCCACCGGTGATGTCGTTCTTCAACTCATCCAAGGTGAAGCCCACGGCCAGCTTGGCCGCGATCTTGGCAATCGGGAAACCCGTGGCCTTGGAGGCCAGTGCCGACGAACGCGAGACACGCGGGTTCATCTCGATGACGACCATCCGGCCATCCTTGGGGTTGATCGAGAACTGCACATTGGAGCCACCGGTGTCCACACCGATCTCGCGCAGCACGGCCAGCGAGGCATTGCGCAGGATCTGGTATTCCTTGTCGGTCAGGGTCTGGGCAGGGGCCACGGTGATCGAGTCACCGGTGTGCACGCCCATCGGGTCCAGGTTCTCGATCGAGCAGACGATGATGCAGTTGTCGGCGGTGTCGCGCACCACCTCCATCTCGTACTCTTTCCAGCCCAGCAGAGACTCTTCGATCAGCAGCTCGTTGGTGGGCGATGCCTCCAGACCGCGCTTGCAGATGACTTCGAACTCTTCGGGGTTGTAGGCAATGCCGCCGCCGGTGCCGCCCAGGGTGAAGCTGGGGCGGATCACGGTGGGGAAGCCCACCTGGCGCTGCACATCCCAGGCCTCTTCCATGCTGTGCGCAATGCCCGAGCGGGCCGAACCCAGCCCGATCTTGGTCATCGCGTCCTTGAACTTGAGACGGTCTTCTGCCTTGTCGATGGCTTCGGGCTTGGCGCCGATCAGCTCGACCTTGTACTTGTCGAGCACGCCGTTCTTCCACAGGTCCAGCGCGCAGTTCAGCGCGGTCTGGCCACCCATGGTCGGCAGGATGGCATCGGGGCGCTCCTTGGCGATGATCTTCTCGACCGTCTGCCAGGTGATGGGCTCGATATAGGTGACATCGGCTGTGGCCGGGTCGGTCATGATCGTCGCAGGGTTGCTGTTGATCAGGATGACCTTGTAGCCCTCCTCGCGCAGCGCCTTGCAGGCTTGCACGCCGGAGTAGTCGAATTCGCAGGCCTGGCCGATGATGATCGGGCCAGCGCCAATGATGAGAATGCTTTTGAGATCGGTGCGTTTAGACATGAGGCTCGCCTTGCAGTCGCGCGCGCTGGCTGGCTACCCTGGTAGGCAGCCGCCCAGCGCTGGGTTTATACGCGGTCGGTATCTAATTTGTTCAAAATGGCCAGGACACGGGCCTCGGGCAGGCTCTTTTGCATCAGCTGCAGCAGGCCATCCCCTTGCACCATGGGGCGCAGAACCTGCGCCTCGGCTTCGTAGAACTTGGCGTCCCACTCGGCCATCACCTGGTCGAATTCCTCGTCCGTCATGGTCTTGCACTTGGACACGATGGTCACCAGCGGCAAGGCCTTGTTGTCGAGGAACGATTTCTTGTAGGGCTTTTGCTGCCAGCGCGCCATGAACCATTCCTTGTGCTCGGCAGGCAAGGTCATGATGCGTTTGCTGATCGCTTTCTCTAAGGTGGCGACAGGAAAAGAAAACAGTTTCACGGCAGCATATTCCTTGGGTTCATCGTGTGCAGGTTCGGGCGCGGGCAACAGGCGCCTGGCATCAGGCCTTCTTGTGCTCGCGCATCAGGTTCACAAAACGGTCGAACAGGTACGACACGTCATGCGGGCCTGGCGAGGCTTCGGGGTGGCCCTGGAAGCAGAAGGCCGGGCGGTCGGTGCGCTCCATGCCTTGCAAGGTGCCATCGAACAGGCTCACATGCGTGGCACGGGTGTTGGCCGGCAGGGTGTCCAGGTCCACGGCAAAGCCATGGTTCTGGCTGGTGATGCAGACGCGGCCCGAGTCCAGATCCTTGACCGGATGGTTGGCACCGTGGTGGCTGTTTTGCATCTTGAAGGTCTTGGCACCGCAGGCCAGCGCCATGATCTGGTGGCCCAGGCAGATACCAAAGGTCGGCACGCCACTGTCCATGATGGTGCGCGCAGCGTCGATCGCGTAGTCGCAGGGCTCCGGGTCGCCAGGGCCGTTGGACAGGAAGACGCCATCGGGCTGGTACTTGAGCACTTCGGCCGCAGGCGTCTGGGCGGGCACCACCGTCACGCGGCAGCCGCGCTCGGCCAGCATGCGCAGGATGTTCTTCTTGACGCCGTAGTCATAGGCGACCACGTGGAAGGCATGGTCCTGCAGCTTGCCGTAGCCGGGCGTGCCATCGGCGCGCGCCAGTTGCCACTCGGTCTGCACCCATTCGTAGGACTGCGAGACGCTGACCACCTTGGCCAGGTCCAGACCCTTCATGCTGGGCGCGGCCTGGGCGGCGGCGATGGCTTCGTCGATGCGCGCCTGCGAGACCTGCTCGCCAGCGGCCAGACCGACGATGGCGCCGTTTTGCGCACCCTTGTCGCGCAGCAGGCGGGTGAGCTTGCGGGTATCGATGTTGGCGATGGAGACCGTCTTGCTGCGGACCAGGTATTCCGACAAGGTTTCCGTGCTTCGGAAATTGCTGGCCAGCAGGGGCAGATTCTTGATGATCAGGCCAGCAGCAAAGACTTTGTCGGACTCAATATCTTCCGCATTGATCCCGTAGTTGCCGATGTGCGGATACGTGAGTGTCACGATCTGCTGGCAGTAGCTGGGGTCGGTGAGGATTTCCTGGTAACCGGTCATCGCGGTGTTGAACACCACTTCGCCGGTCGTGGTGCCTTGCGCACCGATTGAGTTGCCAATAAAGACCGTGCCGTCTGCGAGCGCCAGGATGGCGGGAGGAAACGCGCTCTGTTGAGACAAAAACACTGGGTTCTCCGGATGGTTACGGGTCGCCCGGAGTCTGTGGTGTCCCTGAGGATCACCGCGAAGACTGTGCTTATGAGAGATTGCTTTGAGTGCAGCCGGGCGACGTGATTACTTGAAAGCCACCCATTGTAGCGTGCAAGCTGCAATCTGAGTGGAGGCAGGGGATGATTTGAGGGTCAAATCGCTAAAAATTACACACTCTGCGCAGAAGCGCACCAACGCAGAGCGTAGTTACAACAGCAAATTTACGCAATGCGCATACTCGTTATTACTGGCAGAGCCTACCCCAGTGCCCGCTGCAGCCGCATCAATCGGCGCGCGCTGCCGCACTGGCATGCAGGCAAATGGCCGCTGCCGCGCCCACATTGAGCGACTCCTCACCCCCAGGCTGGGTGATGCGGATGTGCTGCTGGGCCACCGCCTGCAAGGGCTCGGACACGCCCTGCCCCTCATGGCCCATGACCCAGGTGCAAGGCCAGGGCAAGGCGGCGCGGTGCAGCCAGTCGCCCTGGTGCGAGCTGGTGACCAGCATCGGCTGCTGCAAGGCCAGCACATCGTCCTGCGAGGCATTCTCGACCAGGTGCAGCGCAAAATGCGCACCCATGCCGGCGCGCAGCACCTTGCCGCTCCACAGCGCAGCCGATCCCTTGAGCGCAATCACCTGGCCAAAACCAAAGGCCGAGGCACTGCGCAAGATGGAGCCCACATTGCCGGCATCCTGCACACGGTCCAGCACCACGGCGGCCACGCCGGGCTGGATACCCGCCTGCTGCAGCGGCAGATCCATCAAAAAGCCAAAAGGCGCAGGCGATGGCAGCGGGCTGAGGCTGGCCAACAAGGCCGTGTCGATGACGATGTTGCGAGCGGCCGCATGGGCATAGACGTTCTCGGGCGACTGCCAGAATTTCTCGGAGAACACGGCCACTGCCGGCTTGACGCCACGCGTCAGCGCTGCGCGGCAGAGGTGGTCGCCCTCGATCCAGTAGCGCCCCTGCTTGCGGTAGGCCGCACCCTCTTCCATCAAACGGCGTAAATCCTTGACCAAGGCATTGTCACGCGACTGGATAAAAACGGGAGGATGCGCAGCAGGGGACACAGATGATTCCTTTGCGCAGGCTTGGCGCCTGCAAACAGCGAGGGCGGAGGTTTAGGCGCCCGTCTTGACCAAGGCCATCGCCTGGGCCACCGGAGAGAACGAGCGCCGGTGCTCAGGGCAGGCACCAAAGCTCTGCAGCGCCGCCAGGTGAACGGCGGTGCCATAGCCCTTGTGCGCGGCAAAACCGTACTGCGGGTAGAGCCGGTCGATGTCCTGGCACCAGCGGTCCCGGTGCACCTTGGCCAGGATCGATGCCGCCGAGATGGCCTGCACCAGCGCATCGCCTTTGACGATGGCCTCGGCCGGCATCTCCAGGCGCGGAATGCGGTTGCCGTCAACCAGCACGCGCACGGGCTTGAGGCGCAGGCCGTTGACCGCACGCTGCATGGCCAGCATCGTGGCTTGCAGGATATTGAGGCCATCGACCTCTTCGACGGAGGCCTGTGCGATCGAGCAGCACAGCGCCTTGCCGCAGATCTCGTCATAGAGACGCTCGCGGGCGCGCGCCGTGAGCTTCTTCGAATCGGCCAGCCCGGCAATGGGCGAGCGCTCATCCAGAATGACCGCTGCCGCCACCACCGGGCCCGCCAAGGGGCCCCGCCCTGCCTCATCCACACCCGCAACCAAGCCCGGCGGATGCCAAGGCAAGGAGGCCTGGTCAGGCAGAGAGAATTTTTTGGATGGCATCGGCAGCAAGCTTTGGGGTATCCCTGCGCAGTTCCAGGTGCAGGTCATGAAAACGCTGCTCCAACTGGGCCAGGCGTGCTGGATCAAGGCGTGGCGCGTCCAACCATTGCGCCACTGCCTCGGCCAAGGCCTCGGGCGTCGCCGCCTCTTGCAGGAGCTCGGGCACGACAAAGTCTTGGCACAGGATATTGGGCAGGCCCACCCAGGGCTGCAGCTGCTTGCGGCGCATCAAGCGCCAGCTGATGGCATGCATGTGGTAGCTGATGACCATGGGCCGCTTGAACAGCGCCGCCTCCAAGGTGGCGGTACCGCTGGCGATCAAGGTGCAGTCACAGGCCTCCAGCGCCAGATGCGACTGGCCATCCAGTACCCGGATGCGCTCCAATATCCCGCATTCAGCAGCCAGCGCATCAATGCGTGCGCGCAAAGCCGGAACGGCAGGGACGACGATTGTAAGCGAAGGTCGCGCCTGCAAAAGGCGCGCGGCGGCCAGAAAGAATGGCTTGGCGATGTAGCTGACTTCCGAGGCGCGGCTGCCCGGCAGCAGGGCCAGCACTTCGCCCTCCAGCGGCAAGCCCAGCTGCTGGCGTGCCGCTGCACGGTTGGGCTGCAGCGGGATCACATTGGCCAGCGGATGGCCCACATAGGTGCCGGCAATGCCGTGCTGGGCCAGCAAGGCGGGCTCAAATGGGAAAATGCACAGCACATGATCGGCCGAGCGGCGGATCTTCTCCACCCGCTCTGGGCGCCAGGCCCAGATCGAGGGGCAGACAAAATGCACCGTCTTGATGCCCTGGGCGCGCAGCCGCTCTTCGACACCGAGGTTGAAATCGGGCGCATCGACACCGACGAATAGCCGAGGCGGCTGCGCCGTCAAACGCTGCACCAGTTGCTTGCGGATGCGCAAAATACCCCAGATGCGCCGGACCAGCTCGGCGCTGTAGCCATGCACGGCCAGGCGCTCGCTGGGCCACCAGGCCTCAAACCCGGCCTGGGCCATGCGCGGCCCGCCAATGCCAGCCGAGCGCAGGCCGGGAAAATCAGCAGCCAGGCCCTGCAGCACCAGGCCAGCGAGCAGGTCGCCCGAGGTCTCGCCGGCCACCATGGCCAAAAACATCTCTTGCTGCGGGTCCATGACGGCAGGCACAGCCATCAGCGCACGATGCCGCGCTTGGATTGCTGCAGAAAGTCGAGCATCAGCTGCACATCGGCCTGGGCTTCGGCCTCGCAGCTGCCCTGCAGGTTGTCCAGCGCTTCAACGGCCGCCTGCAAGGTCAGGCCGCTGCGGTACAGCAGCCGGTAGGCCTGCTTGATGACCGCCAGGCGCTCGGCACTGAAACCGCGCCGGCGCAGGCCTTCCAGGTTGAGACCGCGCACCGCCAGCGGGTGGCCGTCGACCATGCAGAACGGCGGCACATCCTGGCTGATATGGCTGGCAAAACCGGCCATCACATGGGCGCCCACCTTGGTGAACTGGTGCACGCCCGACAGACCGCCGATGATGGCCCAGTCGGCCACATGCACATGACCGGCCAAGGTGGCATTGTTGGCCAGGATGGTCTGGTTGCCGACCTGGCAGTCATGGGCAATATGCACATAGGCCATGATCCAGTTGTCGTCGCCGACACGGGTTACGCCGCCATCCTGGGCGGTGCCGGTGTTGAAGGTGCAGAACTCGCGAATGGTGTTGCGGTCACCAATCTCCAGCCGAGTCGGCTCGCCTGCGTATTTCTTGTCCTGCGGCACGCCGCCCAGAGCAGCATGCGAATGGATCACATTGGATTCACCGATCGTGGTGATACCCTCGATCACGCAGTGCGTCCCCACCTTGGTGTGGGCGCCAATGCAAACCTGGGGGCCAATAACTGCGTACGGCCCAACTGACACCGTGGGGTGCAACTGGGCCGCAGGGTCAACGATCGCCGTGGGGTGGATGGGACTGACCGCCGTCATCTACCGTTATTCCACGTGGCGCATGGTGCACATCAGCTGTGCTTCTGCGGCGACTTCGCCTTCCACGCTGGCCACGGCATTGAACTTCCAGATACCGCCGCGCACGCGGTCAATGGTGATCTCCAGCACCAGCTGGTCTCCCGGCACCACCGGGCGCTTGAAGCGCGCCGAGTCGATACCGACGAAGTAGTAGATATTGTTTTCATCGGGCACCTGGCCCATGGCATCAAAGGCCAGCAGGCCAGCGGCCTGCGCCAGGGCTTCCAGGATCAGCACACCAGGCATCACAGGGCGGCCCGGGAAGTGACCGGTAAAGAACGGCTCATTGAAGGTGACGTTCTTGATCGCCTTGATGCGGGTGTTGCGCTCAAGCTCTTGCACGCGATCCACCAGCAAGAAGGGGTAGCGGTGAGGCAGCTGCTTGAGAATTGCTTGAATATCCATCATTGTGAACTCGGCTTAGCCGTTTTTCTGAGTTTGCTCCAAGGCCTTGATTCGGTCCCTCAACGCATGGAGATGTTTTAGGGTAGCGGCGTTCTTTTCCCAGCTGCCATTGTCGTCGATAGGAAAGAAGCCGGTGTACTGACCGGGCTGCCTGATCGAGCGACTGACCACGGTGGCCGCCGAAATATGTACATTGTCGGCGATTTCCAGGTGGCCAAGAATCATTCCAGCCCCTCCAATCGTGCAATGGCGTCCGATTTTGGCGCTTCCGGCGATGCCGACGCAGCCGGCCATGGCCGAATGCTCACCAATCTCGACGTTATGGCCGATCTGCACCTGGTTGTCGATCTTCACGCCATTGGCAATGATCGTGTCGCGCAGCGCTCCGCGATCAATGCAGGTGTTCGAGCCGATCTCGACATCATCGCCGATCTGCACACCACCCAGTTGCTCAATCTTGATCCAGCGCCCGCCCTCATTGGCAAAGCCAAAGCCGTCGCCGCCGATGACCGCACCGGGCTGCACCAGCACACGCTCGCCCAGCACGCAGTCGGCCCCGACGGTCACGCGCGAGGTCAGCACCGAATCGGCACCGATGACGGCCCCGCTGGCCACATGGCACAGCGGCCCAATGGACGCAGAAGGGTGCACGATGGCACCCTCTTCCACCACCGCAGAGGGGTGGATACCGGCGGGCACCGGGCGTATCGCATGGTGCTTGCGCCACAGCTGCGTCAGCCGCGCAAAGTAGAGGTAGGGGTTGTCCACCATCAGGAAGGCGCCGCCACGCTGGCGCGCCTGCTCCTGCATCTGCGCACTGACGGCGATGCAGCCGGCCTTGGAGGCCAGCATCTGGGCCTGCAGCTTGGGGTTGCTGAGAAAACTGAAGTCCTGCGGACCGGCATCTTCGAGCGAGGCAATCGCCTGGATCTCCATCGCTGGATCTCCTTGCCGAAGCGCCCCTCCCAGGACCTCAATGATCTGAACTAGCTGCAGGCTCACGCGTACCTCTGTCTTACTTGGCAGGGGCAGAAGCGTTCAGGGCCTTCAGAACCTTTTCGGTGATGTCGAACTTGGGGTTGATGTAGACCGCTTCTTGCAGCACCACATCGTACTTTTCCTGCTCGGCCACTTGCTTGACGACCTTGTTGGCACGCTCGAGCACCTGGGACAGCTCTTCGCTCTTGCGGGCGCTGAGGTCTTCCTGGAATTCGCGGCGCTTGCGCTGGAATTCACGGTCCTGGTCCACCAGCTGACGCTGGCGCGTCACGCGCTGGCTCTCGGACAGCGTTGGCGCGTCACGCTCAAACTTTTCGCCAGCGGTCTTCAGGGCATTACCCTGGTCCAGCAGGTCTTTTTCACGCTTGGAGAACTCGGCCTCCAGCTTGGTTTGCGCAGCCTTGGCGGCGTTGGCTTCGCGGAAGATGCGATCTGTATTGACAAAACCTGCCTTGAACTCTTGGGCCTGCGCTGCAGCGCCAAAGGACAGCGCTGCTGCCAATACCAGCAATGGGAAAGAACGAGATACGGTTTTCATTAGAAAGATGTTCCGATTTGGAATTGCAATTTCTGGATTTTATCGCCTGTGAATTTGCGAAATGGCTGAGCATACGCCAAACGCAGCGGTCCCAGTGGGGAAATCCAGCTCAACCCGATACCTGCAGACGCACGCATTTCATTCAGTTTCAAATCCTGCTCGTCACCCCAGACATTGCCCGCGTCCACAAAGGCAAACCAGCGGAAGGTGCGGTCGTTGCCGGTGCCGGGCATCGGGCCGATGAACTCGGCGTTCAAGGTGACCTTCTTGGAGCCGCCCAGCGTCGCGCCGGTCACGTCACGGGGACCGAGGGTGTTTTGCTCAAAGCCGCGCACCGAGCCCAGACCACCGGAGAAGTAGTTCTTGAACACGGGGAAGACCTTGCCGCCCATGCCCTTGCCCCAGCCGGCCTCGCCGTTCAGCGCAATGGTGTAGCGCTTGTTCAGTGGCAGGTACTGCTGGATCTGGTAGTTACCCTTCAGATAGCGGGCATCACCAAACAGCGACCATTCGGAGTTCAGCTTCTGGAAGCGGCCCGAATTGGGCGCCAGTGCGCTGTCACGGCTGTCACGCGACCAACCCAGGGTCAGCGGGAAGTTCAGGCTCGTGTCGCCATAGCGGGTGGCGTAATCCAGGTAGGCCGCCGGCATGTTGGTGCCCAGCTTGATGCGGGTGTTTTCCAAGCCGCCGCCGACATAGATGGTGTCAAGTTCGCTGAACGGAATACCAAAGCGCACGCTGGCACCGGTGGTCACGATCTGGTAGTTGCCGCCCTGCTCGTCATAAGGACGGTCGGTACGGTAGTACATGTCGTAGGTACGCGAGATACCGTCCGGCGTGAAGTAGGGGTCGGTCGTGCTCACCACCAGGGTGCGGTGGTACTTGCTGGTGTTGACGTCGATACCCAGGTAGTTGCCCGAGCCAAAGACGTTTTCCTGCTTGATACCAAAGGTCAGCGAGACCTTTTCAGCGCTGGAGTAACCGGCACCCAGCTGCAGCGAGCCGGTGGGCTTTTCCTGCACAGTGACATTGACGTCAACCTGGTCGGGCGCGCCGGGTACCTCTTGCGTGTCGATCGCGACATCGTTGAAGAAGCCCAGGCGGTCGACGCGGTCGCGTGAGAGCTTGATCTTGTCCGAGTCGTACCAGGACGCCTCGTACTGGCGCACTTCGCGGCGCACCACTTCATCACGCGTGCGGTTGTTGCCAGCCACGTTCACGCGGCGCACATAGGCGCGGCGCGATGGCTCGGCCTTGAGCACCAGCTCAACGCGGTTGTTCTCGCGGTCGATCTCGGGCACCGCTTCCACGCGCGAGAACGCATAGCCAAAGCTGCCGAAGTGGTCGGTAAAGCGCTTGGTGGTCTCGGTCACGCGGTCGGCGTTGTAGGGCTCACCGGGCTTGATCGAGATCAGCGACTTGAACTCGTCCTCGCGCTCCAGGTAGTTGCCTTCGAGCTTGACGCCCGAGACCACGTACTTGGGGCCTTCATGGATCTGCAGGTTGATCGAGATGCGCTCCTTGTCCGGCGAGATCGACACTTCGGTCGACTCGATGCGGAACTCCAGGTAGCCACGCGAGAGGTAGTAGGACTTGAGCGTCTCCAGGTCGGCATTGAACTTGGAGCTGGAGTAGCGGTCACTCTTGGTGTACCAGCTGAGCCAGCCACCGGTGTCCTGGTCGAACAGGTCGGTCAAGGTCGATTCCTTGAAGTCCTTGTTCCCGCTGATGTGGATTTCCTTGATCTTGGCCGCATCACCTTCGGTGACGGTGAAGGTCAGGTTCACGCGGTTGCGCTCGATAGGCGTGACCGTGGTCACCACCTCGGCCGCATACAGGCTCTTGTTGATGTACTGGCGCTTGAGCTCTTGCTCGGCGCGGTCGGTCAGCGCCTTGTCGTAAGGACGGCCTTCGGTCAGGCCCACATCCCGCATCGCCTTTTTCATCGCGTCCTTGTCGAACTCCTTGGTGCCCAGGAAGTCGACGTTGGCAATGGTGGGGCGCTCTTCCACCACCACAACCAGCACATTGCCATTGGCTTCCAGGCGCACGTCCTTGAACAGGCCCAGCGCAAACAAGGAGCGAATGGCTGCCGATCCCTTTTCGTCGTTGTAGTCATCGCCCACATGCAAAGGCATGGACGCGAAGATGGTGCCCGGCTCTACGCGCTGCAGGCCTTCCACACGAATGTCCTGGATAGTGAATGGGTCCAAAGCCCACGACAGCTTGGCAAGCAGCATCAACGCAGCTGCAGCCGTGGTCTTGCGAAGAAGCGAAGAAGGGATGGAATATGTCATTTGTGATAGCAACCAGAGCCGCTCATTATGCAGCAGGGGCAAGAAAGTCAGCCCAAGAGCCGAGACAAATCGTTAAAGAACGCAATGCACATCATGAGCAGCAAAACGGCTATACCGCCTTTTTGCAAGCGCTCCATCCATTGCAGGGTGGGTGGCTTGCCAGTGACAGCCTCCCAAAGATAATACATCAGGTGACCGCCATCGAGCACCGGCAGCGGCAGCAGATTGAGCACGCCCAGACTGACGCTGATCAGGGCCAAAAAGGCCAGGTATTGGGTGAGGCCGACCTCGGCAGATTTGCCCGCGTATTCGGCAATCGTCAGCGGCCCGCTGATGTTCTGCAGCGAGGCCTGGCCGATGACCATCTTGGCCATCATCTTGACCGTCAGCGCCGAGACTTCCCAGGTCTTTTGCGCACCCCGGGCAAGGCCTTCCCAGGGGCCATAACGCACATCCACCATCGCAGGCGGCGCGCCGATGAAGGCGCCCAGGCGGCCGATCTTGCTGCCCTTGTCCTCACTTTGCGCGAGCTGCACCGGCACATGCAGCTGCGCGCCGTTGCGCGACACCAGCCAGTCCTGCAAGGCAGGCACGCCCTGCTCGCCCGATGCGCGAATCATGCGGCGCAGCTCGCCGCCATCGCCCACGCGCTGGCCATCGATGGACAGCACCTTGTCGCCCTTGCGCAGCGCCGACTGGGCCGCTGCACTGCCTGCCTCAAAGTCGCCCAGCACGGCATCATTCCAGGGGTGGGTCAACCCAATTTTTTCGACCAGCTTGGCATCGGCCTCACGGGCATCGATGCTTGACAGCGGCAAGCGGTAGCTGCGCTCTGCCGCGCCGGCACCCGGGCGGGCGCTCAGCACCACATCCTTGCCACCCAGTGCAGCCTGCGCCACAAACCAGCGCAGGTCGTCAAGCGAACGCACCGCTTCTGGCTCCGCATCGGGGAAACCCATGGACACAATTTCTTCACCGCCTTGCATGCCCGCCTGGGCCAGCATGCTGGCAGCCGGTGGCGTGCCGACAATGGCCGCGGGCTCGCGCACGCCCACCCAGTTCACGCAGGCGTAGAGCAGCACGGCCAGCAGCAGATTCGCCAGCGGCCCTGCGGCCACGATGGCCGCGCGCGAGCGCAGCGGCTGCACATTGAAGGCCAGATGGCGCTCATGCGCGGCAACCGGCGCCTCACGCTCATCGAGCATGCGCACATAGCCGCCCAGCGGAATGGCGCTGATGACGAATTCGGTGTCTGCGCCTTTTTTCTTCCAGCGCAGCAGGGGGCGGCCAAACCCCAGCGAGAAACGCAGCACTTTCACGCCGCAAGCCACGGCCACGCGGTAGTGGCCATATTCGTGCACGGCAATCAAAACGGCCAGCGCAACGACAAATGCAACAACGGTCAACATTGCTCAAGCCCTTGCTATGAAAAACGCGATTCTACTGAGCCGGACAATAGCCCTGTCAAACGGCCAGCTCCGAAATAAGGCCTTCGGCATAGGCGCGCACCTCGGCATCAAGCGCCAGCAGCGCATCGATGCTGTCCGGCGCCTGCGGCTGCACGCCTTCGAGTGCCTGCGCATTGACCTGGTAGATCTGGTCAAAGCGCATGCGGCCGTCCAGAAAAGCGGCGACCGCCACTTCGTTGGCAGCATTGAGCACCGTGGTCGTGCCATGGGGCGCACGCAGCGCCTGCCAGGACAGGTGCAGGCCAGGAAAGCGTGTTGCATCGGCCTCTTCAAAGGTCAGCGCCGATAGCTTGACGAAATCCAGTGGCGCCGCGCCACTGGCCACGCGCTCGGGCCAGGCCAGGCCACAGGCGATCGGCACGCGCATATCGGGCGTCCCCAGCTGGGCCAGCACCGAGGCATCACGGAACTGCACCATCGAATGCACGATCTGCTGCGGATGGATCACCACCTTGATCTGCTCGGGCTGCAGGTTGAACAGCCAGCGCGCTTCGATCACCTCCAGCGCCTTGTTCATCATCGTCGCCGAGTCGATCGAGATCTTGCGGCCCATCGCAAAGTTGGGGTGGTTGCCCGCCTGCTGCGGCGTCACATCACGCAGGCTCGATGGCTCACGGGTGCGGAACGGACCGCCCGAGGCCGTCAGGATGATGTGGTCCACGCGCTGGGGCCAGACCGCAGGGTCTTCGGGCAGGCACTGGAAGATGGCCGAATGCTCGCTGTCGATCGGCAGCAAGGTCGCGCCGCCGTCGGCCACCGCATCCATGAAGAGCTGGCCACCGACGACCAGGGCTTCCTTGTTGGCCAGCATCAAGCGCTTGCCGGCCTTGGCCGCTGCCATCGCAGGGCGCAGGCCGGCGGCGCCCACAATGGCCGCCATCACCGCATGCACATCGCTGTGGGAGGCCACCATCTCCAGCGCCGCCTCGCCTTCGAGCACTTCGACCCGGCTGCCTGCCGCTTGCAGGCCTGCGCGCAACTGGGCGGCAGCCGCAGCGCCGGTCATCACCGCATAGCGCGGCTGGAACTGCAGGCACTGCGCGAGCATCAGGTCCACGCGCGAATGCGCGCTCAGCGCAAAAACGCGGTAGAGGTCAGGGTGGCGCGCCACCACATCCAGGGTATTGGTTCCGATCGAGCCCGTCGATCCGAGCACGGTAACTTGCATGGTCATCGCGAGGTTCACTTATCCAAAAATTGCAGCAGCATCAGCGCCAGCGGCACCGTCGGCAAGATGGCATCGATGCGGTCAAGCACACCACCATGGCCGGGCAGCAGATGGCTGCTGTCCTTCATGCCGGCGCTGCGCTTGACGAGGGACTCCACCAGGTCACCGGCCACGCTCATGCCGGCCAGAAACACGCAGGACAGCACCATCAGCCAGGGCGAAAAATCCCAGAGCCGGCTGTAGAAGCTGGGCACCTGCGCGCCAAAATGGCGGTCCGCCCAAATCCACACCAAGGCCATCAGCAGCACGCCCAGCGCGCCGCCCCATACGCCTTCCCAGCTTTTGCCCGGGCTGATCGCCGGCGCGAGCTTGTTCTTGGTAAAACGCAGACCGAACTGGCGGCCTGCAAAGTACGCGCCAATGTCGGCCATCCACACCAGGGCAAAGACCGACAGCAGAAAATTCACGCCCATCCACTTGGCCTGTGCAATCGCCAGCCAGGCCACCCACAGCGCCAGCACACCCACCACCAGGCGCAGCGCGCGCGGAATGGGCGCCCAGCCAGGCACCCCGCCCTTGAGCAAGAAGGCAGCCAGCAGCACCCAGGCGGCACCAGCCACCAGCCAGACAGCGGGCAGCGCAGCCTGCGTCCAGCCCATGGCCCAGGCAGCGCCGCACAGCAGCAACGCGACAGCCCCCAGGCCGTAAGCGGCCATGCCTTGCAGGCCATTGAGGCGCCCCCACTCCCAGGCCGCGGCGACCACAGCCAACAGCATCAACGCAGCAAAGGGAACCGGATTGCCCGCGACGATGGCGGGCACCAGAATCAGCAGGAGAACAATGGCCGTGATGATGCGTTGTTTGAGCAAATGGATCTCCTGAAAAAAGAAAACTGATGCCTACAGCGGCAGGCATCAGCGGGCAGGGGCACTACGAGGGGGACTGGACCAGTTGCTCGGACGTCTTGCCAAAGCGGCGTTCGCGCCGCTGGAATTCGGCTATCGCTTCGTCCAGGGCCTGTTCGTCAAAATCAGGCCACCACTTGTCACTGAAATACAGCTCCGAATAGGCCGATTGCCACAGCAGAAAATTGCTGATGCGCATCTCGCCACCGGTTCGGATCAGCAGATCGGGGTCGGGCACATGGGCCAGGGCCATGGCATCGTTGAGGGCCACTTCGGTGATGGCCTGGCCCGCAGCGGCCAGCTTGGCTGCCGCCTGGGCAATATCCCAGCGGCCGCCGTAGTTGAAGCAGACGTTGAGCACCATGCGGTCGTTGTGGGCCGTGGCCTGTTCGGCTTGTGCCAGACCCGCCTGCACCTTGGCAGACAGGGAGGCGCGGTCACCGACAAAGAACAAACGGATGCCGTCACGGGCCAGCGATGGCACCTCCTTGGCCAGTGCGCCGGCCAGCAGGTTCATCAGGCCATCGACCTCGTCGGTCGGCCGGTTCCAGTTCTCGGAAGAAAAGGCAAACACGGTGAGCACCTTGACGCCGCGCTCGGCACAGGCCTTGGCGCAGCGGCGCAGCGAGTCCACCCCTTGCTTGTGGCCTGCCAGGCGTGGCAGAAAACGGCGTTTGGCCCACCGGCCATTGCCATCCATCACGATGGCAATGTGGTGCGGTATTGCAGCAGCAGTCATGCGCGGAAAAACAGATCCAGACCTGGATCAGACCGCCATGATGTCTTTTTCTTTCTCGACCACCAGCTGGTCGATCAGCTGGATGTGCTTGTCGGTGATCTTCTGCACCTCGGCTTCCGAGCGCTTTTGGTCGTCTTCCGATGCTTCCTTGTCCTTGACCAGCTTCTTGACGCCTTCGTTGGCATCGCGGCGCAGGTTGCGGATGGCGATCTTGGCGTTCTCGCCTTCGGCCTTGACCAGCTTGGTCATTTCCTTGCGGCGCTCTTCGCTCATCGGCGGCATCGGCACGCGGATCAGGTCGCCCATTGAGGCTGGGTTCAGGCCCAGGTCGCTTTCGCGGATGGCCTTTTCCACCTTGGCCGCCATGGCCTTTTCCCAAGGGGTCACGCTGATGGTGCGGCTGTCGATCAAGGCGACATTGGCCACTTGCGACAGCGGCATCATCGAGCCGTAGTAATCAACCTGGATGGTGTCCAGCAGCGCGGGATTGGCGCGGCCGGTGCGGATCTTGGTCAGGTTGTTTTTGAACGCGGCAATCGATTGGTCCATCTTGCCTTCGAGATTCTTCTTGATTTCTGCGACTGTCATTGTCAACTCCTAACTACCACATTCTGCTCTTGCACACGCCAGCCGCCCATCAGGCGTAGACCAGCGTGCCCTCTTCTTCGCCCATCACCACGCGCTTGAGCGCGCCACTCTTGACGATGGAGAATACACGGATGGGCAGCTTCTGATCACGGCACAGGGCGAAGGCCGTGGCATCCATGATGCCCAGGTTGCGGCTCATCGCCTCATCAAAACTCAGCTTGGTGTAGAGCGTGGCATTGGGATCCTTCATCGGATCGGCCGTGTAGACACCGTCGACCTTGGTGGCCTTGAGCACCAATTCTGCGCCAATTTCAGCACCGCGCAGCGCCGCTGCGGTATCGGTGGTGAAGAAGGGGTTGCCCGTACCTGCAGCAAACACCACGACCTTGCCCTCTTCGAGGTACTGCAGCGCCTTGGGGCGCACATAGGGCTCGACCACCTGCTCGATGCCGATGGCCGACATCACGCGGGCCGTCAGGCCCTGCTTGTCCATCGCATCGGCCAGTGCCAGCGCATTCATCACCGTCGCGAGCATGCCCATGTAATCGGCAGTGGCACGGTCCATGCCGACCGAGCCGCCGGCCACGCCGCGGAAGATATTGCCGCCACCGATCACGACAGCGACCTGAACGCCCAGCCGAGTCACCTCGGCAATCTCCTCGACCATCCGCACAATGGTTGCGCGGTTGATGCCAAAAGCATCATCCCCCATCAGAGCTTCACCGGAGAGTTTGAGAAGAATGCGCTTGTGGGCAGGGCTTTGGGACATGGTGGAGAGCTCCAGGTGTGGGGGATGGGTGAAAAAACGATAGGTGAAACAAAGGGGCCGTAGCCCCTTTGTCAGGATGATTACTGGCCCTTGGCGGCCGCAACCTGCGCGGCGACCTCGGCAGCGAAGTCATCCACCTTCTTCTCAATGCCCTCACCCACCACGTAGAGCGTGAAGCTCTTGATCGAGGTGTTGGCAGCCTTGAGCATTTGCTCAACGGTTTGCTTGCCGTCAGCGGCCTTCACGAAGACCTGGTTGAACAGCGAGACTTCCTTGAGGTACTTCTGCACAGCGCCGTCCACCATCTTGGCAGCGATGTCAGCGGGCTTGCCCGACTCTTCAGCCTTGGCTGCAGCGACGGTGCGTTCCTTCTCGATCAGCTCGGCAGGCACGTCAGCGCTGGTCAGCGCCACGGGCTTCATCGCAGCCACGTGCATGGCCACGTCCTTGGCAGCTTGCGCGTCGCCTTCGAACTCGACCACCACACCGATGCGGGTGCCGTGCAGGTACAGCGCCAGGTTGCTGCCTTCGAAGCGCTTGAAGCGGCGGAACGACATGTTCTCGCCGATCTTGCCGACCAGGCCCTTGCGCACGTCTTCCAGGGTGGGGCCAAAGCCGTCTTGCTCGTAAGCCAGTGCGCTCAGGGCTGCCACGTCGGCAGGGTTCTTTTCGGACACCAGCTTGACCGCTGCATTGGCCAGGGCGATGAAGCTGTCGTTCTTGGAGACGAAGTCGGTTTCGCTGTTGACTTCGATGATCGCGCCGTTGTTGCCTTCAACCACAGCGGCGATCACGCCTTCAGCGGCAATACGCGATGCTGCCTTGCCGGCCTTGGTGCCCAGCTTGACGCGCAGCAGCTCTTCAGCCTTGGCCATGTCGCCATCAGCCTCGGTCAGAGCCTTCTTGCATTCCATCATGGGCGCGTCGGTCTTAGCGCGCAGTTCTGCCACCATGCTTGCGGTAATTGCCATTTTTCTCTCTCCGTATTCAGTTCAGTTGGGGTGATTGTGGAAACGTAGGTAAAAAAAACGGGGCTAATCTGGAGCCCCGCTTTTCATTCGCGGCCCAATGGGCAGCCCTGTGGATTAAGCAGCGGTGTTTTCCACTTCCACAAACTCGTCGCCTTCTTCGCCGGAAGCAGCCTTGACCACTTCGTTCACGGCGTTGGCACGGCCTTCCAGGATCGCGTCGGCGATACCGCGAGCATACAGCTCAACAGCCTTGGCCGAGTCATCGTTACCAGGGATCACGTAGTCGATACCTTCTGGGTTGTGGTTGGTGTCAACCACGCCGATCAGAGGAATGCCCAGCTTCTTGGCTTCAGCGATAGCAATCTTGTGGTAGCCCACGTCGATCACGAAAATGGCGTCAGGCAGAGCGTTCATGTCTTGAATGCCGCCGATGTCCTTTTCCAGCTTTTCCAGCTCACGAGCAAACATCAGTTGCTCTTTCTTGCTCATCGATTCCAGACCCGCTTCTTGCTGAGCCTTCATGTCCTTCAGACGCTTGATCGAGGTCTTGACGGTCTTGAAGTTGGTCAGCATGCCGCCCAACCAGCGTTGGTCGACGTAAGGCACGCCAGCACGTTGTGCTTCGGTAGCCAGGATTTCGCGAGCTTGGCGCTTGGTGCCCACCATCAAGATGGTGCCACGGTTGGCCGACAGCTGCTTGATGAACTTTTGTGCGTCCTGGAACAGAGGCAGGGTCTTTTCCAGGTTGATGATGTGAATCTTGTTGCGGCTACCGAAAATGTACTGGCCCATCTTGGGGTTCCAGAAACGGGTTTGGTGGCCAAAGTGGACGCCGGCTTCCAGCATCTCGCGCATCGTAACGGACATATATCTTCTCCGAAGGTTAGGTCTAAAATTCTGCCCAACTATCACGGCCGCCGTGCTTGTGCACCGCATGCCGCAACACCTTAGGTAGGCAGGTTTGCGATTTCGTTTTGAACCGATATGGCAAGCCACACTCGGCAAAACCCTAGGATTCTAACATAGTCCGGCATGGGTCGCGAAGAAGTCGCGCCAACCCCACCTTGACGATTGCTTGCGTTTTTTGAACCACAGTGGCGCGCCTTACCACGGCGAGCGCAAAAAACTAGGCACAATCTGGCACTCGAACGCACGGCTTTTGCAAATGCTTGCACCGGCCGTGCCCCACTCTATGAACGGCCCCCTGTTTTTGTTGTTATGAAGATTGCGATCGTTGGAGCAGGCATTGCAGGTATTGCAACGGCCTTCGAGCTGATGGAGGCCGGCAACGAGGTCAGTGTTTTCGAGCAGCACCGCGCTGCTGGCGAAGAAGCCAGCTTTGCCCCCTCAGGGCTGATGTGGCCCTGCGCGATCAATCCCTGGGGCGCCACCGCCTTCCAGCAGGCCTTGCAGCTGGGCATGTCGCGCCCGGCCTTTGCCGAACTGCAGGTCCAGGGCAGCGTGCTCTCCTCTCCCCGCCGCTGGGCGCGCCGCCAGCAAGGCGTCGCCAAGAAGCTGCGCGACAGCGAAATCCTGCCCGCGCTGCAGTCGCTCGAGCTGCTGGCGATGCAGCGCATGCAGCATGTGCAGGAAATGCTCGAGATCAACGGCCAGTTCAGCCAGGGCCTGCTGCTGCCGCTGCGCAAGGAGCCCAGCGCCGCTGCACTGTATGAACTCACCCGGCGCCTGTCGGCCGCGCATATTGACTACCAGCGCTGCGACGAAGCCCAGACCCGCGCCATTGAGCCGGGCCTGGCCACCGAGATTCAGATTGCCGGCGCCCTGCACCTGCCCGAGGCCTGGTCGGGCAATGGGCGGCTGTTCTCGCAAGGGCTGCTGCAGGCGCTGCAAACGCATGGGCTGCAGCTGCACACCCAGCAAGCGGTCAGCGGCATCCAGAGCGCCGGCAATGGCGTACGCCTGCAACTGGCCAGTGGCACGCAGGATTTTGATGCGGTGGTGCTCTGCGCCGGCGCCCACACCAACCAGCTGCTGCGCCCGCACCATGTGCAGCTGCCCAGCGCGCCCATCTATAGCTATAGCGCCAGCATCCAGATCAGCGAAGAGTCGCTGGCGCCGCGCCGCGCAGTCATCGATCTGGAAAACAACATGATCCTGACGCGCCAGGGCTCGCGCCTGCGCATCAGCGGCGGCGCCGAGCTGGGCTACCCCGACAGCCCCGAGCGCAGCGATGACGCCCGCCACGCCCTGATCAGCGTGCTGCTCGAGTGGTTCCCCGGCTGCATCCAGCCGAGCCAATCGATCCTGCAGATGTGGCGCGGCGCGCGCCTGACCGTGCCTGATGGCCTGCCGGTGGTGGGCGCCTCCGGCATCCCGGGCGTCTGGCTCAACACCGCCCACGGCGGCTTTGGCTGGGGGCTGTCGATGGGCTGCGCCCACCATGTGCGCCAGCTGGTCATGGGCCAGAGCACCAGTACTGCCCCCGAAGCGCTGGACCTGCAGCGCCTGCGCTGAGCACTTCGGCGAGCGGCCCGCCCGCAGCCAGGGCACTGCGCTACGATAGCGCCATGCCCGCTTCTGCCGCTCTGCCCTATCCCGCCCTGCTCTCCAGCGACCAGGTTCGCGCACGCGAGCAATCGCTGGCGGCCACGCTGCCCCACTACCGCCTGATGGCCCGCGCTGGCGAAGCCACCGCCCGCCTGGCCCTGGCGATCGCGCCGCATGCCCGGCATATCTGGGTCGTGTGCGGCGCCGGCAACAACGGCGGCGATGGCATGGAAGCCGCCATCCATCTGCAAGCCGCTGGCAAGACGGTACACATCAGCCTGCAGCCCAGCGCCGGCAAGGCCCTACCCGCCGATGCCGCCCATGCACTGCAACGCGCCCAAGCCGCAGGCCTGGCGATCAGCGCGCAACCGCCCGCCCATTTCGACCTGGCCATCGATGCGGTCTGGGGCATTGGCCTGCGCGCCGGCCGCAGCGCCCCCATTGAAGGCCCCGTACTGGCCTGGCTGCAGCAGCTGCTGGAAACCGATCGCGATGTGCTGTGCATCGACACGCCCTCGGGCCTGCTGGCCGATACCGGCGCCTGGCTGCCCTCGCTAGATCCCCTGGTGCCACCAGCACCCCAAGGACGCCGCTTCACGCTCAGCATGCTGGCCCTCAAGCCCGGGCTTTTTACCCTGCAGGGGCGCGACTGGGCGGGCGAGGTCTGGCTGGCAGCGCTGTCGGCCCACAACCCGGTCTGGCGCTGTGACCAGATTCCTGCCGCCGACATGGATACCTCCTCAGTCACCGGCCAGCTCGTCACCCAGGCTCCAAGCCCTCTACCAACCCACAACAGCCACAAAGGCCTGTTTGGCGATGTCGGCGTCATCGGCGGCCAAAGCGCCAGCCACGATGGCCAGGGCATGGAAGGCGCAGCCATGCTGGCCGCCAGTGCGGCGCTGCATGCAGGCGCGGGCAGGGCCATGCTGCACCTGCTTGGCAGCAGCTCCGCATCGCCCAGGCCTGGCGGTGTCGCAGCCGACATCATGCTCCGGTCGCTGGAGGCCATGGGCGCACTGCGCGGCAGCCTGGTTTGCGGCTGCGGCGGTGGCAGCCTGGTGGCCGGGGTGGTGCCCCAGGCCCTGCAGCATGCAGGCAGCCTGGTGCTCGATGCCGATGCGCTCAACGCCATTGCCAGCCAGCCGGCACTACAACAAGCACTGTTGCAACGGGCAGCCCAAGGGGGTGCAACCGGCGCCACGGTGCTCACGCCCCATCCACTGGAGCTGGCGCGCCTCTTGGGCAGCAGCACCGCGCAGATCCAGCACGACCGCATAGGCGCCGCGCGCCAGGCGGCACGGCAATGGCAGTGCCTGGTGGTGCTCAAGGGCAGCGGCTCGGTCATTGCCGCGCCAGATGGGCGCTATGCCATCAACCACAGCGGCAATGCCCGCCTGTCGATTGGCGGCACCGGCGATGTGCTGGCCGGCTGCATTGGCGCGCACCTGGCAGCGTTGCCGCCCGGCAGCAGCTGGGCAGATGCCTGGCAGCCGCTGCTCCATGCCGTCTGGCTGCATGGCCATGCGGCCGATATCTGGCCGCCCGCACGCATGCTGACGGCTTCGCGCCTGGCACGCAGCCTGCAACGGCCAGGTTAAAGATCAACCAACGGGCTTAGCCCCGGCCCACAAACGGCATCTTGGTGGCCATCACCGTGTGGAACAGCACATTGCATTCCAGCGGCAGATTGGCCATGTAGAGTACCGACTGGCCCACAACATCGACATCCATCAACGGCTCGGGTGCAATCTCGCCATGCGCCTGCATGACGCCCTGGGTCATGCGCATCGCCAGCTCGGTGCCGGCATTGCCCACATCGATCTGGCCGACGGCGATGTTCCACTTGCGGCCATCGAGCGCAGCGGTCTTGGTCAGGCCCATCACCGCATGCTTGGTGGCAGTGTAGGCAATCGACATGGGCCGGGGTGCATGGGCCGAGATGGAGCCATTGTTGATGATGCGGCCGCCCATCGGCGACTGCTGGCGCATCACGCGGAAGGCCTGTTGCAGGCAATAGAACATGCCGTTGAGGTTGACATTGACGACATCCTGCCAGGTCTCGACCGGCAGCTCATCGATCGGCACCGCAGGCGCGCCGCGCCCGGCGTTGTTGAACAGCATGTCCACCCGGCCAAACTGGGCGATGGCCGCATCGAACAAGGCCTTGACCGCCACCGGGTCGGCCACATCGGTGGGCACCACCAAGGCCTGGCCGGCGTCTGCCGCATGGCTGGCCACTTCCTGCAAGGGCTGCGCGCGGCGGCCCGCCAGCACCACCGACCAGCCGTCCTTCATCAAGGCCAGCGCCGCTGCGCGGCCAATCCCGGTGCCCGCACCGGTCACCACTGCAATCTTGCGCGTCTTCTCGGTCATCCGTACTCCTTGGTTCTGTCAACAAAAAAGCCAGGCCATCGCTGGGATGGCCTGGCTTCGATCATAGTGAATTCACAGCCGATCAGCGGCGTTTGCGCGGGGTCTTCTGTCCCGGTTGTTTGCTGGCGCCCGCGCCCCGGTCGTTGCCACGCGGCTTGCCGGCACCATGGGCGGCACCCTTGGCCTTGCGCTTGAGGCTGGCGCGCTGCGCGTCATAGGCCTCATCGCGCCCCTCGCGCTGGCGGCTGGACGGCGACGATGTCACCTTGGCCGCACGGGCGCTGGAGGCCGGCGCGCGGGCCGCATCCTCGCCCTCGCGCACCAGGCGGAAGTCGATCTTGCGCGCATCCAGATCCACGCGGCTGACCTGGATCTGCAGGCGGGTGCCAATCGTGTAGCGGATGCCGGTGCGCTCGCCGCGCAGCTCCTGGCGCATCTCGTCAAAGCGGAAGTAGTCGCCACCCAGCTCGGTGATGTGGATCAGACCTTCAACATAGAGCTGGTCCAAGGTCACGAACAAGCCAAACGAGGTGACAGCCGAGACCATGCCGCTGTACTCCTCGCCCAGGTGCTCGCGCATGTACTTGCACTTGAGCCAGGCTTCGACATCGCGGCTGGCCTCATCGGCGCGGCGCTCATTGGCACTGCAATGCAGGCCCGCCGCTTCCCAGGCCTGCACTTCGCGCGATACGCGTTGCACGCGCTCGGCCTGCAGCTTTTGCTTGGGGGCAGCCACTCGGCTGGCCAGGCGCTTGGCCAGCTTGGCCTCGGCCTCGCCCGGCGTGGGCAGCAGCGGCAGCTGGTAGCGCTTGCCCAGCAAGGCGGCCTTGATGACGCGGTGCACCAGCAAATCGGGGTAACGGCGGATCGGGCTGGTGAAGTGGGTATAGGCCTCGTAGCCCAGGCCAAAGTGGCCGCTGTTGATCGGCGTGTAGATCGCCTGCTGCATCGAGCGCAGCAGCATCGTGTGGATCTGCTGGGCGTCGGGCCGGTCCTTGGTCGCCTGCGCAATGGCTTGGAACTCGGCCGGGCTCGGGTCGTCGCTGATCGACAGGCCCACCCCCATGGCCTTGAGGTAGCCGCGCAGAATGTCCTGCTTCTCGGGCGTCGGGCCTTCGTGCACCCGGAAGAGCCCGGGCTGGCCGCTTTGCTGGATGAAATCTGCCGCGCAGACATTGGCTGCCAGCATCGCCTCTTCGATCAGGCGGTGGGCCTCGGTGCGGGTTCGGGGCACGATTTTCTCGATACGGCCGTTCTCGTCGCAGATGATCTGCGTCTCGGTGGTCTCGAAATCCACCGCGCCGCGACGGCCACGCGCCGACAGCAAGGCCTTGTACACATCGTGCAGGTTCAGCAGGTCAGCCACGCGCTCCTTGCGCTTGATCGCTTCCTGGCCCCGGGTATTGGCCAGAATGGCCGCCACCTCGGTATAGGTAAAGCGTGCATGACTGTGCATCACCGCAGGGTAGAACTGGTAGGCCTGCAGCTCGCCATCGGCGGTGACCAGCATATCGGCCACCATGCACAGGCGGTCCACATTGGGGTTGAGCGAACACAGGCCGTTGGAGAGCTTCTCCGGCAGCATCGGAATCACGCGGCGCGGAAAGTAGACGCTGGTGGCACGGTCGTAGGCATCGACGTCAATGGCATTGCCGTTTTGCACATAGTGGCTCACATCGGCAATCGCCACCAACAGGCGCCAGCCCTTGGTGCGGCCGATCTTGGCGGGCTCGCAGTACACCGCATCGTCAAAGTCACGCGCATCTTCACCATCGATGGTGACGAGCGGGATATCGGTGAGGTCGATGCGGGCCTTGCGGTCGGCCAGGCGCACCTTGTCGGGCAGCTTCTTGGCCAGCGCCAGGCACTCGTCCGAGAACTCATGGGGCACGCCATATTTGCGCACCGCGATTTCGATTTCCATACCGGGGTCATCGATCTCGCCCAGCACCTCAACCACGCGGCCCACCGGCTGGCCAAACAAGGCCGGCGGCTCGGTCAATTCAACAACGACCACTTGGCCGGTCTTGGCCGCGCCGATCGCGCCATTGGGGATCAGTACATCCTGGCCATAGCGCTTGTCCTCGGGCGCCACCAGCCAGACGCCGCTTTCCTGCAGCAGCCGGCCGATGATGGGCTGCGCGGAGCGCTCGATGATTTCAACAATGCGGCCCTCGGGGCGGCCGCGGCGGTCGGTGCGCACGATGCGGGCGCGGACCCGATCTCGGTGCAGTACGGCGCGCATTTCATTGGCCGGGATGTAGATGTCGCTTTCGTTGTCATCCCGGATCACAAAGCCGTGGCCTTCACGGTGGCCTTGGACTACACCTTCAATTTCTTCTGACAAATTATCTGCTCCTGTTTTGGAAGCCGTTTTTTTGATATACAATCTGATTCTTTCCTGAAATGCCCAGGTGGCGGAATTGGTAGACGCACTAGTTTCAGGTACTAGCGGGTAACTCCGTGGAGGTTCGAGTCCTCTCCTGGGCACCAAGTTTAACGACAAGTACAACTTGTTTTGTGAAAACGGTGAAAAATCAGTCTTAACGGGCTGGTTCTACAGTGGTTTTTTTAGGAAAGTCGATAAGGGGCACTGCCCTGCATCATCAGCCCAGGTGGCGGAATTGGTAGACGCACTAGTTTCAGGTACTAGCGAGTAACATCGTGGAGGTTCGAGTCCTCTCCTGGGCACCAGACATAAGCCGTTGCACTTTTTGTGCAGCGGCTTTTTCTTTGTCTGCGATGCGCATCTACCCTGAGCCCAGCGACGACGGCGCACATCGCATCTTTGCGCTGCCAATATAGCCTGCCCTCGGCAGACAGCACACCATCCGCTGCAAAGGCAGCAAAACACCCTCCTCGCCACACGTTACTGCACAGTGATGCCGTATTCACCCGGACGCCATGCCTACCCGCGTCGCTTGCCAGGCAGGGCCAGCACCAGCCACGGCAACCGCTCGCAGCACCTTGGCACCAAGGCCGCCGCTGAGCGACATAGCACCCACACCAAGCGCTCTGAAAAATTTTCCGAATTTGCCCCAAAGCGGCCAAAAATCGCCCCTATAATTGCGGCTTCCCTGAAAGCCCAGGTGGCGGAATTGGTAGACGCACTAGTTTCAGGTACTAGCGGGTAACTCCGTGGAGGTTCGAGTCCTCTCCTGGGCACCAAACAGCAAAAGCTGCTGCACACACGATGTGCAGCAGCTTTTTTGCTTTGGGCCGGGCATGCATCGCGGCAGCGCACAGCCACCCACAGTCTCACGCTATCTTTTTTGAGAAAAATTTTGCAGTTTTTCTCAAACCACCGCCAACACGCCCCTATAATTGCTCCATCCTGAAAGCCCAGGTGGCGGAATTGGTAGACGCACTAGTTTCAGGTACTAGCGAGTAACATCGTGGAGGTTCGAGTCCTCTCCTGGGCACCAAACATCAAGCCATTGCACCCATGTGCAATGGCTTTTTTGTTGCCTGCTCTCACGCAAGCTGCCAGCCCGCACCCACCATAGACCCCACCTTTCACCCCACCCCTCTCCACCAGGTAAGCCCAGCACCAGGCCCATGAAAAAACGCCCTGGCGTTCAAGCACAGGGCGTTGTGGGGGAGGCGCTGTAGAAGGCTTACTTCTTCAGCAAAGCCTTCAAGGCATTTTGCAGGCGGCGGGCCGAGGCCTCGTCGCTGCCGGTGGCCAGCACCTTGGCAACATCCTGCTGCCAGGTTTCTTGCGGCGAAGGATCATTGCGGCGCGTCAGCAGCTGCAATTGCAGTGCACGGCGGGCATTGATGTGCTCGGCTGGGGTGGGCACCTCGGCGGCCATCTCCAGGCGCAGCATGGCTTCGCGGCCATCACCTGCGGCAGGTGCGGCAATGGCGTGGCTCCAGCTGTTGCGCGAGCCGCTGGCAAGGCGTCCCAGATCCTGGGCCTGGGGCAGCAGCGCGGCATCGCGCTTGCTCCAGGCCTCCATCATCTGCGTCAGCGCCTGGCCATGGGCCTGGGTGGCGAGCTTGCGCAGTGCTGCCTGGGCATGCTCCACCGCATCGCGCTGGGCGCGGAAGGCGGCATCGCCCAGACGGGGACCCCGGTCTTCACGCGGCGCGCGGTCCATGCGGTCGCCACGGCCAAAGCGGTCGTCAGCACCACGGCGCTCCTGGCCACGGTCGCTGCGTGGGCCACGGCTGTCGCGGCCATCGCGGCTGTCACGGCGATCGCCACCGGGCTTGCCAGGGCGGCCAGCGGCTGCGGGCGCATCACGGCGCATACCAGGGCGGTCATCGCCGCTGCGCTGGGCAATCACGGGCTTGGGGGCTACAGGTGCTGGCGCTGGTCCCGAGGCAGCAGCGGCCTCTGCATCGGCACCCTCTTGGGCTGCCGGCTCTGCTGGCTGCTCCGCATCCGCAGGCGCTGCCGCCGCTACGGCTGCCGCATCTGCTGCGATCGCTTCTGGCGCGGCTGCCTTTGCTGCAGCGGCAACAGGCTCGGCCGCCACCGGGGCTTGCTGGGCCTGCAGCGCTTGCTGCAAACCATCGAGCGCGGCCTGGATCTGGGCGGCATCGCCGCTGTGGTTGGCCGCTTCGAGCGCCTTGGAGGCATCGAGCACGGCCTGGTCGCGGGCGCTCAGCTGGTGCTGCACACGTTCGCGCTGCTGGGTCTTGCGGGCAAAGGCTTCATCGAGGGGCTTGCGGAACGCATCCCAGAGCTTTTGCTCATGGCGGCGGTCCATCGGCACGGACTGGGCTTCGGTCTGCCACTGGCGCTGCAGCTCGCGCACGGCGTCAATATTCAGGTTGGGCGCAGCGGCCAGCTCCACCGCCTGGGCCACCATGGCTTCGCGGCGCGCAATGCTCTGCTTCTGGGCTGCATGCAAAGGCGCAGAGGCCTCGTGCAGCGCGGTCTTCCAGGCCTCTTGCAGCTCGGCATAGGCCTTTTCGCCCACATGGCCACTGGCGCGCCAGCGGTCACCAAACTGGAACAGGTCGCGCTGAATGCGCTTCCAGTCGGTCGATGGCTTGTGCGCCTCGACCCAGCCCTTGAGCTCGGCAATCAGGGCCTCGCGCTCGGCGCGGTGCTTGGCACCCTCTTCGCGCACCTTGGACAGCCAGACCTCGACATGCTTGTAGGCCGCGTTGCAGGCCTCATCAAACTTCTTCCACAGCGCATGGTTGGTGGGGCCGCTTTGGTCGGCCTTCTTCCAGTCCTCGCGCAGCTGGCGCAGCGCTTCTTGCAGCTTGCGGCCGCCCAGCTCCTGGCCTTCGGGGCGGGCGAGCAGGCCCTGGGCCTTGGCCAGCAGCTCCTCGCGCACCTTGTCGGCGCTCCAGCGCTGCCAGCCTTCGAGTTCACCGGCGGCGATCAGCGCGGTATTGACCTGCGATTCCAGGTCCTGGTCGATCAGCTTGCCGTGCTGCTTGAGGGCAGCGCGCAGCTGCTGCGCCGCGCTGGATGCGCCCTTGCCATGGCCTTCGGCCGTGTGGGCCTGCAAGGCCTTGAGCGCTTCTTGCACCGCATGCTTGGCGCGCTTGGCTTCCTGCGGATCCGCAGCGGGCTTGGCGGCAGCAGCACGGGCGGCTGCTTGCTCCACCTCGGTGGGCAGGCCGCGCCCGGCGCGGATCTCGTCGGCCCAGACCGGCACCGTGGGCAGCGGTGCTTGCGCATCTTCAGCGGCAGCCAGGGTTTGCTTGAGGGCCGACTGGAACGCATCCCAGACCAGCAGCAGCTGCGACTTGGAGGCCTCGAGCATGCTCGGGTAGCGCGCTTCGACGCTGCCCCAGCTGGCATCGCCTTCGAGCACGGCGGCCTGGTCCTGCCAATGCTGCACATCGGTGGCCAGTGCCGTCTCGGCAGACTGGGCATCCTTGTAGGACTTGGTGGAGAGCACTTCGACGCGCTGGGCCAGCAGCACGGCGGCCTCGCGCTGCACCTGTACGCGGTGCTGCAGGTCTTCAATCGTCTTGATGCGGTCGGCCAGCTGGATCTTGAGCGCAGCGAGCGGCTCGCGCGACAGCGGCGCGCCAGCCTTGGCCGCGTCGCGCTGCCAGGCCAGGGCATCGGCAATGTTCAGCTTGGAGGCGCCCAGCAGCTTCTCGGCCTTCTCGGCCCATTCCGCAGCGATGGCTTCCTGGCCCTTGGCGCGGCGCATCTCGTCCATGCGCTCACGGATGGCCTTGGCGGCACCCTTGTCGCGGGCAGACAGCTCCTTGAACACTTCCTGCAGCTGCTCGGCACCCGGGTTGGTTGCCAGCCATTCGCGCACCTTGGCTGCACGCTCACCCGAGGTGGCAGCCGAGAAAGCACCACCGGTGACGCCATCGAGGGGATGGGGGGCAGCGGCCGCCTTGGCGGGTGCGGGTGCGGGCTCAGGGGTTTCGGGCGTCTTGTTGCGCGAGATAAAGGGGAACATGGAGTCAGTTCAGTCGTAAATACGGCCTGCATCGCAGCGCAATGCAGCCATTGGCACATAAAAAAGAGGGAGGCCGGCCCGAGGGAGTCTCTGCGAAACTGCCTGGCCTGCATCCAGGTTGCTATTTTGACCCGGTTTGGCGAGGACTCCAAGCACACGGGCATCGCTATAAGGTAATTCAACCCAAGCATGGCCAAAAACAAAGGGCTGGCGCCCTGCGGCCCAGCCCTTGTTCAATGGTCTGTCAGCGCTCAGCGCGGCGCCAGACTGAGCTCGGCATGCGGCGTCCAGTCCTTGTCCTCGCCAAAACCCTCGGTCTTGGCATTGCCCAGGAAGAGGCGTTCGAGCTTGACGCCCTTGCTGGCCAGGTAGTCACGCACCGTCACGCCCCGGGCCAGTGCCAGCTCGCGCATCGCATTGTCGGGCACGCTGATGCTGGTCAGCAGCAGGGTTTCCATCTCGGCCACCGGGATGTCGCTGGCCATGCCCACCAGGTTGCGCGGCTTCTGGATATCGGCACGTTTGTACACCTCCTTGAGCAAGGCGGGGTACTCGGCAGCGCTCACGGCCTGCACGTCTTCGGGTTTGCCACCGGCGCGCACCGCGCTGCGGCGCTTTTGGGCCAACACCAGGTCGTCGATGCGGGCCTTGCGCCAGCCATCCTTCTCGCGCTCCAGGTCGGCCTGGCCGGCAACGGTCAGCTGCAGCGCCGGCCGGTCTTCCAGCGCCTTGGCCACCTTGTCCAGGCTTTGCTTGCTGTCCGCATCCAGCACCGCACTGCCGGGGGCAAAAGGCACATGGCTGGCTTCGCTGCCACCACCAAAGGCGCCCGAGAGCAGCGCAAACGGCGAGGTCACCGCCTTCATGATCAGGTTGCCAATCACCTTGAAGATGATCGGCGCCAGGCGGAACTGCGGATCGTTGAGCGAGCCGCTGATGGGCAGGTCCAGGTCGATCACTCCATTGCGGTCAGCCAGCAAGGCCACAGCCAGCTTGACCGGCAGGCTCGCTGGCGCGCCCTGCACCGCATCGCCAAAGGTCAGCTGGTTGAGCACCAGCTTGTTGCTGGCCGTCAGCAGGCCCTCGGGCGTCACGTCGTACTGCACGTCCACACTCATCTTGCCGCGCTCGATACCGTGGCCGGCGTACTTGATGCTGTAGGGCGTCAGCGGCGACAGCTCCAGATCGCGCACCTTGCCATGGATATTGAGCGCCAGCGGCTTGACCAGCGGGTTGAGCTTGCCGGTGATCTCCAGCGACGCGGTGCCCTCGGCCTTGCCGCGCAGCTCCAGCTCGGCCAGCTGCAACTGGCCGGCCGTTGGCTCGGACGAGAACGCGCCCATGCGCCCGGCCAGCTCGGACAGGTCGGCCGAGTAGTTGGGCCGCACAAACTGGTCGCTGAACTTGACGGTACCGCCGGCCAGCGTGATCGGGCCCATGTCGATGATGGGCCCCGTGGCGGGTTCGGGCTTAGTTGGTGCAGCCGGTGGGCTGACCGCTGCAGCACCCGATGCCTCGACCACCACGCCTTCAGCCGGTGCCGCCGTATTGCCAGCGCCCGCAGCACTGCTGCCGCCCAGGTCCTGCAGATTGAGCTTGCCGTTCTCCTGCACCACGAGGCGCGCATAAAAGTCGGTCAAGGCCGTCTCGCCCACTTGCACTTTCATGCGCTGGCCCGGCACCATGTCCACGGCCAGGGCGCGCAGGCTCAGCAGCTTCCAGTTCAGCAGGTCATCGCCCGCCCCCATCAACCCAATGCCCAAGGTACCGGTACCCCGGTTGGCAGCAGCTGCAGCCGCCTTGCGGCCGGTCTCGCTCGCGCCATTGCCGTCGTCGTCGCTTGCGTCGTCGCTGCTGGACGGCGTTGCGGCGGCCACCAGGGGTCGCACGCGCACATCGTCCAGCCCGGCATCGCCCTTGACATGCAGCACTGGCCCCTTGTCCGATTGCGCATAGTCCACCGTGCCCCGGAAGTTGGCATCCGCGCGCATGAGGCGCACCGGCAGCAGGGCCGCCGCATAGGGCTCAAAGGCGTGGATGGGCAGCTGGCTCACATTCAGGCGCCCCATGGCCGACACCGGCGCCAGGCCCAGGCTGCCGTCATAGGCGATGCGGCCGGGCTCGGCGCGGCCACTGCCAATCCGGCCTGAGAGCTTGAGCGGCGAGGGCTTGGCCTTGGTCGCCAGCGGCGCATAGTCGCGCAGCTCCAGATCCCAGCCGATCAGGCGAAAGGCGACCTTGCGGGCGGTCGATTCATCCTGGAAGGCCAGCTGGGCACCCTTGATGGCGACCAGGTCCAGCTGCACATCCCAAGGTTTGCTGGCTGCGGCCTTGCTGGCGCTGGCAGGCTTTGCGGGCGCCTTGGCCTCATTCTGGCGGGCCTGCGATGCGACCAGCCAGTCCTCAAACATCATGCGGCCATCCTTGGCGCGCGAGACACCCAGCACTGGCTCGACCAGTTGCACCGAACCGAGCTTGACCTGCTGGGCTTCGGTATCCAGCACGGCATCCTTGACCAGCAGCTGGCGCAGCTCCAGCAGGTTGTTCTTGCCCTTGAGGCCGATCGCAGGGCCATGGGGCGGCGCGCAGTTGGCCTTGCTGTTGCACTGCAGGGCCACGTCCGACACGCGCATCTGCGCCAGCGCGACTTTGAGCGCCGTGCCCTGGCGACTCAGGTGCATCTCGCTGTCGATCGTGCCCAGCAGGCCCGGCTCGATCACCCCGGTCAAATAAGAAGCCCCCAGCTGCAGCGGCAGGCCCGTGGTGCTCACATCCACCTCGGCCATCTGGTCGGTCGCCTTGCCCGAAAACACCAGGCGGCCGGTAGACGGCACACCCTGGGCACCCGACAGCCCCGACGAACCCTCAAAACTGAAAGGTTCCTTGAAGGGCCAGGCAATCTGCTGGGCCTCCATGCTGAAGTCATCGAGCTGTACGCGCGCAGGCAGCGGCACGCTTTCATCGACCCAAACCCCCTTGAGGCGGCTGAGCTTGAGCGCATCGACCCGCACCGACCAGGCAGCTTGGCCGCTGCTGGCTTTGCCTGCGGATGCACCAGATTCGGCAGCGACTGCCTGAGAGTCCGCGTTGTCGGCCTTGTCAGCCTTGTCGTCCTTCGCTTCGGGGCTTGCACCATCTGCACTGGCCACGGAGGTTGCAGGCTCCGCCTTGTCTGCTGCGGCAGCGGTTTCTGTGGACTTGGCGGCTTGCGGGGCATCCTCAGCCCGGCGCGGTATTGCCTGGCCCTGGGCATCGAGCAGGCTCAGCTGGCCATTCTTGCCCCGCTTGAGCGACAGCTGCGCGCCATCGAGCGCCAGCTGGGCGATATGCACCTGCCCCAGCAAGGGCTGCACATCGGCCAGCTGCACATCCAGCCGCTCCCAGCCCAGCAATTCGCCGCCGGCCGCGTCGTGCAGCTGCACACCGCTGGCATGCACCTCGCCGCTCAGGCGCACCTGCGTCTTGTCCTGCTGCTCAAAGGCCAGAGCCAGGTCGGCATTGAGCACGCCAGCCACCAGCTTGACGGGCAAGGACGCGGGAATATAGGCCAGGTAGGGCTGGAGGTCGAGGTCCTTGATCGCAAATTGGGCCTCGGCCTTGCGGTCATCGGCAAAGGGCGTGGCCTCGGCATGGCTGGCAAACTGGCTGCCATTGAGCACAAAGGCCAGCTGGGGCAGCACCTTGATCTCGCGCTTGGATTCGAGGTTGCTCAGAAAAGGAATGCCCAGCTGCAGGCCCTGGAGTTCATGGGTCTGGCCCACGGTATCGTCGCGGAAGACCACCTGCCCCTCTTTGAGCTCGATGTTGTAGAGCGCAAAGTGCGCCGTCTTGCCGTCATCGGGCGGCGGCTCAGGGCTGCGCAGCTTTTGCAGAATGTCGTCAAAGTCAAATTTCCCGGGGGCGGTCTGCGCGATGCGCAGCACGGGCTTGTCCACCTGGATGGCATCGAGCACCGGTGCGAGCCTGAACACCGACTGGATATCGGCATCCACATAGATGCGCTCGACCGCCAGCATCGCCGCGCTGTCTGCCTGGGGCCCGGCGATCTGCAGGTCGCGCACGGTCAGCTCCAGCGACCAGGGCTTGAACTCCACCGCCCCGATATGCACCGCCCGCCCGAGTTTTTCCGTGCCCAGCTTCTCCCCCTGGGTGCGCAGCAGCCAGGGCAGCAGCAGCCACGACAGCGCCCACAGCAGCAGCAGCGCCAGCAGGCACCATCCCAGCCGGCGCAACCAGCGCATCGCGACGACCTTTTTCTTGTTTGTTTCTTGCGTTTCGCTCACGGCGATGATCCTCACTCAGAGTCAGTACGGCCCACCCCATGGTATCCATGGCTGCGATGGCAGGCCCAAGATCCATTGTGCACAAATAAGCCGCTGTGGCGGCGCTGGCTTAGCACACAAAAGCGGCATCTGTCGCTGGTTCACAATCGTTCAAATCCTGCAGGCTGCCCCAGGAAACGGTGTGCCTCTCTATATATAGAGGAAAAACGCAGTTTCTATGGCGGCACCCCCTACGGTAGCGGCACGGCCATGGTCGAAAGCAGCAGGGGGCGATGCCGCGATGCATGGATCCAACAGCCGGATCGGGCATCCGCCCGTCCGCCCTCCTCAAACACCGCGATGCTTTTCACACTGCGGCATGCTAAACCGCAGCGTGGAGCCGCAAAAACACAACGCCAGGCCCTGCTTTTTTGCGTCCATCGGCGTTCTACCCAGGTATAAATGCCAAAAACCTGATGTAGCTATGGGTTATTGGCTGTTTTATCCTGGTTTTTATACAGTTTTTTGGCCTTTTCAGGTGAAATTTGTGTCGGCGCAGATGACCGCATGATGACCAAGACCTGCCCGCCCAAATCAGGCCAGCGTTTTGCGCGGTCCGCAACGGTTCTGTGCGCCTATGCGCAGGCGGCACCCAGGCACCGCCCTGGGCTGCAAAAGCGCAAATGGGGCTGCGCGCTACACCAAAAATAGAGCACAACAGCCGCGCAGCATTTGATAAAGATTGACTTTTTGCTGCATCCTTTATATCAATCAATGTATTTAAAAGATTAAATACAAGCTATTGAACCCATAAAACCGGGTCCCCGACAGGGCACCGATCCGGTGCTTTTTCTGCCTGCCATCCCCGCTGCAGGGCTGGCTGCCGCTCCTGCCCGGATCCGGCCCTACAGCAGCCCGCTATACACGTTTTTTTATTACTTTTTTTTCTCATTCTCCAATTCAATAGTGTTGACTGGGTATTAAGCAAGCTTCTAGAATTCAGCCCATTGCATTGATTGCTGATTTTTTAGTCAACACCCCTCACGGTGTTTTGATCGTAGCCCCTGACACGCAAGAGCGTGCTTGAAACGACAAAGGGCCGTCTGCAACGCAGACAGCCTGCCGGAGACCACACAGGACAGTGTGGCTCCACCCTGCCAGACCCCAGCCCGGTGCACTATCCGCCGGGCTATTTGTTGGAGGTGGCGGGACTTAGAAAGGAAAAATCCCTATGACGGCTCCCGCGCAAGTGGATGCCGGTGCGCGCTCATTGAGCGCCACCATCAGCCGTGGTCTGATGACCATGGCACACAACAGTTTTGCTTTGATCGGTCTGGTGGTGGCGTTCTGCGCCCTCACCCTGGTGTCGCGCGACGATCTGCGCCACGCCGGCGAGGCGCAATTGCGCAGCTGGCTGCAGGCCCGCACCCATGCACCTGCCGTTGACCTGGCAGGTGCCGATGCCGACGCATCCACTGGCGACGATGCCGCCATGGTGGCTGCCGTGGACCGTGCCACCGCCAGCAACCCCCAGCAATTGCCCCGCAACCAGGCCAATGTGGCCTATTGGCTGGCCAAGAAATACCGCGTAGCGCCAGAGCCCCTGGCCGTGCTCGTCTCCGAAGCCTACCTGGTGGGCAAGGAAACCAAACTGGACCCCACCCTGATCCTGGCGATCATGGCCGTGGAGTCGAGCTTCAACCCTTTTGCCCAAAGCTCGGTGGGTGCGCAAGGCCTGATGCAGGTGATGACCAAGATCCACACCGACAAGTACGAGCACTTCGGCGGCCACTTTGCGGCCTTTGACCCGGTGACCAACCTGCGCGTGGGCGTCAAGGTGCTGCAAGAGTGCATCGAGCGCGCCGGCTCGCTCGAAGGCGGCCTCAAATACTATGTGGGCGCTGCCAACCTGCCGACCGACGGTGGCTACGCCGCCAAGGTGATGGCCGAGCACTTCCGCATCAAGCAAGTGGCCGAAGGCCGCAGCAACACGCCCAAGGCCCCGGTGGCTCCCGCTGCCAAGCCTTCGCTGTCGGCCCAGGCGGATACGCCCGCCGCAGCCGGCACCGTGGCCGACAAGGCCAAGGCCGCCAGCAACAGCGCAGCTGCGGGCAACGCTTCTGAAACCGTGGCCCTGGCCGACAAGCAAGCCGCGCTGCCAGCAGCGGCCAAGGCCGAGGCCACCGCCGTGGCCATGGGTTCCTGACCAGCCCCTCCGGCCCATCGCCCTCTTCGCACAAGCACCCAGCCGGGTGCTTTTGTTTTTTCTGGCCCTGGCACAGTTCCCGGAACCGGTTTTTATCCAGACGTGGCGATAAACCCATTGCCCCAGGCCGGTGCAGCCTCGGCTACACTAGCCGGGTACGCGACTGGCGATAGACATCTGTATGACCGGATTGTTGACGTGGAATGCAGGCCCGGCCTGCAGCAACCACCGGGGAGCGTACCGTGCAGTGCCAGGGCGAGCGCATCGCCCCCCGCACCCGCCACGTGTTAGCCGTGCGCCTGGGCAGCCCCTGTTTTCGCCAACCTCACTGTTGGCAGGCAGGGCTCACTTCTGACTCCAACGACCGCCATGTACCAACGTAACATCCTTGTCGAACAGACCGACGCAGAACTCTTTGCGGCCATCCAGGCCGAAAACCAGCGCCAAGAGCAGCACATCGAGCTGATCGCCAGCGAAAACTATGCCTCCCCCGCCGTGATGTGGGCCCAAGGCACCCAGCTGACCAACAAGTACGCCGAAGGCTATCCAGGCAAGCGCTACTACGGCGGCTGCGAATTTGTTGATATCGCCGAGCAGCTGGCCATCGACCGCGTCAAGCAGCTGTTCGGCGCCGATGCTGCCAATGTGCAACCCCATTGCGGCGCATCGGCCAATGAAGCGGTTTTCCTGGCTTTCCTCAAGCCCGGCGACACCATCATGGGCATGAGCCTGGCCGAAGGCGGTCACCTGACCCATGGCATGCCGCTCAATATCTCCGGCAAGTGGTTCAACGTCGTCTCCTACGGCCTGAACGAGAAGGAAGAGCTGGACTACGACGCCATGGAAAAGAAGGCGCACGAGACCAAGCCCAAGCTGATCATCGCTGGCGCATCGGCCTACTCGCTGGAAATCGACTTTGCCCGCTTTGCCAAGGTGGCCAAGGACGTGGGCGCGATCTTCATGGTGGACATGGCCCACTACGCTGGTCTGATCGCCGCTGGCGAATACCCCAACCCCGTGCCCCACGCCGACGTGGTGACCACGACCACCCACAAGAGCCTGCGCGGCCCCCGTGGCGGCGTGATCCTGATGAAGGCCGAGCACGAGAAGGCCATCAACTCGGCCGTGTTCCCTGGCCTGCAAGGCGGCCCGCTGATGCACGTGATCGCAGCCAAGGCGGTGGCCTTCAAGGAAGCGCTGACGCCTGAGTTCAAGCAGTACGCCCAGCAGGTCAAGACCAACGCCCGCATCGTGGCCGAGACCCTGACCGAGCGCGGCCTGCGCATCATCTCCGGCGGCACCCAAAGCCACGTGATGCTGGTGGACCTGCGCGCCAAGGGCATCACCGGCAAGGAAGCCGAAGCCGTGCTGGGCGCTGCCCACATGACGATCAACAAGAACTCCATCCCCAACGACCCGGAAAAGCCGATGGTCACCAGCGGTATCCGTATCGGTACGCCCGCGATGACCACCCGTGGTTTCAAGGACGAAGAGGCGCGCCTCACGGCCAACCTGATCGCCGATGTGCTGGACAACCCACGGGACGAAGCCAACATCGCTGCCGTGCGCGCCAAGGTCAACGCCCTGACCGCACGCTTCCCCGTCTACCGCTGATCTGAGCAGCGCCCGCGCCTATGAAATGCCCCTTCTGCAGCCACCCCGATACCCAGGTGGTGGAGACCCGTGTTGCAGAAGATGGCGGCTTTGTACGGCGCAGGCGCCAGTGCGGCAACTGCGAAAAGCGCTTTACCACCTATGAGCGGCCCGAAGTCAGCCTGCCGGTCATCGTCAAAAAGGACGGCCGGCGCATCGACTACGACCGCAGCAAGCTGCGCGGCTCATTCAGCCTGGCGCTGCGCAAGCGCCCAGTCCCCATCGACAAGGTGGACCTGGCGCTCGAGCATGTCGAGGACAAGCTGCGCACCTTGGGTGCGCGTGAGGTGCAGACGCATTTGATCGGCGAGCTGGTCATGGCCGAGCTGCAAAAGCTCGACAAGGTGGCCTACATCCGTTACGCCAGCGTCTACCGCAGCTTCGAGGACATTGACCAGTTCAAGTCCATCGTCGACGAGGTGACGACCCCGCCGCCCGAGCCCAAGAAAGACAGCGCCCGTAAAAAGGACTGAGGCACAAAAAAATGCGAACCCCTGGGTTCGCATTTTTCTTTGGGGGCCGGCCACCGAGCCTGCCCGGGCTGCGCCTTGTCAGTCTTGCGGCGCCTCGGCGGCAATCGGCCCCACCGCCTGCACCACATCGCTGTTCTGGGCGCGGTGGCGCAACGCATGGTCCATCAGCACCATGGCCAGCAAGGCCTCGGCAATCGGTGCGGCGCGGATGCCCACGCAGGGGTCATGCCGGCCCTTGGTGATGACCTCGGTACTCTTGCCCTCGGTATCGATCGACTCGCGGGGGCTGATGATCGAGCTGGTGGGCTTGATAGCGATGCGGATCTCGATGTCCTGGCCGGTGCTGATGCCGCCCAGAATGCCGCCGGCATTGTTGCTGCGAAAGCCCTGGGGGCTGAGCGAGTCGCCATGCGTGGTGCCGCGCTGGGCCACGCTGTCAAAACCGGCACCAATCTCGACGGCCTTGACGGCATTGAGGCCCATCATTGCGTAGGCGATGTCGGCATCGAGTTTGTCGTACAGCGGCTCGCCCAGGCCGACGGGCACGCCGCTGGCCTGCACGCGGATCAGCGCGCCGCAGGAATCGCCCGACTTGCGCAGCGCATCCATATAGTCTTCATAGCGGCTGACATCAGCCACCGGCGCAAAAAACGGGTTGTTGGGCACATGCGCCCAGTCCTCAAAAGGCAGGGCCACCTCGCCCACCTGCAGCATGCAGGCGCGGAACTCGGTACCGAACTTCTCCTTGAGCCACTTTTTGGCCACGGCGCCAGCGGCCACCGTGGGCGCCGTCAGGCGGGCCGAGGAGCGGCCGCCACCACGCGGGTCGCGGATACCGTACTTGTGCCAGTAGGCATAGTCGGCATGGCCGGGGCGAAAGCTCTGCGCAATATTCGAGTAGTCCTTGCTGCGCTGGTCGGTATTGCGGATCAGCAGCGCAATCGGCGTGCCCGTGGTCTTGCCCTCGTAGACGCCCGAGAGGATCTCCACGCTGTCGGGCTCATTGCGCTGGGTGACAAACTTGCTGGTGCCGGGGCGGCGGCGGTCCAGGTCCTGCTGGATATCTGCCTCGCTCAACGCCATGCCCGGTGGGCAGCCGTCAATCACGCAGCCAATCGCCGGGCCATGGGATTCGCCAAAGTTGGTAACAGTAAATAAGGTGCCGAAGGTATTGCCGCTCATAGCCCGCCATTATCACTGATGCTGGTGCCCCACGCTGCCCTGCAGGGCTCACCAGCGGGGCTGGTCGCCACCAGGCGGCTGGCCGGCGTGGAGCCAGCCGCCGGGCAGGCGCTGCAGCACGGCGCTATGGCGTACCGCACGCAGGCGGCCAAAGCCGCTGTCCAGCGTCTCCAGATAGGCGTCAGGCGGCGCGCCGCTGGGTACCTTAGCCGCCGCAGCGGCTACCGGCCGCTGGCCCATGGACTGCAGCCACTGCGCCACCCGCGCCAGTGATACCTGCACATGCCAGCTGCCGCCCTGCATAGCCTGGCGGTAGAGGGCAGCCTGGATGCCAAAGGCCAGCAAAAAGCCTGCGCTGTAATCCAGAATCTGCAGCGGCAAGGCGCGCAGCCCGGCGCTGCCAAAAGCCTGGCCCTCGGCCCAGTTGATGCCGCAGACGGTCTGCACCAGCGAATCAAAGCCGCGCCGGTCGGCCCAGGGGCCGCTGCGGCCATAGGCCGACAGGCTGGCATAGACGATACCCGGCCGCAGCCGGGCGGCAGACTGCGGGTCCAGCCCCAGCGCGTCCAGCGCGCCCGGCCGGTAGCCTTGGAGCAGCACATGGGCCTGGCCCAGCAACGCGGCCATGGCGCCCTGCCCTGCCGGGGTTTTCAAATCCAGCAAGGCCGAGCGCTTGCCCCGGCTCATATCGGCAATGGCCTCGATATTGGGCAGACCCGGCCCATTGAGCATCAGCACATCAGCCCCTTGCGCCGCCAGGCTGCGGGCCGCCACGGGCCCCGCCAGAATGCGGGTCAGGTCCAGCACACGCAGGCCAGCAAGCGGCCGGTGCTGGGCAGGCGCCGGCCCATCGCGGGGGGCGGCAGGCTGGTCGCTGTCCAGCTGGGTGATGGCCACCAAGGGCTGCGCGGCCACCGCCGCACTTTGGGAATGGGCCTGCCAGGCTTGCGGGCTGCGGGCCGCTGCCACCACCAGGCCGAGCGCGGCAGCGCGCTCCTCCACCGCCTGCGCCGTCCAGCCTTGGAGCGCATCCGCCACCTGCTCCCGCGTGGTGGCCGCGCCCGTGGGCAGGCCCAAGAGCCGCAGCATGCCATCGCGGTGGTGCGCAAAATTGGCATGGATGCGCAGCCAGCCCGGCTCGCCCACATCGGCGCCGCAGGCATAGAGGCCTGAGATGGGCGCCCAGAGATTGGGCTGCTCACCGTCCAAGGTGAAATAGCCACTGCACTCGGCCAGCACATGGCCCACATCCACCTGGACTTGGGGCATGGCCTGCTGCTGGCGGTGCTGGTGGATCAATGCGCTGGCCAGGCCGCTGGCCGCCACGGCCGCGGGCGCTGCCACATCCAGGCAAAAACTCGAGGGGTAGGCAGCGCCATCGCCGCTGAGCGCCAACGCGCCCTGCTGCAAAGCCTGCGCTGGCAGGCCCGCTTGCTGCCACAGCATGTGCACGCTGGCCTGTATGGCCGCATGCAGCGGCTGCTGCGCCAGGGGATGGGTGGTGGCGGTGTGGTTGTTGGTGGTTGGCAAGGCGTTCTCCTGGGTGACGGACTGCCGCCATTGCATACCTGCCGCACCCCGGGGTCAATCTTGATTGGGCCGATACACATGCCATTCATCTCTCACTGCAGTAGCATGGCCCATGGTTTCTGCACGCCCCGCCCAACCTATCCCCGTCCCACCTTCCGACGACGACAGCCCCTGGCTCAGCAGCCAGCAGGCTGCCGCCATGCTGGGGGTGCAGCGCGCCAGCCTCTATGCCTATGTGAGCCGGGGCCTGCTGCAAGCGCACCGCCAACCGGGCCTGCGCGGCCATGTCTATGCCCGTATCGATGTGCAGCGCCTCGCGCGCCAGCGGCAAACCGTGCGCAACCCCGCGCAGCTGGCCCGCTCCACGCTGGACTGGGGCACACCCGTGCTGCGCTCGGCCATCACCCAGGTGGCGCAAGGGCAGCTGTACTACCGGGGGCGCGATGCGCTGCAATGGGCCCAGCACGCCAGCCTGGAAGACACCGCCGCGCTGCTGCTGGGCCAGCCCATCGCGGCAGAACCCGACAGCGCCCGCAGGGCCCCCCCCACGGCAGCCCCCAAGGCAGCCGCAGCACAGTCCCTGCCGCAACCCCGCCCACCCGAGCAGGTACTGCGCGCCTGGCACCGCCTGCCCGCCCACGATCCCAACCTGGCCCAACCCGGCTGGCCCCGGCCGCTGCTGCAGCAGATGCTGGGGGTGCTGACGGGGCTACCGTCCAGCGATAAAGCCCAGCCTGCAGCCGAACGGCTCATCCACCAGCAGCTCGCCGCCCTCTGGCAAGTAGATGCAGTGGGCGAAAACACCTTACGCCAGGCCCTGGTGCTCTGCGCCGACCATGAGCTCAATGCCTCCAGCTTTGCAGCCCGGGTGGTGGCATCGACCGGCGCCAGCCTGCATGCCAGCCTGGGCGCAGGTCTCGCCGCGCTGACCGGCCCACTGCACGGGGGGATGACGGCGGTGATAGACCAGCACTGGGACGACTGGCATGCGGCGCGGCGCAGCAGCGAGGCATTGCCCCCATCGCTCGCCCAGTTGCTGGCGGACACCCGCATCCACGGCAGCCCGCATTACTGCGCGGGCTTTGGCCACCCGCTCTACCCGGCTGGCGACCCGCGCAGCCAGCGCTTGCTCAGTCTGCTGCCGGCCGATACGCAGCGCCATGCCCTGCTGGCCGCCGTACACCACCACACGGGCCTGCACCCCAGCCTGGACTATGCGCTGGTCGCCATCCAGCGCGGCCTGGGCCTGCCCGCAGGCGCGGCCTTTGTGCTGTTTGCGCTGGGCCGCACGGCAGGCTGGCTCGCCCATGCGCTGGAGCAGCGCGACAGCGGCCAGCTGATCCGCCCCCGGGCCCAGTATGTGGGCTTGCCGGCCGAGGCAGATGCGCAGGCGGAGGCTCCAGCCACGACCGACACCAGCGCCGGCCGCATCCCCGGGCGCATCATCCGTTTCTGACCCGTAGCAAGCCGCTGCTCCAAAGCACAGGCGCAAAAAAGCGGCCTCGCGGGCCGCTACTTTGGCAGTTCTGGCAGATGGCCGGTTCAGCCTCTCAGCTGGGCCAGCCGCTGCATCAAGAATCGGTCTCGCCTTCCACCGGCCAGTCGCGGATATAGGCCTTGAGCATCTTGTTCTCGAAATTCTGGCTGTCGACGACGGCCTTGGCCACGTCGTAGAAGCTGATCACACCCATCAGCATCTTCTTGTCCATCACCGGCATGTAGCGGGCATGGCGGTCCAGCATCATGCGGCGCACCTCGTCCATGTCGGTCTCCATCGTGCAGGTCAAAGGCGCGTCATCCATCACGCTGCGCACAAGGATATTGCCTGCAGTGCCGCCATTGTTGACGATGGCAACGATCACCTCGCGGAACGTCAACATGCCCACGACATCGCCGTGCTCCATCACCACCAGCGAGCCAATGTCCTTCTCCGCCATGGTCTGGATCGCGTCGCCCAGAGGGTCGTTGACGCTGGCCGTGTAGAGAGTGTTGCCTTTGAGGCGGAGGATATCGCTGACTTTCATGGGTGTCTCCTTGTACCGTTCTCCGATGCTGGCGGGCCCGCCTGCGTGCACACGCATCGGCGACAGGCCTGCCCGCCCAGGTCTGCTAAATATAGCCGACAATGCCCGTCCAGAACGACAACATCGCGGAGATACGCCATGCCCGGTTACACCGACCCCGGCTTTGACACCCTGAGTCTGCACGCTGGCGCCCAGCCGGACCCGGCCACCGGGGCTCGCGCCGTCCCCATCCACCTGACCACCTCCTTCGTCTTCGAGTCGAGCGACCACGCAGCCAGCCTCTTCAATCTGGAGCGGCCCGGCCATGTCTACAGCCGCATCAGCAACCCCACCAATGCGGTGCTGGAGCAGCGTGTCTCGGCACTCGAAGGCGGTGTGGGCGCGATCGCGGTGGCCAGCGGCCAGGCCGCGCTGCACCTGTCGGTTGCGACCTTGATGGGCGCGGGCAGCCATATCGTTGCCAGCACCGCGCTCTATGGCGGCAGCCAGAACCTGCTGCACTACACCCTGGCCCGCTTTGGCATCGAGACCACCTTTGTCCAACCCGGCGATATCGACGGCTGGCGCGCAGCGGTGCGGCCCAACACCAAGCTGTTCTTTGGCGAGACGGTGGGCAACCCCGGCCTCGATGTGCTGGACATCCCCACCGTCTCGGCCATCGCCCATGAGGTCGGCGTGCCCTTGCTGGTCGACTCCACCCTGACCTCGCCCTGGCTCATCAAGCCCTTTGCGCATGGCGCCGACATCGTCTACCACTCGGCCACCAAGTTTCTCTCCGGCCACGGCACCGTCATTGGCGGCATCGTGGTCGATGGCGGCAGCTTTGACTGGGAAAAGTCGGGCCGCTTCCCCGAGCTGACCGAGCCCTATGACGGCTTTCACAACATGGTGTTCAGCGAGGAATCGACCACCGGCGCCTTCTTGCTGCGCGCGCGGCGTGAAGGCCTGCGCGACTTTGGCGCCTGCATGAGCCCGCACAGCGCCTGGCTGATCTTGCAAGGCATCGAGACCTTGCCGCTGCGCATGGAGCGCCATATGCGCAACACCGAAAAAGTGGTGCAGTTCCTCGCCAGCCACCCGATGGTTAGCCGCGTGGGCCACCCGATGCTGGAGAGCCACAGCTCCTACGCGCTGGCGCAAAAGCTGCTGCCGCGCGGCGCGGGCTCGGTGTTCAGCTTTGACATTGCCGGCAACCGCAACCAGGGCAAGAAGTTCATCGAGACGCTCAAGGTCTTCAGCCACCTGGCCAACGTCGGCGACTGCCGCTCGCTGGTCATCCACCCGGCCAGCACCACGCATTTCCGCATGCATGACGACGCCTTGGCGCAAGCGGGCATCAGCCAGGGCACGATCCGCCTGTCCATTGGCCTGGAAGACGCCGACGACCTGATCGATGACTTGAAGCGCGCGCTCAAGGCCGCAGAGAAGGCCGCATGATGGAAATCCGTGTCTTTGCACTGCAAGATTCCGAAGCCGTTGTGCAGCTGTGGCATGACTGCGGCCTCTACCGCCCCTGGAACGATCCGCACAAGGACATTGCGCGCAAGCAGAGCGTCTCGCCCGAGCTGTTCTGGGTCGGGGTCGATGAACAAGGCGCGGTGATGGCCAGCATCATGGTCGGCTACGACGGCCACCGGGGCTGGATCAACTATCTGGCGGTGCACCCCAGCCAGCAGCGCAAAGGTTATGCCGGGCAGCTGATGCAGCGGGCCGAGGCTGAACTGACGGCACTGGGCTGCCCCAAGCTCAACTTGCAGGTGCGCGCCGGCAACGAGGCGGTGATCGCCTTCTACGAAAGCCTGGGTTATGCCAACGACCACACCATGAGCCTGGGCAAACGCCTGATTGCCGACATCTAGCCTCAGCCACACCATCGGAGCACAGACATGCGAATCCAAGTACAAGGTGCCGACCTGTATGCCTACACCGGCGGCAAGGCGCTGGATGCGAACCAGCCCACTGCCATCTTTATCCACGGCGTGCTGTGCGACCACAGCGTCTGGGCGCTGCAAAGCCGCTACCTGGCCAACCACGGCTGGAACGTGCTGGCCATCGACCTGCCCGGCCACTGCAAAAGTGGCGGCCCGGCGCCGCGCACGGTGGAAGAAGCGGCCGAGACCATCGCGCAGCTGCTCGATGCCGCAGGCCTGCAGCAGGCGGCCCTTATCGGCCACAGCTGGGGCAGCCTGATTGCGATGGAAGCGGCCGCACGCCTGGGCGCGCGCATCAGCCACCTGGTGCTGGTCGGCACGGCCGACCCGATGAAGGTTGCCCCCGCGCTGCTGGAGCAAGCGCTCAGCGCAACCGACCAGGCCATTGCCATGGTGCAGACCTTCTCGCGCGCAACCCTGGCCCCACCCTCGGGTGCTGGCAGCTGGGTGTTTGGTGCCGGCATGGCGCTGGCCCGCCGCGTGCAAGCCAGCAACGGCGACACCAACCTGCTGCACACCGGCTTTGTGGCCTGCGACAGCTACCGCAATGGCCAGGCCGCGATGGCCGCCCTGGCCTGCCCGGTGCTGTTTGTGCTGGGCGAGCAAGACCAGATGACCCCGGCCCGCGCCGCGCGTAGCTTGGTCGATGCCGCCAGGGCCGCTGGCAAGCAGGTGCAGGTCCAGATGGTGCCCAGCGGCCACAACCAGATGACCGAGTCACCCGACGCGACCCTGTTTGCGATCCACCATTTCCTCAGCACCCACGCAGCCGCAGCCCCAACGCCGGCTTAAGAGGCGGTTGCAGCGCAGTACGTGGGCCTATCAGCTTTGGTATTGCGATATTGCTTTTGTTTTTATAGCAGAAGATCACGCATGTATCTGGCGTAAGAAGGCGTAAGCCACCGCAAAAAATGCCGCAATGCCGGCATCAAATGCGTTAGCCTATCTGCCAGGCCGATGGAGGCCCAGACAGCTGCAGCTGAAAAGCTGCAGACCCGATACATACGACTTATGCAATACAAGGCCCTTCCCTGTTTGCTGCAACACTGCCAGGCGCAACCCTGGCATCTGCTGCGGCCGCGCGTGGACATGGACCTGGAGCGATGGGCAGAGACCTGGGCAGACCAGTTGTCAAGCCTGCATGAATTCTCCAGCCATGGCTACTATGGTCTGGATGTGCAAGATCTGGACGCCGACAGCCAACGTGCTGCCCGGGCTGGCTGGTGCCGCGCCGCGCTGCAATCGCTGGCACTGTTAGATCTGGCCTACAGCCGGGGCCTGCCGCCTCGCGCGATTGAAACCCTGTTCGAGCATGTGCTGCACTGGTGCAATGAGTATGCGGTCTTTATGCGCAGCGATGCCGCAGCGCCGGCGCAAGCGCGCCAACCGATCAACCCCGCCTCCAACAGCTACCCGGCTGCCGTGCAACTGCTGGCGCTGCCCGTATTGCTGGAGCGCCAGGAGCTGATTCCCGGCATTGTCGAGCGCCTGCTGGGCAACCGCTGCGACTGCCTGCTCGACTACCTGAGCGCCGTCGCCTGCGAAAAGGACGAAGCCTCGGCCCAGGTCTTCTGCCCCAAGCCCTATGCCGATCTGATGGCTTTCTTCGAGCAGTCCGAGCTGGGCACCGAGCCCTTGCAAGCCTACCTGGACGAGAACTACAGCAGCCAGCTGCACCCTGCGCTGGCCGCCATCGGCCGGCTCATTGGCATGGGGGAGCACCACCCGCGCTGGGCCTGGGAAGTCGCCGCGCTGGTGGTGCTGTACGAGCTGGATGACAGCCCGTTGACCGCCTACAGCAGCTACCCCGCCGACATGGTGGCGCTGGCCCGCCAGCGCCTGGCCTTCAATGAGGCCAGCTTCGCCGCGCACTGAGCGGCTTCAGCTATCTCGGCGGATAGCCACTACACAAGTCGCCTGATAGGCTGCACCCCTAACCGATCAAACTGCGCTCAACCCTTGACTGGGTCCGCCTGCACCGCATCAGCCAACGCGGGTTCCAGCACTTGCGCTGCTGCCTCCCCCTCATCCGCAGGCACCTCACCGGGCAGCCAATGGCGGCGCTCGAGCAGCGCAATCAGCGCGATCTGGTCGAGGCCGCTGTGCCACCACAAAGGCTCGGTCGCCTCGTTGCGGTCCAGCATCAGCGCGCTGACCAGCGGTGCAGCCAGGGTCTGCGCCGGCTCGATCAGCAGCACATAGCGCATGTCATGCTGGCTCTCGGGCGCGCCCGCGCTGGTGCGGCGCTCGTCCACATCGACGACGGCGCCCACCCAGTCGAGCTGGCACAGCACATCGAGCGCGCGGTGCAGCTGCACATCTTCCACCTGCAAGCGGGTGGCAAGCTGGTGCAGGTAGAGGCCTTTTTCCGGCTGGTAGCGCATCAGGTTGAGCGCGCGCAGGCATTCGAGCGCCAGCTGAAAATCCCAGCTCTGCGCCAGCGGCAGGCGCGCCACACCGGCCAGCAGGCTGGGCAGGTAGGCAGCGACCACAGCGCCCAACAGCACAATCACCCAGGCCACATAGATCCAGATCAGCAGGATCGGCAAGGTGGCAAAGGTGCCGTAGATGGTGGAATAGGTTGGCACATGCACGAGGTACAGGGTCAGCACCTTCTTGGCCACCTCGATGCCCACGGCGACAAACAGCCCGCCGGCCAGCGCATCGCGCCAGCGCACATGGGTGTTGGGCACATAGCGGTACATGGCGGTCACGCCAGATGCCAGCAGCACAAACTCCAGCGAATCAAAGGCCAGGCGGATGAGGTAGGGCAGCTCGCCCATCGCGCTGCGCGAAGCGGCCACCACCGACGAGGTCAGCACCAGGCTGGAGGCCAGCACCAGCGGTCCCAGCGACATGGCCGCCCAGTAGATCAGCACCCGCTGGCCCAGCGGACGCAGCTGGCGCACGCGCCAGATGTTGTTCAGGGTGCGGTCCATCGTCAATATCAGCGCCAGCGCCGTCACCAGCAAAAAACTCAGGCCCGCCAGGCCCAGGCGGCTTGCTTTGGACGCAAACTGCGTGATATAGCCCAGCACCTGGCTGGCGATGGTGCTGGGGATCAGGCTCTCGATCAGCCAGCGCTGCAGCTGCGCCTCGACCGTCGCGAACATCGGAAAGGCGGTGAGCAAGGCCAGCGCCACCGTGAAGAAAGGCACCAGTGCCAGCATGGTGGTAAAGGTCAGGCTGCTGGCCGTCAGGCCCAGGCGGTCCTCGCCAAAGCGCGTGCGCAAGGTATTGACGGTGTTGCGCCAGGGAAAAGCCGCGAATTGCTGCCACCACAAAGCCCATCCCTGGCGCGGTTGCACCTGCAAAGATGCCGCGTTTTTCTCATCACTGACGTACATACCGATATGATGCCATTTCCATGCCTGCATCCACCCCTGAACCCGCCGCAAATCTGCCTGATTTGGTAACGCCTGCCGCTGCGGGTGCAACTGCGGGTGCCGCTGCGCAGTTTTCGCGCTGGCTGGCCGTGGCGGCCCTGCTGGGCCTGGTGCTACTGTGCCTGGCCTGGGAGCTGTGGCTGGCCCCGTTGCGGCCGGGCGGCTCCTGGCTGGTGCTCAAGGCCTTGCCGCTGTGCATTCCACTGGCCGGCCTGCTCAAGCGCCGCATGTATACCTACCGCTGGCTGAGCCTGCTGGTGTGGCTGTATTTTATTGAGGGCGTGGTGCGCGCCTGGGGCGATGCGCCGCCCAGCCGCTGGTGCGCGCTGGCCGAGATCGCGCTGTGCCTGCTGCTGTTTGCCGCCTGCGTGCTGCATATCCGGGGCCGCCAACGCGCCGCATCCCCGGCCACCCAGCGCGCAGCCGCTTCCTAGAACCGTTTTCTTTTTATTTGCTGAGACTTCCGATGACCGACCTGATTGCGAGCTTGCGCCAGATTGTGGGCGATGCCCATGTGCTTACCGAGGGCGACCTGACGGCCTATGAGCAGGACTGGCGCCGCCGCGTCCACGGCAAGGCGCTGGCGGTGGTGCGCCCCGCCACGACCGAGCAGGTAGCCGCCGTCGTCAAGGCCTGCGCGGCCAATGGCACCTCCATCGTGCCCCAGGGCGGCAACACCGGCCTGGTCGTGGGCTCCACGCCTGATACCTCGGGCCAGCAGGTGGTGCTGAACCTGGGCCGCATGCAGGCCATCCGCGCGATCGACAAGGACAACCTGACCGTCACCGTCGAGGCCGGCTGCATCCTGCAGACCCTGCAGGAGCGCTGCGAAGGCCAGGGCTATCTGTTCCCGCTGTCGCTGGCGGCCGAAGGCAGCTGCACCATTGGCGGCAACCTGGGCACCAATGCCGGCGGCACCCAGGTGGTGCGCTATGGCAATACGCGCGAGTTGTGCCTGGGCCTCGAAGTGGTCAACGCCCAGGGCGAGATCTGGAACGGCCTCAAGGGCCTGCGCAAGGACAACACCGGCTACGACCTGCGCAACCTCTTCATCGGCAGCGAAGGCACCCTGGGCGTGATCACCGCAGCAACGATGAAGATCTACCCCATGCCCGCGAGCCAGCTCACCGCCTGGGCGGCCTTGCCGTCGTTCGATGCTGCCGTGCGCCTGCTGGCGCTGGCGCACCAGTACCTGGGCGCGGGCCTGACCGGCTTTGAGGTGATGAACCGCTTTGCGCTGACCCTCGTCGACAAGCACATGCCCCAGTTGCGCGTGCCCTTTATCGACAACCCTGCCTTCCCCTATGCCGTGGTGCTGGAGAACTCCGACAGCGAATCGGAAGAGCATGCCCGCAGCCGCTTTGAAGCCTTGATGGAAGCCGCATTCGAGCAGGAAATCGTGCTCGATGCCGTGGTCGCCGAGAACCTGGGCCAGGCCCACAACCTCTGGCATATCCGCGAGAGCATTCCCCTCGCCCAGGTCGAGGAAGGCCTCAACATCAAGCACGACATCTCCGTGCCCATCTCGCGCATTCCGGAGTTTGTCGAGCATGCCACCCAGGTGCTGAACGACAAGGTGCCGGGCATGCGCCTGGTCAACTTCGGCCACCTGGGCGACGGCAATCTGCACTTCAATGTGCAGGCGCCCGAGGGCGGGGACGCCAAGCAGTTTCTCGACGAGCGCGAGCACGAGGTCAACCACATCGTCTATGACGCGGTGGCCGCCTTTGGCGGCTCGATCTCGGCCGAGCACGGCATCGGCACGCTCAAGGTCGACACCTTGCCGCAGTACCAGTCGCCGGTGGCCCTGTCGATGATGCGGGCGGTCAAGGCCGCGCTGGATCCGCAGAACATCATGAACCCGCATGCAATGATCACACGCGCTTAGAGCCACTAGCACAACCCTTGATACGTCGTTGCCAAGCCTTGTCGTACTACTGTACTGCCTGCAGCTTGACGCCTCGTCTCAACCGCAAACCTTCGGTTTGCTGGGTCGTGTTAGCAGCTCTTAAAACCCAGCGCCAAAACAAAACAGGGCGGCCCTCCATGAGGTGCCGCCCTGTTTTTTATTCATTGAAGGATCAGGATGCCGGCGTGCCCACCGCGTTGCTGATCATCTGGTTCACATCCTTGGGCCAGGAAAACGCTGCGCCCGGATCCTGCACCACGCGCGGCTGGCCGTCCTGCAGCCACCAGATGCGCATGGTGTTGCTCTTGGCATCCAGCGCCACGGCGGCGGCATTCTGGCCACCATCGTGCTGGCGGTTGCCGGTGATGTAGTAGACGGAGCCCTGTTTGCTGAGCGGCCCGGTCACCTGCAGGTTCTGCATAAAGGCCGCGCGGTGCTCGCCCAGCAAATGCTGCATGCGCGCAGCCATCACGCCTTGCTGCAAGAAAGCGGCATCCTGCGGGTACTGGCCCACCTGCGCCTGCAGCTGGTTCCAGGCCTGTTGGGCGCTGGGGTTGCCGCCAGCGGGCGTGGTCTGGCAGCCGGCCAGTGCCAGCGCCGCAGCAGCGCCCAGGGCCAGGCCCCATTTTTTCGTCATCATCCACATAGTTAGCTGTCCTTGTAGCGTTTGCCGCGCCCTCTCCTGCGCCAGGCAAACTGTCGATGTCCCGCTGCCCACCTGTGCTTGCCACGGCCATGCACCGCCGGCCCCGGTGGGCCCGGGCGCCAAAGCCGACACCCTACACCAATTTATGGCTGCTCAGGGCGGCCGCAGACATCTCCCACACTGGCTTATCCTTACGGCCTACGCGACAAGCGCAGCCGTCGTACAGTAGGCCCTTTGGGCCTCGCCCCCTGCCCCGCCCTCGCAGTGCACCCATCGCACCGGGCCAGGCAATGCCTTAGCACCAGCGAGGCGGCAAGGCCCCGTCTCGATCAGGCCAGAAGAACATGAAGCAATACCTCCAACTCGTCCAGAACATCCTGGACCAAGGCTCCTGGCAGTCCAACCGCACAGGCATCCGCACGCTCAGCATGCCCGGCGCCATGCTCAAGTTTGATCTGCAGCAAGGCTTTCCGGCTGTCACCACGAAGAAGCTGGCCTTCAAATCCGCCATCGGCGAGATGGTGGGCTTTCTGCGTGCCGCACGCAGCGCCGCCGATTTCCGCGCGCTGGGCTGCAAGGTCTGGGACCAGAACGCCAATGAAAACCAGGCCTGGCTGGCCAACCCCTACCGCCTGGAGGCCGACGACCTGGGCCCCGTCTACGGCGTGCAATGGCGCCAATGGCCGGCCTACAAGCTGATCGACCAGGCCCTGCCCCAAGGCGCCGCCCAGGTGGCCGACGCGCTGGCCAAGGGCTACACCCAGATCGGCGAAGTGGCCGAAGACGGCAAGCGCCAGACCGTGCTCTACAAGGCCATCGACCAGCTGCGCCAGTGCCTGGACACCATCATGACGGACCCGGGCAGCCGCCGCATTCTCTTCCACGGCTGGAACTGGGCCCAGCTCGAAGAAATGGCCCTGCCCCCTTGCCATCTGCTCTACCAGTTCCTGGTTGACCAGAGCAAGCGCGAGATCTCGCTGTGCCTGTATATCCGCAGCAATGATGTCGGCCTGGGCACCCCTTTCAACCTCACCGAAGGCGCTGCGCTGCTGCACCTGATGGGGCGCCTGAGTGGCTACACCCCGCGCTGGTTCACCTACTTCATCGGTGATGCCCACATCTACGAGAACCACCTCGACATGCTGCAAGAGCAGCTCAAGCGCGAGCCCTTTGAGTCGCCGAAGCTGGTGCTGTCCGACCGCATCCCCGACTATGCGGTGACCGGCCAATACGAGCCGGAGTGGCTGGAGAAGGTGGAGCCCTCGGACTTCTGGCTGGAAGGCTACCAGCACCATGCACCGCTGACGGCGCCGATGGCTGTGTAAACAACAACGCCCGCAATCGCGGGCGTTTTGCTGAGGGCGGTGCCTTAGCCCCCGCAGCGCTCTTTCAGCGCTTCAAACGACGCCCGCTTTTGCTTGCGGATCGGCAGCGGCAGCGCAATCGACTCGGCCTCGATCTGCATGCTCTTCATGCGCTCCGGGTCGGGGCAATCGGCCGGGCGGGGTTCTGGCTCATCGGCGGGTGCGGTTGCCGGTGGTGCGGACGGCGGCGGGTTATCCGTTGGGCGGCTGGTGGCCGGGCGGTCATGCTCGCGCGGGTTGATGCCCTGGCTGGAGGGCGTCACGGTGATCGCCTCGGCCTTCTGCCCGGCTGCACAGGGCTCATCCTGAAAGCTGGTGCGGCCCTGGGCATCGACGCATTTGTTGATGGCCCAGGCCGGTGCGCTCAGCAAAGACGCTGCCGCGAGCAATCCGGCAGCGAGGGTATGGCGGGCGTAGGGCATGGGCAATCCAGACAGGTGGCAAAAAGCCCATTATGCGGCAGGCCCCCCACCCGCCCCGGCTCAATCCAGATCAATGCGCACGCCGCTCTGGAGGAGCGCCTGCAGCTTGCGGGTTTCGGCCTGCAGAAACTGGCCAAAGACCTCGGGTGTGGACAGCGACACCAGCAAACCGGTCTTGGCAATCTGGGCGCGCACGGCAGGGTCTTCAAGGGCACGGTGCAGGTCGGCATTGATCTGCCGCACCACCGCATCGGGCGTTGCAGCCGGCGCCAGCATGCCAAACCAGCTGCCGCTGACAAAGTCCATGCCCAGTTCCTTGAAAGTCGGAATCTCGGGCGCGCCCGGGTGGCGCTGCTCGGCAGCGATGGCCACGGCTGCCACCTTGCCCGACTTGACCAGCGCGTACGACGACATACCGTCAAACATGCCATCGACCACGCCCGCCATCAGATCGGTCATCGACGGCCCCTGGCCCTTGTAGGGCACATGGGTAAAGCGGATGCCCGCCTTGGTCGAAAACAGCTCGGCCGCCAGGTGCGGGCTCGACCCTGGTCCGGACGAGGCCAGCTTGAAGCTGCCCGGCTCGGCCTTGGCGCGGTCGATCAGGTTTTGCAGCGACTGGCCACGCAAGCGGTTGGTGACCAGCAGCACATTGTGGCTGGAGCCCAGCAGGCCCACGGGCCGGAACGCATCGGGCCCATAGGGCAACTGCCGGCGCAGCACCGGGTTGGAGGTGTAGGCATAGCTGGTGAACAGCAGCGTGTAGCCATCGGCTGGCGTACGGGCCACGGCGCTCGTGCCGATGATGGTGCCTGCGCCATCGCGGTTCTCCACCACCACCGGCTGGCCCCAGAGCAGCGCCAGCTTGGCCGCCAGCGAGCGGGCCAGCGTATCGGTCAGCCCGCCGGCAGAATAAGGCACCACGATGGTTACGCGCTTGTTGGGGAAAGCGGCCTGCGCCTCAGCAGCCGGGGCAGTGGCCACGCAGCAAGCCAAGCCCAGCCCCAGGGCTGTCACGCGCCAAGAAATCCTGATCGACATAAGACCTCCTTAGGGATCCTCTGCAAGAGTTGGCTGTGCCAATACGGCACAGAGGGTCCCTGGGCAGGGCTACAGAGCCTTCAGCCCCGCTGCCTGCCCGGGGCTTCGCTCAATCAACCTTGAGCTTGGCCACCTTGGCCAGCTGCTGCCACAGCGCCATATCGCTCTTGACAACCTGGCTGAACTCCGCGGCCGACTTGTGCGCAGGGATCAGCATGTTCTGCTCGGCAAACTTGGCCTTCATCTCGGGGCTGCCCAGCGCCTGGCCCAGATCGGCATTGAGGCGGTCGATGATCTTGGGGTCCGTCTTGGCGGGGGCGAACACGCCGTACCAGCCGTCGGCATCGAAGGTGTAGCCCTGCTCGGTCAGGGTCGGCACCTCCTGCAGCGCCGGGCCGCGCGCCGATCCGGTGGCGCCCAGTGCACGCAGCTTGCCGCTGCGCACATGGGGAATCGGCGAGGCGATATCCATAAAGCCCACGCCAATCGTGTTGGCCAGCAGATCGCCCAGCTCCACGGCGGTGCCCTTGTAAGGCACATGGGGCATGTCCAGGCCGTAATGGGCCTTGATGCCTTCCATCACCAAGTGGCCGGTCGAGCCACTGCCCCAGGAACCATAGGCCAGGCGGCCCGGGTGGGCCTTGGCGTACTGCACCATGTCGGCCAGGTTCTTGAAGCCGGTCGCAGGGTTGGCCACCAGCAGCACGCCCGCTGCACCCACCTGCGCCACCGGTGCCAGGTCGCGCATGGCGTCATAGGGCATCTTGGGCTGGATGATGGGGTTGATCGCAATCGACGACGACGGCGAGAACAGCAAGGTATAGCCATCGGCCTGGGCCTTGGCCACATGGTCATTGCCGATAATGCCGTTGGCGCCGGCCTTGTTCTCGACGTAGAGGCTCTCCTTCAGCGAGCTCTGCAGCGGCGGCAGCAGCATGCGCGCAAAGATGTCGCCGCCCGAGCCCGCCGGCCCCGGCACAATCATCCGGATCGCCTTGTTGGGCCAGGCCGTATTGGCCCAGGCCGTGCCGGTGCCCGCTGCGGCCAGCAGGCCCAGCAGCATCTGCCGGCGGTTGAAGCTTGCGCATAAATCGGTCATTTTTGTCTCCTGTGGATTGCCGGTGGCCGGCCTTGCGGCGGCCACCTGGTTCTTGGGTTTGCTGTGAGCAGCGGCCCAGGCTTGTGGCGCCCGGTGCAGCCGCCAGCGCACTCGTTACGACATCTTCAGATCGGCCAGTTTGGCCAGCCCACCCCAGATCTTCATATCGGACTGGATGGAGCGGGCAAACTCTGCCGCCGGTTTGACGGCAGGCAGGGCCATGTTCTGGTCTTCAAACTTTTTGCGGATATCGGCGCTTTGCGCCACCTGCACCAGGGCCTGGTTCAGCCGCTCCACCATCTCGGGGTTGGAAGTGCCAGCGGGCAAAAACATGCCATACCAGCCGTCCGCATCAAACTTGAAGCCCTGATCGGTAAAGGTGGGCACCTGCGGCGTGGCCGGTGCGCGCTGCGTGCCCGTCACCCCCACGGCCAGCAGCTTGCCATTGCGGATATGCGGCACGGGCGACGCGATGTCCATAAAGCCCATCGGAATGTTGTTGCCGATGATGTCCGACAGCTCGGTGGACAGCGCCTTGTAGGGCACATGGTGGATGTCGATGCCGTAATGGGCCTTGAGGCCCTCCAGCGCCAGATGGCCTGACGAGCCATTGCCCCAGGAGCCGCAGGACAGCTTGCCCGGATTGGCCTTGGCATAGCGCACCAGGTCGGCCAAGGAGGCAATGCCGGTCTCCGGATTGGCGACCAGAAAAATGCCCGACAGCCCAATCTGGCCCACCGGCAGCAGATCGCGCTGCGTGTCATAGGGCAGCTTGGGCTGGATAAAGGGGTTGATCACGATGGCCGACGACGGCGCAAACAACACCGTATGCGCATCATTGCTTTTGACGGCAAAGTCATTGGCGATGATGCCGTTGGCACCCACCTTGTTTTCGACATAGAAGGGTTGGCCCAGCGCTGCCTGCAGGCCAGGCGCCAGCAGGCGGGCAAACACATCGCCGCCCGATCCGGGCGAGCTGGTCACCACCAGGCGCACCGGCTTGCTGGGCCAGGGCGCGGCCGCCCGTGCGAGGGGAAGGGTGGCTGGCAGTGCGGCGGCCACGGCCGCCATCAGCAAGGTGCGGCGTTCAATGCGCAGCGGGTTCATGTTTGTCTCCTTGTAGTTCGATGTCATGCGGTGTCCAGCTCAGCCAGCACCGTGATGCCCAGCGCTGTGCCATGCACCGCCAGGTGCGCGCCCATCTGGATGACCTGCAGCACCGCTTCGCGCGCGACGCCCAGGCCCTTGGCCTGCTGCAGCGCGGCGCGCAAGGCCTCGGGCTGGCTGGCGGTAAAGCAGGCATGCAGCGCAATCGTGATCAGGCAGCGCTCGCCCGCACTCAGGCCCTGGCCGCTTTCTGCGGTGCTGGCCAGCGCCTGCAGATGGCCAAAGTAGGCCGGGTCGATGGCCTGCAGCCGCGCCCACAGGTCTGGCTGCTGGCCTTCCGTGGGTTCTGCCTTGGGTGGCAGACCATACACCTGGGCTACCTCGTCCAACGCCGCCGCTGTCGCGCCTGCGCCTTGCAGGCAAACCAAGGTCAGCACATCGAGCAAGTCGTCATCGCTGGCGCCGCAGGCCAGCGCTTTTTGCATATGCAGCTTCAAGCCGCTGGCAAACAAATGGCTGGCCGATGCGTCGAGCGCCACATAGACGAGCTCCACCATGCGCTCGCTCAAGGCCCCATTGCGCGCCGGGTAGCCGGCATAGTGGGCATAGGCCTGCAAAAACGCCGGGCGGCGGGCCAGCAGTTGCGCATTCCAAGGCCGCCAGTAGCCACGCTCCTGGCGGTACAGCGCCTCGACGGCATCGGTGTCCAGTTCAGCCATACTGGCTCTCCTTGGTGCCTGAGATATCGAGGCACTGCCCGGTGACAAACTGCGCCTGCGCCCCGGTCAGAAAACGGACCAGCGGCAGCAGTTGCGCCACTGCCGCCCCCGTGGTCTGTTCTGGCGACAGCAGCAGCGCATTGATACGCAGGCCCTGCGTGGCCCATTCGCAGGCCAGGGTTGCCACCAGCATGCGCGCTGCAGCCAGCGCCGTCTGGTGCTGCCAGGCAGGCACATCATCGGGAGCGCTAGCCGGCAGCAAGAGCAGCAGGCTGGCATCGCGCACATGGGCGGCTGCAAACTGCTGGCCGGCGTTCAGCACGGCTTCCAGCAGATCGCCGCCAGCCAGCACCTGCGTGCTGATCAGACCTTGGCATGGAGCGGCTGTTGTCGCCACCTGCGCGCCGTCCTCCGCCTGCAGCGCTTGCAACCAGGCGCCATCACAAGCGGCATCGCTGCCCGCTTGCAGCTGCAGATGCAGCGGCGTCTGCAGCGGTGCGGGCGCGGCGGTGCTCAGCGCGCAGCGGCTGCTGCCGCCGTAAATACCCGATCCGCCATCGACCGATAGGACCTGGCCCGACAGCACGCGGGCCTGGGGCTGCGCCAAAAACACCAGCGCAGCGGCCATTTCTTCGGGCTCGGCCAGGCGGCCCAGGGGGATCTTGGCAACGGCATCGGCCAGTGCCAGGCGGCCGGCATCCATCAGGCCCTGCACCAGCTCGGTACGCACAAAGCCGGGGCACAAGGTGCTCACACTCAGCTGGGGGTAGCGCTGTGCCAGGCTTTGCGACCAGGCGATCAGCCCGGCCTTGCTGGGGCTGTAGAGCCCGCGCCAGGGAATGGCCTTGTGCCCCGCGCCGGAGGATACATTGACAATGCGCGCATCCGGCTTCAAGCGCAGCAGGCAGGTCTCGAACAAGGCCTGCGGCGCCTGCAGGTTCAGCCGCAGCAGGCGCTGCCACTGCGCGCGCGCCTGCTCGGCCAGCGGGCGGCCGCTGCTGTCCGAGATACCGGCGTTGTTGACCAGGGCATCGAGCGCTGGCAACTCTGCCAGCTGGCGGCCGAGCTGGGCCAGCGCCTGCGCATCGGTCAGGTCCAACGCAAAGGCCTGCGCGCTGACCGCCCCTTGCGCGAGGCACTGCTGGGGCAGCTCGGCAATCGCGGGGCTGATGTCGGCCAGCAGGCAGTCCCAGCCCTGCTGCGCAAACTGCAGCGCGGCAGCACGGCCAATGCCGGAGGCCGCACCGGTGATCAAGACAGCGGGCATAGGCTTTAGATGTTGGTGAAGGTGATGCCGCCATCCACCACCAGCGCCTGCGCGGTGGTGAACTGCGCAGCATCGCTGGCGAGGAAGCAGATGGTGCCGGCAATGTCGTCCACCGTGCCCAGACGCCCCATTGGCGTCTTGGCCACGCGGCCGGCATCGCGCTCGGCATTGCGGTTGCGTTGCGTGCCCTCGGTCGGCACGGCCGAGGGACAGACCGCATTGACGCGGATATGGCGCTCGCCCAGCTCCGCCGCCGCAGCGCGGGTAATGCCCAGCACGCCCGCCTTGATGCCCGAATACACCATCGAACTACCGGCCGAGCGCAGCGCCGCCACCGAGGCCACATTGATGATGGCGCCACCGCGCTCCGCATCCATGCGGGCAGCGGCGGCCTGGATGCCCCAGAGCACGGCCTTGAAGCCGATGTCCAGCATGCGGTCCACCGTCTCGGGCATGATCTCGCTGACCGATTGGTAGCGCACCCAGGCGGCGTTGTTGACCAGGATGTCCAGCCGCTGGTGGCGGGCATAGGCCTCGTCCACGGCGGCGGTCATCTCTTCGCGCGTGGCCACGTTCTTCACCACGCCAAAGGCCTGGCCGCCCTGGGCGGTGATGGCAGCCACGGTTTCTTCAACCAGCGCCTCCTTCAGGTCATTGACCGCCACCACGGCGCCGCGCGCAGCCAGCTGCAGCGCGGTGGCGCGGCCAATACCAGCAGCAGCGCCGGTGACCAGGGCCACGCGGCCTTCCATATCTCTTGCTATTGCGCCTGTCATTGCGTCACCTCACAACGGTCGATAAAGTCAGCGCCGACGGCGCGCATCACAGCCCCCGCCCCCATGCAGGCGTCAAGTTTCTTGAGCTCGCGCAGGCTGCGGTGCAGCCCCAGCTCCCAGGTAAAGCCCATGCCGCCATGCAGGTGGATGGCCTTTTCCAGCACCCAGGCGCCCTGGTTCAAGGCAGCGGCCAAGGCGCTATCTGCTTGGCGCGGATTGCCCCACTCATCGGTGCGCAGCGCGCGCCAGGCCTGGGCGCTCGATGCCTCCAGCAGCAGGCGCATGCGCGCCAGGTGGTGGCGCACTGCCTGCTTGGCCGACAGCGGCCGGCCAAACTGCACGCGCGCCTGCAGGTAATCAGTGGTGCGTTCCAGCGCGCCGGCACACATCCCGTTCACATACTCGGCCCAGAGCAGCTTGGTATCGGCGCAAAAGGCCTGCGACTGCTGCGCGTCCAGGCTCAAGAGCGGCGTGGCACCGGCGGTCGATACCCACAGCTGGGGCACCTCGGGGTCCAGCATTTCTTCGGCCTGGCAGCGCAAGGCCGCCTTGTCGTAGAGCGCAAAACCAGCATCGGTCTGCACCAGCACATAGTCGGCCTGCAGGCCATTGCGCGCCACCCCGCTCCAGTCGCCAGCGGCCTGCGCGGCCATCACCACGCACAGCGATTTCTCACCGCGCAGCAGCTGGCCACCGGCCTCCGTGCCTTGCAGTGCCTTGCTCGCGGCAATCTGCTCAGGCAAGGGGTAAGACAGTTGCATCTGCCCTGCTACCCGCACCACCGGCATCGCAAAGGCCAGCGGCAGGCCCAGGCCGCCCTGCGCTTCATCGGCGCAGATGCCAAACAGGCCGGCATCGGCCATGGCCACAGCCGCCTCGGCCGGGCCTTGCCCTTGCAGCGCCGCGATGACCGCCTGCGCCGCCTGCCCAAACTCCTCGGGCTGCAGCTCTTCAGTTTGCATCGTCATCCCTTTAGTCCTTGGTCAGCTGTTGAATGCGCTGGGCAATGACATCCAGCTGCACTTCGGTGGTCCCGGCATAGATGCTCTCGGCGCGCGAGAACAGATAGGCCTGCGTGAAATGGGCCTTGGCGCGCCGTGCCAGCGCGCTGTGGCCAGGGTGGATATCGGCCACCATCGCCAGCGCCAGCGAGGCAAAGGCCTGGTGGCATTCCGACCAGTACAGTTTGGTGAGCGAGCCGCGCGCACCAATCGGCTCACCGGCCTGCAACTGCTCCACGCTGCGCTCGACCAGGCCCTTGAGGCCATCGATCTGGCTGACCACCTGGCCGATGGCCTGGCGCAGGCCCGGCTCTTGCAGGCGGCCACGCAGCGCGGGCTCGGACTGGTAGGCACGCACCAGCTGGCGCAGCTCGCATTCAAAACGCCAGGCCCGGTACATGCGGTTGGTGGCGCGCTCGATCGACAGCACGCGGATAGCCGCACTCCAGCCTTCGTCGGCAGCGCCCAGGCGGGCCGAATCGGGCACGCGCACCTGGTCAAAAAACACCTCGGCGAACGACTGCTTGTTGTCGATGGAGCGGATTGGCACCACGCGGATGCCGGGCGTGTCCATCGGCACCGCAAACATCAGCAGGCCCCGGTGCTTGTCGGCCACGGTGCCGGTGCGGGTCAGCAGCAGGCAGTAATGGGCCTTGGCCGCGCCGCTGGTCCAGATCTTCTGGCCCTGGATGAGCCAGTCATCGCCATCGGGCGTGGCGTTGGTGCGCAGCCGCGCCAGGTCCGACCCGGCCTCGGGCTCGGAAAAGCCCTGGCACCAGTACTCGCGCATCTCCAGAATCGCGGGCAGAAAGGCCTGTTTTTGCGCCTCGGTGCCCACGGCCATGATGATGGGGCCGGCCAGCTCCTTACCAATTGAGCTGACGCTCTCGGGCATGGCCAGTGCGCCCACTTCCTTGTTCACCGCCAGGTGCTCGCGCAGGCTCAGGCCATGGCCGCCATAGGCGGTCGGCCAGGTCATGCCGGCCAGGCCCGCCTGGTACATGCGCGCTTCCCAGTCGCGGCACTCGTCCAGGCTGGGCGTGCGGTAGTCCACGCTGTCGGCGCGCACAGGGGCCGGCAAATGACTGTGCAGCCAGTCACGCGCATATTGCCGGTAGGCACCCGGGCCCGATGCGGCATCGGGGCGGGCGAAATTCTCTTCCTGTTTCATCGCATAGTTCCGATCAAAGTCTGCATGGCGCTGCACATCAGGCCTGCGGCGGGGCCGCCACCATCAGTGCATCGACCGCAATCACGCCCTCGCCGGCAGGCTGGACCAGCACCGGGTTCAGGTCGATCTCGGCGATCTCGCCGGCATAGGCCAGCGCCAGCTCCGACAGGCGCGCCACCGTGGCGGCCATGGCCTGCACATCGGCAGCGGGCTGGCCGCGCACCCCTTGCAGCAGCGGGTAGAGCTTGAGCGAGGCGATCATCTGCAGCGCCTCGGCCTGCGTCACCGGTGCCACCTGCACCGCCACGTCTTTCAGCACCTCGGCATAGATGCCGCCCATGCCCACCATCACCACCGGGCCAAAGGCCGCGTCGTGTGAAACGCCGGTGATCATCTCCACACCCCCGCCCACCATCGGCGCGACCAGCACGCCATCGATCTGCGCCTGCGCTGCGCGCTCTGCGACCCGGGCCAGCAGCTGTGCATAGGCCGTGCGGGCCTGCGCGGCGCTGCGGATGTTGAGCTCGACGCCACCGACCTCGGTCTTGTGGGCAATGTCGGGCGAGACAATCTTGAACACCACCGGGAAGCCGATCTGCTCGGCCGCAGCCACCGCTGCATCGGCGGACTGCACCACCTGCTCCTGCGTCACCGGCACACCGGCCCGCGCCAAAAAGGCCTTGGCATGGAACTCGTTGCGGAAGACCTGGGCATCCAGCGCCTCCCAGTGCTGCGCGGCAGCGGGCGCGGTTGGGGGCTGGCCCAGTGTCTGGCCCAGGCGCACCAGTCCGGCCAGCCCACGGGCTGCCGCATCAATGGTCGGGAAGATCGCAATGCCCGCATTGGCAATGCGCTCGGTCACATCGGCAGGGCCCTGGCCAATCAGCACGATCAGGCGATCGGGGTAGTCACGCCGGATCTGGGCCAAGGCCTCCTGGTACACACCGCTCAAACGCGGGTTGTGCAAGGACAGCGACAGCAGCAGCACCAGGGTGCTGCGCGATGCGTCTTCCAGCAAGGCCGTGAGCAGCTTGTACAAGATATCGGGCCGGCTGGACATCTGCGCCGTCGCATCGACCGGGTTGCGGGTGCCGGCCACCGGCACCGCTTCCTGGATACGGGCACGCGTCGCATCCGACAGCTCGGGCAGATCCAGGCCGGCCTGCACCATCGCATCGGCCATCATCACGCCAAAGCCGCCCGATGCTGCCACCAGGGTCACACCCCGGTTGCGCGGCATCAGCGCCTGCGGCAGCACCGACAGCGCAGCCGTCAGCTCCACCATGTCTTCGATGGACTGCACCGTCAGCGCCCCCGCCCGGGTCAGCGCCGCTTCGATCACGGCGTTCGACCCGGTCAGCGCACCGGTGTGCGAGGCCGCAGCCGCCTGGCCCTGCTCGGTCGCGCCAATCTTGAGCACCACCACCACCTTGCCAGCAGCGCGGGCCGCTTCCAATGCCTGCAGCAGCTTGCTGCCATCGCGGCAGGTTTCCATGCAGCACAGGATGATGCGGGTCTGGCTGTCGCCGGCCAGCGCGGCAATGCCGTCGGCAATGTCCACATCGGCCTCATTGCCGGTCGCCATAAAGCGGCTGATGCCCAAGCCCCGGCGCACCACCGATTGCATCGTGAAACTGCCCAGGTTGCCCGACTGCGAGACGATGCCCACATGGCCGGCGGCCGGCAGCTTGTCTTCGAGCGCCACCGAGAACGAGCCAATCACCCGCTCCTCGATGCCCACCGCGCCCAGGCAGTTGGGGCCCAGCACGCGGATCTGGCGCTCCCGCGCAATCTGGCTCAGCTGCCGCTGTAGCGCAGCGCCTTCCTCCCCTGCTTCTACGAATCCGGACGACAGCACAATCGCCGCCTGCACGCCCTTGTCAGCGCAGTCGCGCAGCGCTGCGGGCGCCATCGCTGCCGGCACCGCGATGATGGCCAGCTCAGGCACCTGCGGCACATCGCGCACGCTGGTGTAAGCGGGCAGCGACTGGATGCTGCCGCCCTTGGGGTTGATGGGGTACACCGCGCCGGCAAACCCATGCTTTTGGAGCAGATGCACGGGCCGCCCACCAATCTTGGTGGGGTCGTCGGAGGCACCGATGATGGCAATCGCGCGTGCATTGAAAAACGGATCAAGACCTGCACCGGGCTGCAGGCGGGTGGTTTGCAGCATGCTCAGCGTCCTTTGAAAACAGGGGCGCGCTTTTCCAGGAAGGCCATGCGCGCTTCCTTGGCGTCTTCGGTCTTGGCCAGCGCCATCGTGAACTCCTGCTCAAAGCGGTAGGCATCACGCTGGGGCATCAGGTCCACCATGTTGGCGGCGCGCTTGGCGTAGATCACGGCCAGCGGTGCCTTGGATGCAATCTCGCGCGCCATCTCCATCGCCTTGGGCAGCAGGGCCTCAGGCGCCAGCACTTCTTCGACCACATTGCGCTGCAGCATCTCCTGGGCCGTCAGGCGCTGGCCGGTAAAGAACATGCGGCGCATGGTCGAGCGCCCCAGCAAGGTCTTGAGCATCGAGGCCCCGCCTGCCAGGCCCACATTGATCTCGGGCATGCCAAAGCTCGCGTTCGACGAGGCATAGAGAATGTCGCAGGCCGCAGCCAGGCCCATGCCTGCCCCCAGCGCCGTGCCGTTCACCGCAGCAATCACCGGCTTGGCGCATTCCTTGATCGCATTGCCGGTTTCGCGGGTGACGCGGTTGTGCTCCAGAAAATCCCCGGCCACCTCGGCATTGGGCCGGTCCTTCAGATCGGCGCCGGCGCAGAACACCGAGCCGGAACCCGTCAGCACCGCGCAGCGCACATCGTCGCGTTCGGAGATCGCATCAAAAATCGCCACCAGCTCGCGCCGCATCGCACGGTTAAGGGCATTGACGGGTGGGCGGTTCAAGGTCACCAGGGCCACGCCATCGGCGACTTCCAGCAAAACGGAGGGCTCAGACATGGCGGCCTCCCCGGACATTCGTTACAGCGGCGGTAACCGTTGGCTGGAAGGCGGCGCAGGGCGCAGCCTGCGCAATAGGCGCTATCACTTGCATGTTGTCTCCTTGGATCTTGGCCGCTCATGGCGAGCGCCTGTTTCGAATCTGTGTTTGATTCTAGGAAGGAACCCTGCAAATGATTTCCCCCCGATTGGTTGAATCTGTTCTGCGTTCCCCGGGGTAGTGGCGCCCTGGGGCAACCCTATGATGGACAGCAACCTACGTGCAGCGCGGCTCCACCCCAGGAGCCCCAACCTCAAGCCCCCCATGCATATCGAGCCCCTGATCCCGCAACGCCTGGCCCTGGGTGAATGCCCCCACTGGGATGCCGCCACCGGCCAGCTCTGGGCCATGGACTGCCGGCGCGGCCATTTGCTGCGCATCGACCCGGAAAGCGGCCACACCGAGCAGCACCTGCTGCCAGCACCCACCGGCTCGTTCGCGCTGAATGCCGATGGCAGGATCGTCATCGCGCTGAAGGAGGCGCTGGGCCTGTACGACCCGGCCAGCCGCCAGCTGCAAACCCTCGCCGAGCTGGATGAGCACCTGCCCCATCTGCGCCTGAACGATGGCTGCGCGCTGCCAGATGGCCGCTTTCTGGTCGGCAGCATGCACCTGCATCTGGAAGCAGGCGAAGCACCCAGGGGCGGCATCTATGTATTGGAGCGGGATGGCCAGTTGGCGCGCATAGGCCCAGCCCTCAAAACCGCCAATGGCCCGCTGATCCACCCCCAAAGCGGCCGCCTCTTTATCGCCGACAGCGCCGCGCAAAGCATCTATTCCTTTGATATCAGCAGCAGCCAGGCGCAGGACCAGCAACTGTTCGTGAGCACCCAGCCCCAGCAATCTGCGCCCGACGGCTGCTGCTGGGACAGTGAGGGTGGCTTGTGGACGGCCTTGGTACGTACCGGCCAGCTCGCCCGCTACGATGCCCAAGGGGCGCTGAGCCAGTTGATCAGCCTGCCCGTAGGCCACCCCAGCGCGCTCTGCTTTGGCGGGTCGGATCTGGCGGACCTGTATGTCACCAGCATCTCGGACAGCGGCCGCCTGCGCGCCAGCGGCCCGCTGGACGGTGCCATTCTGCGCATCACCGGGCTGGGGTACCGGGGGTTGGCCAAGCCCCAGGCGCGCATCCTTATTCCCGACTAGTCACTTGGGCAGCGCAAAGCGCTGCGCCTCCCCCGCCACCTGGCTGGCGACAAAATCCAGAAACAGCTTGACCTTGGCCGGGATAATCGCCGAATCGACAATCGTCGCAAACATGCCTTCTTCGAACGTGGTATTGCTCACCACATAATCTGGCAACAGCCGCACAAGGTTACCCGCCGCCAAATCGGGATAGACCGTGTAATCATCGAGCAGTGCAATACCCTCACCCAATTTTGCCAGTTCCAGTAAAGCAATGCCATTATTGGTCAAATGACGCGGAGAAAATCGAATATCTTCCACCCCTGCACCATTCTTGAAATACCAGATATGGTCTTTGCCTGGCAAATAATAGGCCAGGCATTGGACCTGCAATAAATCAGCGGGTTGATGGATCGTAGGCATTTTCTCGGCATAAGCCGGTGATGCTACCAAATAGCGCTGGCTGTGAAACAGCATGCGCCGCTTGACCCCCGCCTCGACCGGCGGCGATATTCTGAAATCAATATCGATATTGTTCTTGACCAGGTCCACCTTGGTCTCGGACAGCAGCAGCTCCACCAGGATCTCCGGGTGGGCCTGGCGAAAGCGGGCGATGAGGCCCGGCAGCACGCGCTGGCCGAACATCGTGCGGGCATGCACGCGCAGGCGCCCCTGCGGGGCAGAGCTGATGGCGGTGATGCTGGTGTGGGCCTGGTTGATGGTCCAGAGAATGCCTTCCAACTGGGCCGCATACTCCTGGCCCGATTCGGTCAGCGACACCTGGCGCGTGGAGCGCAGCAAGAGCTTGACCTGCAGCCCGTCTTCAAACTCGGTGATCATTCTCGACACGGCGGTGGCCGAGATGCCAAACAGCCGCGCCGTCTCTGAAAAACTGCGGGTCTGCGACACCGACAGGAACAGCTCCATCGCTCTCAGACGGTCCATGATTCCTCCAGATTGCGCAGTACTGAATCTCGAATTTCACGCATACAGATCTCCTGACCCCACCCCTAGAATGATTCCATATTGCCCATCATCAAGGAGACATCATGGAATTTGGCGTATTCATTCTGGCGCAGCAGCGCGGCTACCACCAGCGCTCTCAGGACGTTATCAACAACTCCATCGAACAGACCGTGGTGGCAGAGCAAGCGGGTTTCAATACCGCCTGGTATGCCGAACACCATTTCAACAATTATTCGCTGTCGCCATCGCCATTAATGACCGTGGCCCATGCCGCAGCCAAAACCAAAACCATTCGCCTGGGCACGGCGGTGTGCATTTTGCCACTCTACCACCCCGCCCGCTTCCTGGCCGAGGTCGGCTTTGTGGACACCGTGTCCAATGGGCGACTCGAGCTGGGCGTGGGCTCGGGCTACCAGCAATTTGAATTTGAACGCTTTGGCGTCGAGATCGCCAATTCCGGCGCGATCTTCAATGAGTTTCTCGACATTATTCCCAAGGCCCTGACCCAGAAAATATTCGAATACCAGGGCGAATTCCTGAATATCCCCCCCAGCTCCATCGCGGTGCGCTGCGTGCAAGACCCGATGCCCCCGCTCTGGGTCACCTCGGGCAACCCCGTCACCCTGGGCCGGGGCGTGCGCGAAGGCCACAACCTGTTTGTCACCGCCTTGCTCAACGGCAACGAGGCGATTGCCGGCCTGCGCACCAAGCTGGAGAACATTGCCTCGGCCGAAGGCAAGGACCTGGACAGTGATGTGAAGTTCGGCTTTCTGCGCTGCGGCTATGCCTCGGACAATGCCTCTGAAATCAACGCCTACCTGGACTGCGCCCGCTTTCAGCGCCGCATCTCCGAGAGCCTCAAGTTCCGCCGCGCCCAGTCGGAAGACGGCTACATGGTCAAGGAAGTGCCGACCGAGACCGACCCGACCTTCGAGCAGCTGCGCAAGAACCTGCCCGTCGGCTCGGTCAACGAAGTGATCGACAAGCTGCTCGAAGAGATCAGCATCCTCAAGCCCAAGCACATTGCGCTGCAAACCCAGCTGGGCGATTTCGACCAAAAGACCATGCTCAAGCAGATCGAGCTGTGGGGCGACAAGATCATTCCCGCCGTGAAAAAAGAAGTGGGCCAGGCCGTAGCGCTGGCTTGAAGGAGACAGGGCCATGCGCGTTCACCTCAGCAACTGCGGCTCCATCAGCCTGATGGATGCCCACAATTTTCGGGCACTCGATGTGCTGATCGAACCCCAGCCCGAGCCCCAGCTCGCGCAGGCCCTGACCCGCATTGGCACGCGTGACGGCGACAGCCATGTCTGGCTCTTCCCCCAGGTGTTGCGCTTTCTGGCCTGCCAGGCCGCAGACAGCGAATGGGACACGGGCTTTGCCGCCATGCTGGCCTATGCGCAGCAGCACGGCTGGGTCAATACCCTAGGCCAGGTGCGCGCCCACATCACCTTGGCTGCGGAAGACCAGGTCGTTTCGGTGGCCGACTTCAAGGCCGCGATGCGCGCCCTGCCCGCTGGCATCAGCGCCGTGACCACTGGCCAGGGCAAGGATGTCGCCGGCATGATCGTCTCCAGCCTCACCTCCATCTCGGCCGAGCCGCCGATGGTCGGCTTCTTTGCGCACAGCGCCTCGTCGATGGGCGATACCTTGCTGCAAACGGGCAAGTTTGTCGCCAATGTGCTGGGTGAGGAACACAGCCAGATCATTGCCAGCTTTCTGAGCCAACCCCAAGGCGAGGCCCGCTTCAAGGAAGGCCGCTGGCACAGCAGCGAGCACCAGCTGCCCGTGCTGAGCGATGCGCTGGCGAGCATGGAGTGCGACATTGTCTGCACCCACACCCTGGGCACGCACAAGCTGGTGGTCGGCAAGATCCGCAAGTCCTCCTGCAACAGCGCGAGCCCCGTGGTCAACTTCAACGCCAGCACCCACAAGCTGGTGCCCTTGGCCGCCTGATCGCAGACCAGAAAGGGCTTCAAGCATGGACTGGTTGCAATTGGACCAACGCATCTGCGTCGTCACCGGCGGCGCCAAAGGACTGGGCGCCGGCATTGTGCAAGCGCTGCTGGCCAGCGGCTGCCGTGTGGCCGTACTCGATCACGACAGCGATGCGCTGGCGCAGCTCGCCACCACCCATCCCGATGGCCAGCGCCTGCTGCCCCTGCACGCCGATGTCTCATCGCCCGCGGCGGTAGAGGCTGCGTTTCAAACACTGCAACAGCACTGGGGCGCGGGCCCCAGCGTGCTGGTCAACAATGCCGCCATCACCAGCGCCGCGCCGCTGGCCGAGCTGGACCCTGGCATCTGGGAGCGCCAGCTGCAGATCAACCTGGGCGGCTACCTGCGCATGGGCCAGGCCTTCTACCACCATTCCGACGCCAGCCTGCCGCGCGCCATTGTCAACATCGCCTCGATCTCCGCCCAGAACGCCCAGCCCCTGAGCGGCGGTTACAGCATGAGCAAGGCCGGCATCCGCATGCTGACTGCGCAAATGTGCCTGGAATGGGGCCCCGCCGGCATCCGCTGCAACACCGTCAGCCCCGGCCTGTTTGTGACCCCGCTGAGCGAGCGCTTCTACCGCAACCCGGACGACCGCGCCCGCCGCGAACAGGTCGTCCCGCTGCGCCGCATCGGCCAGATCGAAGAACTCGCCCAGGCGGTGGTCTTCCTCGCCAGCCCCCGGGCCAGCTATGTCCATGGCGCTGATCTGGTGGTCGATGGCGGCTTCAGCCATTCGCTGATGACGCATATTCCCCGGGCTTATGGGCAGGGGGAGCTGGGTGCGGGGAAAGCGCAGCCTGGCTTGGTGCAAGCCACCAATCCAGGCGTCCGCAACATGTGAGACCCGTTCAGGGCAGTGGATCGCCCGCGCCCACCCGGTCCACAATCAAGCGGTAGTGCTCAGGCCTGCGGTGCTTGGCGAAATTGAAGACATGCTGGCGGAAATGCTCACCCAGCGACAGATCGGCGCTGACGCAAATGACTTCATCGTCCTCGGTCAGCGTGCGCGCCACTATCTCTCCGGTGGGCGCAACAATGACGGAGCTGCCAATCATGTGGTGGCCATCTTCGGAGCCGCATTTGGCCGCCGCCGCCACCCAGATTCCATTTTGGTAGGCATTGGCCTGCAATGAGATCAGGTGGGTGGTCGTGCGCAGATGCACCGGCTCATTCCAATGGATATTGAGCGACGGCGTGTTGTAGCCCAGCATGACCACCTCGGCACTTTGCAAGGCCATCACGCGGTAGGTTTCCGGCCAGCGGCGGTCGTTGCACAGGCACATGCCGTATTTGACAGCGCCTGAATCGAACACCCTGAACCCCAGGTTGCCGACATGGAAATACTTTTTCTCCAGATGCTGGAATGGGGCTTCGGGCTTATGTTCCACATGGCCGGGCAGGTGGATCTTGCGGTACTTGCCCGCAATTTCTCCCTGGGAGTTGACCAGTACGGCGGTGTTGTAGGGTCGCCCGTCTTCGGCCAGTTCGGCATAGCCCAGGTAGAAGCCCACACCCAGCTCACGCGCGGCATCAAACAACGGCTGCAGATCGGCATTGGGCATCTGTGCTTCAAAGAATCGCGCTTGTGCTTCTGATTCTTCCATCCAATAACGCGGGAAGAATGTCGTGAGTGCCAACTCCGGAAAAACGACCATCTCAGCGCCCCGGGCCTTGGCCTCACGCAGCATGGCCACCAAGCGCCGGACCACCGAGCCCCGGCTATCCGATAAATGAACAGGCCCCATCTGGGCCACGGCCAAACCAAGTTTTCGTGTTGTCATTTCCCGCACTCCTTTTGCGTTGTCTGCTGAGGCTCTGCCCGGCGCAGCACTTGCCCTGGCCGCGTGCCGGTAGGCTGGTGGCCATCCCACACCTGCTGCCCATTGACCCAGACTTGTTCGATTCCCTCGCTGGCCTGCACTGGCTCCTCAAACGTGGCCTTGTCCGAAACCCGTTGAGGGTCAAACACCACCAGGTCGGCAAAGCAGCCGGGCTCCAAACGCCCACGCTGCTCCAGCCCATACTGCTGCGCAGCCAGCCCCGTCATCCGGTGGATGCCCTCTTCCAGCGACAGCAAGCCGCATTCACGCACCATGCGCCGCAGCACGCGTGTGAAGGTGCCCCACTGGCGTGGATGGGGGTGTGGATCAAAAGGCAGGCCATCGGACCCCACCAGCGTCAAAGGAAACGCAAAAATGCGGTCCACATCGTGCTGATCCATCAAGAAGTAGATGGCGCCGGCCGGTGACAGGCGCGCCAACAGCGCTTCATCGTCCAGGCCCCATTGCTGCTGCAGGTCGGCAAAATCCCGTCCTTTGGCTTCTGGGCAAGCGCTGGACCAGGTGATCATGGTGCGGCTTGCCAGGCGAACCCGGTCGAGCCGCAGCATGGTGGACGTGGCGGGATAAGGGTGGCAGTCCACACAAACGGGCTGCTTGCTGCTGGCCTCCCGGATCAGCGCCAGCGTCTCTTCCGAGCGACCATGGTTGCGCTCGCCAGCGAGCTTGTGGTGGGAGAAAACCACCCGGCAGTCTGCGTCGCGCCCCACGGCCAATGCCTCTTGCATCGCCGGGACAATGTCATCGGCCTCATCCCGCAGATGGGTGGCATACACGGCCTGGCGGCCGCGCAGTGGCCTGCAGACTTCGAGCAGTTCTCGGGTCGAGGCATGGCGTGCAGGCGGGTAGAAGGTGCCGGTCGAGATGCCGAAGGCCCCTTCGTCCAGCGCCTCGGTCAGCAAATCCCGCATCTGCGCGCACTCGTCATCGGTGGCTTCGCGCTGGTGGTCCGCCATCACCTTGACGCGCAAGGTGGTATGGCCCACCAGCGGGATGACATTGACCGCCGCTGGCTGCGCCTGCAAAGCTTGCAGCCACTCGCCAAATCGCCCAAAGCGAAACAACTCGGGCGGCCCCAGCAGGTCCAGGGGCTGCGGCAGGTTTTGCTGCACCAGCGGCGCCAGACTGATGCCGCAGTTGCCGGTAACCACCGTGGTTATGCCCTGGGAGACTTTGGGCACCATATCGCGGTGCACCAGCAGGTAGCCATCGTCATGGGTGTGCGAATCGATAAAGCCCGGTGCAAGGGCCAGACCCTGCAGGTCGATGACGGTATCACCGGCCTGCGCCTGCACCACGCCCACCTGGGCAATCCGCTCGCCCTCCACCGCCACATCGCCGCTGTAAGCCCGCCTGCCAGAGCCGTCGATCAGCATCGCATTCTTAAATATCAGCACTTTCGTCTTCTCTTTCCGGGGCTGATCAGTTGAGCTTTGCGATCTTGCTGGACTGGATGATCTCGGTCCATTTTTTAGTCTCACGGGCAATCAATTGCTTGAAATCCTCCGGCGTGCCGCCCACCGGCTGGGCGCCCAGGCCTTGAAGACTTTCGCGCACGTTAGGCATCTTCAACACCTTGTCCAGATCGGCCGCCAGTGCCTTGGCCTGCTCAGGCGTCATCTTGCGATTGCCCACCACACCGCCCCAGGAGACGATCTCGTAGCCCTTGACGCCCGCCTCGTCCATGGTCGGCACATCGGGCAGCTGCTCGATCCGCTTGCCCAGCTGGGTCACGGCCAGCGCACGCACCTTGCCCGACTTGATAAGCGGCACCGCTTCGGAGCTGTTGATGAACATATAGTCCAAGCGCCCGCCCATCAGGTCCTGCAACGCGGCAGGCCCGCCCTGGTAGGGAACGAAAACGGTATCGAGCTTTTCCAGATGGTTGAGCAGCTCCCCACTCATATGGCCGGTGGTGCCGACGCCCGAAGCCCCATAGGACAGCTTGCCGGGGTTCTTGCGCGCTTGGGCCAGCAAGTCCTGCACGGATTGGACGCTGGATGCCACCGGAACGATCAGAACGTTGTAGAGGTTGAACAGGTGCGACACCGGAACCAGGTCCTTGTCCACGTCGTAAGGCAGGGTAGAGAACAGCGCGCGATTGACCGCCAGGGTGTTGATATTTCCATAGCCCACGGTGAGCTCATTGCCCCTGATCACCTGCACCACACCGATATTGCCTGCTGCTCCGGGCTTGTTTTCTACAATCACCGGACGGTGGGCGTTCAGCGACCATTGGTTGGTAATGATGCGGCTGAGTACGTCCGGAGATCCGCCGGCCGCAGAGGGCACGACAAAGCTGATCGGCTGGCTGGCGTTGCCCTGGGCAGCCGCCGGGCCCGGCTGGGCGGCCAGCATAACAAGGGGCAACAGGAGGGCAAAACGGTTCAGAAGACGGCGATTCATGGCTTGGCTCTTTCATGGGTCTGAATATTGCTTGCAGCGTAAAGGACAAGCCGAACTCACCCAAATTGAAAAATGTCGGTGCATTCACAAACAAAGTTATATCGACCAGGGGTTAACACCACATGCCAAGCCACTCGCCTGAAACCAGCAGCCACGCCATTCACCCCCGCGCACTGAACATGCGGCAGCTGGAGGTGTTCCATGCCATCATGACCACCGGCACCATCAGCGGCGCGGCCTTGGCCTTGCATGTATCGCAGCCGGCGCTGAGCCGGGCACTGGCGCACTGCGAAGCCCGCCTGGGCTATTTGTTGTTTGAGCGGCTGGGCAGAAGGCTGCAGCCCACGCCCGAAGCCCAGCGCCTGCACGAAGAGGCGCGCGACGTGTACCGAGGCCTCGACCGGCTCAACACCCTGGCCCAGCGCATCGGCCATGCGGGCGTGGACACCTTGCACCTGGCCTGCAGTGCCACGTTTGCCAACACCTTGATTCCGCAGGCACTGCAGCAACTGATGCGCTACAGCCCGCAATTGCGCGTCGACTTTCGCACGGCGACCTATGACGAGTTGCCAGAGTACCTGCTGTCGGGTCAAGCCGATGTGGGCGTTTCTTTGGTGGAATCGAACCACCCGGGCTTGAAATCACGCTTGCTGGGCCGCCAGCGCCTGCTGTGCGTACTGCCCCCGCAGCATCCGCTGGCGGACCAGGCCGTGGTGGATCCGCTTGCGCTGTGCGACACCGCATGGATCGGCTACCCGCCGGACACCCCGCTGGGACGCCTATGCGCCTCGGCGCTGGCGATGGATGCCAGCTCGGCGAGCATTCAGGTGCGCTCGCCGGCCATTGCCCTCAGTTGCGTTCAGACGGGCTTGGGCGCTGCCATTGTGGATGCCTCATGCATCCGGCATATCCCCCGCGATGACATCGTCGTCAGGCCATTGGCAACAGAGGTGTATTCCAGCATCTGGACGATAACGTCTGCGCGGCAGCCATGCCCGGCAACGGGCCAGCAATTCATCGATGCACTGCATGCGGTACTGAAACAGCTCAGTGCTGCCGAGCCCCAGCCGCCAGCCAGCAAAACTAGCGGCGCCGCCTAAGAACCTGTTCAAAGCATGCGGTGCCCGGCCCCGACCCAGCGATCAGCGGGGATGGACGGATGGCGGCCCATCAAGAGAACGTCAAATCCAAGCCCATGGTCCTGACCAAGGTAAAGGTCAGCAGCCCCAGCAGCAGTAGCGCCGCCAAAAAAATCGCCGCCACCTTGCCGCCTGCGCGCAGCACGGCGCGGGGGTCGCCACCCTTTTTGCCCTGGTCGTAATGCCATTTGATGGCAAAGAACATGCAGGTGCTGAACATGCCCAGCTTGAAGATCACGAAGACTACGGGGATCCAATCGATCATTTTGCAAATTTCCAGCCAATGACTTGGCACTGTCCGAGCCCCAGCGATGCCTAAGGCCGCAACGCCAGCGATTGCCATACCAGCATGGGCCGCTCTGCGTTCTGGTGCATAGTACGCAAAAGCAATTTCCATACATGCGGACAAATTGTCCCAGGGGCCGTCTGCAAAACCCTTGCCCAATGGGATGGAGCGGATCGCCCAAGTTGGCGTCCAGACCAAGGCAGTGCGTTTTGCAGAGGCCCCCTCGGCCCATCCATACATCCTCAGATACAAGCATGCAAGAAGACGACGCCCTCCCCTGGTTGCCGCGACTGAGCGCGCGGGGCGGGCCGCGCTTTTTGCAGATTGCCGATGCCTTGCAAGCGGCCCTGGCCGATGGGCTGCTGAAACCCGGGGATCGCCTGCCGCCGCAGCGCCATCTGGCGGCCTTGCTGGACGTAGACCTGACGACCGTCACCCGCGCCTACGACGAGGCCAGGCGCCGCAACCTGCTAGAAGGGCGCGGCGCGCGGGGCACCTATGTTGCGGCACCCAAGGTGGAGCTGACGGCGGTGCTCGACCTGGGTATGAACACCCCGCCGCCGCCGGCGGGGCTGGATTTTGACGATCTGTTGAAGCAAGGCCTGTCGCAGGTATTGATGGGGGCGGATTCTGCGCTGCTGATGACCTACCACCTGGGCGGCGGCAGCGATGTGGACCGACAGGCCGGCGCCCAATGGCTCAAGCCGATGTTGGGGCCGGTGGATGCCGAGCAGTTGGTTGTCTGCCCGGGCGCGCAGGCGGCGATTGCCGCCTCCATCCTGGCGCTGACTGAGCCGGGCGATGTGATCCTGGCCGAGCCGATGGGCTACCCCGGCCTGCGCGCAGCGGCGACGCAATTGGGCCGGCAGATCATCGCCGTGCCCGCTGACCAGCATGGCATGCGGCCCGAGAGCCTGGAGCAGGCCTGCCGCCAGCATCAGCCGGCGCTGCTCTACCTCAACCCCACCCTGCAGAACCCGACCGCCATCACGATGCCGTCTGCCCGGCGCCAGGCGCTGCTTGCCATCACGCAGCGCTGCAAGGTCCGCATCGTGGAAGACGACCCCTACTGGCTGCTGGCCGAAGCACCGCCGCCACCGTTGGCCAGCCTGGCGCCCGAGCAGGTGCTGTATATCTCCACCCTGTCCAAATGCCTGACGCCGGGCCTGCGCGTGGCCTTTGTGCTGGTGCGCGATCCTGCCTTGCGCGAGCGCTTCCAGACTGCCTTGCGCTCCTTTGCGCTGATGGTCTCGCCACTGTCGGCCGCGCTGGCCACGCAGTGGATTTTGGGCGGCTCGGCCTATGGGCTGATGGAGGGCGTGCGCATGGAGGCCCGCTTGCGCCACCGCATGGCGCGCGATCTGCTGGCCGGCCGCTACAGCGGCGAGGGCGATGGCCTGCATGTCTGGCTGGAACTTCCCGGGTATTGGAGTCCCGCCCAACTCGCACAAGCCGCCCAGCGCGAGGGCATCGCCGTCACCCCGGCGGAGGCCTTTGCCAGCGGCGCGGCAGACACTGCCCAGGTCAATGCCATCCGCATCTCGCTGGGCAGCATCAAGGACCGGGAGCGCTTGCAGGCGGGGCTGCAGCGCTTGTCGGCGCTGCTGGCGCGGCGGCCGGATGCGTTCACGGCTGCCGTGGTTTGACGACCGCTTTACCCAAGGACCCAGCCATGCCCGCACCAGAAGAAGACCGCGATCTGCTTGAGCACTACGTCGAGGCCTCCGCACCTTTTCTTGCACGCCACCCACAGCTGCTTGCTCCCAGTGAGATGCTGGACCAAACCGCGCAATTCGCCTACCACCCCCTGGTCCAACAGTTGGGCTGCTATGTGCTCGATGATGCAGACACCAGCGACCACTACCTTCTGGCCACCCGCTCGCCGCTCGCGGGCTGTGTGCTTTTCCTCAGCCACGATGGCGATACGCGCGCCGTTTTCGATTCGGCAACCAGCTTTTTGGTGGCGCTGCAGCAGGCGCAAGCCAGTGACCAGGAAGTCTCCGATCTGCATCCCGCGCTATCCCCTCTTGCCCAGGACCAGGATGCCTTGGGTGCATGCATACACAGGCTGCTGGATGACCAGGAATGGAACGAAGTCGTGGTCGCACTGATTCCTTCGCTCAACCTGGAAGACAAGGACCTGTTGCACAGACTGGTGGCCGATGACGACTTCTTTCTCGGCGAGGCCGTCGCTATGGCCATCGAAAAGCGCCCTGACCAAGCACTGCTAACCATGGCCCAGCTGGCCGCAGCGCATGCACATCCACAGGTTGCTCGGGCGGGAAAGCTTGCCGTTCAACGGATCCATCAGCTGGTCTAGGCTGCAGATACCACCCCGCCCGCCGCCTTATAAAAAATGGCAGTGTGAAGGGCTGAGGCACTCCAAATAGTCGCCGATACCTACCGCCAAAAGAAGGGCCTGTGCCTTCAGGCGGCGGCCAATTCCGACGCCTTGATATCCGCGATCGGCCCCAGAATGCTGCGGTCAAACGCCTTCATTGGCAGGCCTTGCTCAAGCTTGCGGGGCCAATCCGGGTTGCTGAGCGCGCCGCGCCCCAAAGCGATCAGGTCGGCGCCGTGAGCCAGCAGCTGCAGCGCGCGGTCGGCATCATGCAAACCGCCATTGGCGATGATGGTCAAGCCCGGCGCAAACCGGCGGGCCAGCTGAACCAAGCTCGGGCCTTCCGCGCCAAACGCGGGCTGCCAGGCTTCAAACTCGGTGACATGGATGTAGTCCACGCCCGCATCCGCCAACGTGCCAAAGATGGTCTCAGCGCCTTGCTCGCCTTCGGCCCATTTATGGCCGAAGTCGTTCACCTTGCCCTGGGACACGCGAATGCCCACCGGCACATCGGCACCGACTGCCGCGCGCACCGCCTGGATCGTGGCAACAGCAGCCTCCAGGCGCTGAGGCAATGCGCCACCCCAGCGGTCCGTGCGCAGATTGGTATGCGCTGTCAGGAACTGGTCCAGCAGATAGCCGTTGGCCCCGTGGATCTCGACGCCATCAAAGCCTGCGAGGCCCACGGCACGGGCCGCCGCACTGCCAAAGTGGGCCACCACATCGGCCATCTCTTCTTGCGTTATGGCGCGCGGGATGGGGTACGCCCCTTCGCCCCGGTAAAACGGCATCTGCAGGCCGCGAGGCGGTACCGCAGACGGTGCAATCGTCTGCCCCGGCCGGTAGCGGTTGAACTGCGACAGCGCCCCGGCATGCTGCAGCTGCGCGATGGACCGCGTGCCGGAGGCCTGTAGTTGGGCGGTCAGCGGGCGCCAAGCCTGGGCCTGGTCATCGCTGGCCATGCCGGGCTGGTTTTCGTAGGTTTGCGACCAGGCCTCGTCGATAAAGCTGCCTTCGGTAATCACCAGCCCAAAACCACCTTGCGCAAAGCGCTGGTAGTAGCGCTGCATGGTGGCAGTCGGCAGCCCGTCGGGCGTTGCGGTCACGCGCGTCATCGGCGCCACCGCCAGGCGGTTGCGCAGGCTCAGCTGCTTCAGATCAAATGGCGTTTGCAGGGGCGAAGTATCCAGATTCACAAGATGTCTCATTCGTTGAAAATAACAATAACTAATCTAATGGCCTTCCCTGCCAAGCGGTAGTGGCACAAAATGGGATGCCTCAATATCAAAAATCGTTATGGATACCGATTCTGTGGCCGTCTTTGTAGCGGCCAGCACCGTGGGTAGCCTGGCAGGCGCATCGCGCCAGCTCGGCCTGACACCGATGGCCGCGTCGCGCCACCTGGCGGCGCTAGAGCGTTCGCTGGGCACGCGGCTGATGCACCGCAGCACCCGCGCCGTCACCCTTACCGCTGAAGGCGAGGAGTTTCTGCCCCTGGCCCGCACCATCCTCGATGCCGTCGGCGAAGCAGCCAGCACCCTGGCGCCTGCCGCACAAGGGGCCCATGGCCTGCTGCGTGTCACAACGCCCGGCGCATTTGGTCGGCGCATCCTGCTACCCGTGGCCGAGCAGCTCATGCAGGCCAACCCTGCACTGCGCGTTGATCTGCAGTTCGATGACAAGGTGACCGATATCACCGCCGCAGGCATGGACCTGGCCATCCGCATCGCGCCGCCCAGCGCATCAGACCTGGTTGCGCAAGAGCTGGCCCCCAACCCCAGGGTGCTCTGTGCCAGCCCCGCCTACCTGGCGCAGGCCCCCGCGCTGCACAGCTTGAAGGATCTCGACCACCATGCCTGCATCAAGCTCAGCAGCATGCCCAGTTGGCCGTTTCTGGTCGATAGCCAGGAGCGGCAGCTTAGGGTCAACGGGCGCTTTGGCTGCAACTCGGTGGAAGGCGTGCGCGCCGCCTGCCTGCGCGGCATGGGGCTGGCGATGATGACCCACTGGGATGTGGTGGACGAAACCGCAGACGGCCGCTTGGTCGCCATCACGCTCTCAGACGCCGTGCTCCCCAGCCTGTCGGTATGGGCGCTCTACCCCAGCCGCAAATACGTGCCGCAGCGGGTGCGCGTCTTGATGGCCGCGCTGAAATCGGCACTGGCACCTTCTTTAGACACAGCGCTATAATCCGCCCGTCGAAAAAGGCAGACTTGGTTTGGTAAGCCCAGGTCCTTCCCCACGGAAGCGCTGACTCTGCCCGCGCATGGGTCCCCACGACGAACTTGCACCGCATCTGCATGCGGCCATCGGTTCGTCCCAGGGGTTCTCAAGACAAAGAATCACTCCGGCCGAACGGTCAAACGAGAGAGGACATGTCCATGCCTACGATCCCCCCTTACGACGTCATCGTTGTTGGTGCAGGCCCCGTCGGCCTGCTGCTCAGCTGCGAGCTGCGGCTCGCCCAGTGCTCTGTGCTGGTGCTCGAGCAAGCCGGCGACCCGCACTCCCCGCTCAAGCAAGCGCCCTTTGGCATTCGTGGCCTCACTATCCCCTCGCTGGAGGCGCTGCAGCGCCGGGGCTTGCTGGAGGCCGTCACCGCGTCCCTGCATGGTGGCGCGCCCGCCGCATCGCGCCCCCACTGGCTGCAGCATGCGCGCCGGCCCGGTGGGCACTTTGCGGGCCTGCAGTTCTTCCAGGACCAGATTGACACCACACGCTGGCCCTACCGGCTGCCCAGCCCCGTCAGCGAAAGCATGCCCACGACCATGGAGCGCCTTGAATCGGTGCTGGCACGGCGGGCGGCAGAACTGGGTGTGCATGTGCGCCGAGGGGTTCGCGTGTCCGGCCTGGTGCAGTCAGCCGACAGCGTGCAAGTGCAAGCCGGTGATGCACAGCTGCAAAGCCGCTGGCTGGTGGGCTGCGATGGTGGCCGCAGCCAGATCCGCAAAGCCGCCGGTTTTGACTTCGCCGGCACCGAGCCCGAATTCACGGGCTATTCGGTAGAGGCCACGCTGGAGAACAGCGCTGCCCTCAGCCCCGGCCGCCATTACACGGCCACGGGCATGTACACCTTCCAGCCGCCCGGCACGATCGCGATGGTGGATTTTGACGGCGGCGCGTTCCACGGCAGTGCGCCCATCACTGCAGGCCATGTGCAAACGGTGCTGCGCCGGGTCAGCGGCAGCGATGCCGCGATCACATCGCTACAACTCGCATCCACCTGGACCGACCGCGCCCGCCAGACCAGCAGCTACCGCAAGGGCCGCGTGCTGCTGGCGGGAGACGCCGCCCATATCCACTCGCCCTTGGGCGGCCAGGGCCTGAACCTCGGTCTTGGGGATGCAATGAACCTGGGCTGGAAGCTGGCCGCCACCATCCAAGGCGACGCGCCAGAGGGCCTGCTGGACAGCTATACCGCCGAGCGCCACCCGGTCGGCGCCCAGGTGCTGGACTGGTCCCGCGCCCAGGTCGCCCTGATGCGGCCCAGCCCCGCCACACGCGCCCTCGCCGATATCCTGCGCGACCTGGTCGCCACGCGCGACGGCGCCACCTACTTTGCCGATCGCGTCTGGGGCGCGACGCTGCGCTATGACCTCGGCGACCCCCACCCCTTGGTCGGCCGCAGCGCGCCCGACTTTGCGCTGGCCGATGGCTCGACCCTCGCTGGCCATCTGCAGACCGGCCATGGCTTGCTGCTGGACTTTGGCAGCGCCGCGCCGTTGCGCGACTTGTCAGCAGGGTGGAAGGGGCGCCTTCGCTATATCGCCAGCAGCGCGGCTGATGAACTTGGCTTGCAATCGCTGCTGGTCCGCCCGGATGGCATCGTCGCCTGGGTGGGTGAAGGTGTTGTGGAGCAGGACCAGGCGGCTGAGGCAATTCAACGCTGGTTTGGCCAGCCGCTGCAGCGCTGATGCGCGGGCGGGGGGCCGGACCTTAATCCGGCTCCGGCCAAAACATCTTTCGGACCTGGTCGTTGAAGTAAGGCAGCATCAAGGTCAAACCGCCCGAGGCATTGGCCAGAAAATCCAGCACTTGGGCCCAGGAGGACTCGACGGAGAGCCAGTTGTTGCCGACGATAAACAGCAGCCCGCAGGCGGTGGTGACCAGGTTGAGCGCAGGCGCCCAGGGACGAAAGCGCATGCAGCCATAAAAACCGGCGGTCCAACCCAAGATGATGAAGCACAGCAGCACGACCATCTCCCCCTCCAGCGCGATAGGAAACCGCAGCGGATGCTGCGAGGACAGCAGCTCGGTCCTGAAATCCATGCGGATGGACAGCACTAACAGGAGGACGGTGGCGATAACGAGCAGGCGGTAGCGATTTTTGGTCATGGGTCTGGGGCAAGTTGCGCCATGCTAGCAAATCGCCAACCGCTAGAGGCCTTCCTCTATGAGTCTTCTCAGCCCTCAGGACTGTGTCACCCCTTTTGTATCCCGCGCAGCGCTCACAGGCTCGCCAAGGTCTGGGCATGCATCTTTGCGCGCTCCTCCTTGCGCTCGCTGTAGCGGTCCACCAGATACGGCGCAAGGTCCCGGGTCAGCAGGGTGAACTTCAGCAGCTCCTCCATCACATCCACCACGCGGTCATAAAAAGGCGATGGCTTCATGCGCCCCTCGTCGTCAAACTCCTGGTAGGCCTTGGCGACCGAGCTTTGGTTGGGAATGGTCAACAGGCGCATCCAGCGGCCCAGAATGCGCAGCTGGTTCACGGCATTGAAGGACTGCGAGCCGCCGCTCACCTGCATGACCGCCAGCGTCTTTCCCTGCGTGGGCCGCACGGCGCCGTCGGACAGCGGTATCCAGTCCACCTGGGTCTTCATGATGCCGGTCATCGCGCCGTGGCGCTCCGGTGAAGTCCAGACCATGCCTTCGCACCACCGCACCAGCGCGCGCAGCTCCGCCACCTTGGGGTGGTCCTCCGGCACGGTATCGGGCTGCGGCAAGCCGTCGGGATCGTAGATGCGGACCTCGGCCCCCATGCCTTCCAGCAGCCGCGCTGCCTCCTGGGTCAGGAGCCGGCTGTAGGAGCGCTCACGCAGCGAGCCATACAGCATCAGGATGCGCGGAGCATGGGCAGACAGCTGGCGAGGCTGCAGCTGCTGCGGGCCAGGGGCCTGGAAGCTGCGGGCGTCGATATGGCGGGAGAGGGCATCAGCAGACATCAGTGTCCTTGGGTGGGCAGAGCTGGCAGGGCATCCTCATACCAGCGCTTGGATCGATTGACAACGGCCACGACGGCCAGCATCACCGGCACCTCGATCAGCACGCCGACCACGGTGGCCAGCGCTGCGCCCGAGTTGAGGCCAAACAGGCTGATCGCGGTGGCGACGGCCAGTTCAAAGAAGTTGCTGGCACCAATCAGCGCCGAGGGCCCGGCCACGCAATGGGCCACCCCCAGCTTCTGGTTGAGCCAGTACGCCAGCCCGGCATTGAGCACCACTTGCACCAGGATAGGCACGGCCAAGAGCGCAATCACCAAGGGCTGCGCCAGGATCGACTGGCCCTGGAACGCAAACAGCAGCACCAGCGTGGCCAGCAAGGCCAGGATGGACACCGGCCCCATCAGCTCGGCGGCCCGGCCCAGTGCCTGGCTGCCGCGCCTGAGCAGGTATTTGCGCAGCATCTGGGCCAGCGCCACCGGCACCAGGATGTAGAGCACGACCGAGACCAGCAAGGTGTCCCAGGGCACCGTGATCGAGGAGATGCCCAGCAGCAAGGCGACGATCGGCGCAAAGGCCACCAGCATGATGGCGTCATTCAAGGCCACCTGCGACAGCGTGAAGTACGGATCCCCTTTGCACAGCTGGCTCCAGACAAAGACCATCGCCGTGCAAGGCGCTGCGGCGAGCAAAATCAAACCGGCGACATAGCTGTCTATCTGCGCAGGATCGAGCCACTGCGCAAACACATGGCGCAAAAACAGCCAGGCCAGCAAGGCCATCGAAAACGGCTTGAGGCCCCAGTTGATGAACAAGGTCACCCCTATGCCCCGTGCATGGCGGCGCAGCTGCGACAGCGCAGAAAAGTCAATCTTGAGCAGCATGGGAATGACCATCACCCAGATGAGCACACCCACCGGCAGGTTCACCTTGGCCACCTCCATCGCAGCCACGGCCTCGGTCAGGCCCGGCACGGTATAACCCAGGCCCACGCCAGCGCAGATGCACAGCAGCACCCAGAGCGTGAGGTAGCGCTCAAACCCACCGATCACCGGCTTGGTCTCAGGCACGGGCATGTTCAAGACTCCGCAATCCGCTGCACGGCCGCTTGCAGCGCCTGGTTGCCCAGCTTGTCAAACGGCAGTTGCAGCAGCTGCAGCATGCGGTAGGCCAGCGCCTGGCGGGTCAGCTCAAAGCGCTGGGCTTGCTCCTCGCTGGCGGCCTCGGAGGGGTCCGGGTAGCTCCAATGGGCACGCACTGGCGCGCCCGGCCACAAGGGGCAAGGCTGGGCAGCGGCGCTGTCGCAAACGGTGATGACCACGCGCATCTCTGGCATACCAGGCTGCGCAAACAGGTCCATGCTCTTGCTCGCCAGCGCCGATACATCCACACCCGCAGCACGCAACGCCGCCAGCGCCTGCGGATGGACACGGCCACTGGGTGCAGCGCCGGCGCTGAAGGCTTTGGCATCGATGCCCAGTGTCTGCGCCCAGTGGTTGAACATGGCCTCGGCCAGCACGCTGCGGGCCGAGTTGTGGGTGCACAGCACCAATACATGGGTGGTCATCGTCAGCAGCCTTTGTCGCTGGCAGGGCAGCACTGGGGAGCGGTCACCTCGCAGCGGGCGCCCGCGCAGCAGTTCTCGGTCAAATAGCGCAGAACGCCATCCATGCGCGCAAAGTCCGCGCGGTAGACCAGGTTGCGGCTCACGCGCTCCTGCGTGACCAGGCCCGCATGGACCAGCTCCTTGAGGTGGAAGGACAGCGCCGTGGCCGCAACGCCCAGCGCCTCCGCCAACACCGAGGGCGTAAGCCCGTCAGCCCCGGCCACCACCAGCGCACGAAACACCCGCAAGCGGACCTGGTGGGCCAGTGCGGCCAGCGATTTGATGACATGGTCTTCATTCATATTTCAATGATACTTGAAATGTTGAAATAAAGCACCGAAAACTTTAGCGTTTGCTAGCAATGCGCCCGAAAAGCCCATCGAGCCCTGGCAGCCGGTAGCGAGGTTGGGTCACGGGGGTATCGAGCAGATAGAGCCGGCTGGCCCATGAATCAGGCCGTGGGTGCGTTCAAGACCGCTTCATATGCAAGCAGATCCGCTGGGGAAAAGCAGCAGAAGACCACCTCTTCAATCGACGTGTGTGCAGACAAGCTCTCTCGAACCGTGCGCACTGCCAGCTGCACAGCCAACGCCATGGGATAGCCAAAGATGCCCGTGCTGATGCTGGGAAAAGCGATGGATGTCACCGATTTCTCCTCGGCCAGCGCCATACAGCGCCGGTAGCAAGCAGCCAGCAGCTCCGGCTCGCCGTGGTCCCCGCCCCGCCACACGGGCCCTACCGTATGGATGATGTAGTCCGCATGCAGCCGGTAGGCCTGGGTCAGCTTGGCATCCCCCGTTTTGCAACCACCCAGCAGCCGGCATTCGTGCACCAGGTCCGGGCCAGCTGCACGGTGGATGGCACCGTCCACCCCGCCACCGCCCAGCAGCGATGAGTTGGCGGCGTTCACAATCGCCCCCATATGGAGCTTGGTGATATCGGATTGGACGGCGTGCAGGCGTGTGGACATGGGCGTACATCTCAATGGTGAAAAAACAAGGCCCCTGCAAAGGGCGGGCAGCGGTGCCAATGCATCATCGCAGACTGCGCTGGCAGCCTTGCAACAGGACAAGCCTCTTTTATAGCCATCAACAAGGGCTTGTTGAAGACTCGCGCCAAGCAGTGCCCCAGATCTGCGAGAAGCCATGCCGCCCGCCATGCCAGCGCCCCCAGCCACGCCCTCGGACGCAGTAGAATGGCCCGCACTTGTTCGCAAAGAAGCCGGTGACAATCCGGCACGGTCGCGCCACTGTATCGCTGCCGCAGGCCCCGGGCTCGCCCCGCGCCTTGCGCTGCCAAGTCAGACCTTTGTGCCAAGCCACCCCCGAACCAGCTGCAACCGGCATCAAGCCCGCTGGTTTGCCTAGGACGCGCTTTTCCTGGAGTTCCCATGCAGACACCTGCCCCCAGCCGCCGCTTGGCGCTGCCCTTGCACCCGGCGCTATGGCGCACAGGCCTGGCCTGGCCGTTGGCGGGATGCGGCCGCTAGGCGGCCAGCACTCGTCCGGCCCCGGCCCCCGCCCCGCCTCCCCCTTTTTGTTTCAGACTGCCGCGCGCGCTGCGCCCACCGGCCCCGCCCCAGGCTTGCCCGGCAGCCCTCCCCTTTTATTTGGAGACATCCCCCATGCGCACCAGCCAGAAGATTCCAGCCACCATCGTCACCGGCTTTCTGGGCAGCGGCAAGACCACCTTGCTGCGCCATATCCTGTCCAACGCCAACGGCCGCCGCATTGCGGTGATCGTCAACGAGTTCGGCGAGCTGGGCATTGATGGCGAGATTCTGCGTGGCTGCGGCATTGGCTGCGAAGACGAGAACGGCGAGCAGGCCGGCCAACTGTATGAACTGGCCAATGGCTGCATGTGCTGCACCGTGCAGGAAGAGTTCTACCCCGTGATGCGCAAGCTGATCGAGCGCCGTGGCGATATCGACCATATCCTCATCGAGACCAGCGGCCTGGCCCTGCCCAAGCCCCTGGTGCAGGCCTTCAACTGGCCCGAGATCAAGAACGCCTGCACGGTCGATGCGGTGATCACCGTGGTCGATGTGCCCGCCGCAGCCGCCGGCCAGTTTGCCGCCAACCCCGCTGCGGTCGATCTGCAGCGCAAGCAGGACCCCAACCTCGACCACGAGTCGCCGCTGCATGAGCTGTTTGAAGACCAGCTCATCTCCGCCGACCTGGTGGTGCTGAGCAAGCTTGACCAGGCCAGCGCCGCCGACCGCGCCGCTGTCGAGGCCCTGGTGCGCGAAGACATTCCGCCTGCCGTCAAGATCGTGGCTGCCGACCATGGCCGCATCGACCTGGATGTGGTGCTGGGCCTGTCCAGCGCGTCCGAGGAAAGCATCGAGTCGCGCAAGGGCCACCACGAGCACGAAGCCGGCCATGTGCATGACGAGCACGACCATGACGATTTCGACTCCGTCGTCGTGCAGCTGGGCGAAGTGGAGCGCGAAGCACTGCTGGCCCAGCTGGCCGATGTGGTCGCGCAGCAGACCGTCTACCGCATCAAGGGCTTTGTAGCCCTGCCCGGCAAGCCCATGCGCCTGGTGGTGCATGGCGTGGGCAAGCGCTTTGACAGCTACTTTGACCGCCCATGGCGCGCCGATGAAAAGCGCGCAAGCCACCTGGTCTTTATCGGCCATGACCTGGACGAGGCAGCCATCCGCGCCCAGCTCGCTGCCAGCCCGGTCGGAGCGCTCTGATGCATTTGCTCGCGGTCCAGCCCGGTGGCTTTGTCGACGACGAGGCCTTTGTCTCCAGCCTGGGGCAAACCCCGGCCGACATCGTGATCCTGAGCGCCGCAGACACCACCTTGGCCCTGCTGGCGCAAGCCTATGCGCAGCTGCGGGCCGGCATGGATGGCGAGCAACTGCCCAGCGTGCGGCTGGCCAATCTGATGTACCTGCGCCAGCCCGCATCGGTCGATCTGTATGCCGATGAGGTGCTGCAGCATGCCAAGCTCATCATCATCGACCACCTCGGCGGCGAGAGCTACTGGCCCTATGGCACCGAGCGGGTGATGTCGCTGTGCCGCGCCCACAAGATTGCGCTGGCCATGTTCTCGGGCGACAGCAGCGAGGACCTGAACCTGCTGCAAAAGAGCACCGTGCCGCAGCAGGACTGCCGCACCCTGTGGCGCTACCTGCGCGAAGGCGGCCTGGCCAATGCGCGCGAGCTGTTCCGCTTTGTCTGGCACGGCCTGCTGGGCGGCCCGCATGCGGCGCTACCCCCGCGCCCCCTGCCGGCGGTGGCCGTCTACCACCCCGCGAGCGACGAGGCCACGGTCGCCACCTGGCAGCAGCCGGGCCCGCTGCAGTGGCAGCCCGGCGCGCCGGTGGTGATGCTGCTGTTCTACAAGGCGCATCTGCAGTCGGGCAACACCCAGGTGTTTGCCGACCTGTGCCAGGCGCTGCTTGCCAAGGGCATGAACCCGCTGCCGCTGGCCTTGCAATCGCTGAAGGACGCCGGGTGCCTGGCGGCCTTGCAGGCGCTGTGCGCCAGCGAAGAGGTCGCGCTGATCCTCAACACCACCGCCTTCTCGCAGGCCTCGCTGGATACGCCCGGCGACCATGCCCTGGCAGGCGATATCCCCGTGTTGCAGCTGATCCTGTCGGGCAGCAATGAGCAGACCTGGCTGGACAGCACCCATGGCCTGCAGCCGCGCGATATTGCGATGCATGTGGCCATGCCCGAGGTCGATGGCCGCATCATCACGCGGGCGATCAGCTTCAAGGGCCTGTCGCACCGCAGCGATCTGACCCAATCGGATGTGGTGCAGTACCAGGCCCACCCCGAGCGCATGGGCTTTGTCGTGGCGCTGGCCCAGCGCTGGTGCCAGCTGCGCCGCAAGCCCAATGCCGACAAGCGCCTGGCCCTGGTGCTGGCCAACTACCCCAGCAGCGAAGGCCGCATCGGCAATGGCGTGGGGCTGGATACGCCTGCTTCCGTCATCGAGATCCTGCGCGCACTGGTGGCCGATGGCTATGCCGTCGATGCGATGCCCGCCGACAGCCAGGCGCTGATGGAGCTGCTGCAGCAAGGCATCACCAATGCGCCCGACTCCTGGGCCACGCGCGCCGCCTGGCAAAGCCTGAGCCTGGCCGACTACCTGCAGTACTTTGGCATCCTTCCAGCCGCCAACCAGCAGGCCATCACCGAGCGCTGGGGCACGCCCGCACAAGACCCGATGCTGCGCGAAGGCCGCTTTATGGTGTCCGGTCTGCGCCTGGGCCAGATCTTTGTCGGCGTGCAGCCGGCGCGCGGCTACCAGCTTGATGCGCTGGCCGCCTACCATGACCCGGACCTGGTGCCGCCGCACTACTACCTGGCCTTCTACCACTGGCTGCGCAGCCAATGGCAGGCCGATGCGATGGTGCATGTGGGCAAGCACGGCAACCTCGAATGGCTGCCCGGCAAGAGCGTGGCACTGTCGGCCAGCTGCTGGCCCGATCTGGTGCTGGGCCCCCTGCCCCACCTCTACCCGTTTATCGTCAATGACCCCGGCGAAGGCACGCAGGCCAAGCGCCGCGCCCAGGCCGTGATCATTGACCACCTGATGCCCCCGCTCACCCGCGCCGAGAGCTATGGGCCCACGCGCGATCTGGAGCGCATGGTGGACGAGTACTACGAGGCCGCCACCCTGGACCACAAGCGCGCGCAAATCCTGCGCAAGCAGATCCTCGCCCACATCGTGCAGCACGACCTGCACCAGGACCTGGGCCTGCAGGCGCCCGCCAGCGACGAGGAAGAGCAGCAGCTGCTCAACCGCACCGATGCCTACCTGTGCGAGTTGAAGGAAAGCCAGATCCGCGACGGCCTGCATATCTTCGGCGTCTCGCCCGCCGGCCGGCTGGAGACCGACACCTTGCTCGCCTTGGCGCGCCACCCGGTCGGTGCTGGCAAGGGCGCCAACCAAAGCCTGGTGCGCGCCATCGCCCGCGATCTGGGCCTGGACTTTGACCCACTCGATGCCGACTGGGCCGCTGCCTGGACCGGCCCGCGCCCCAGCCTGCTGCAGGATCTGACTGACCAAGCCTGGCGTCACCACGGCGATACCCGCGAGCGCCTGGAGCTGCTGGCATTGCAAATACTGGCACCCGGCGCAGCGCTGCCGCCAGCGCTGGCAGACCTTAGCCAAGGTCACACCCATGCCGTGCTGGCGCGTGTGCAGCAGGATCTGCGCCCCCGCCTGGCCGCTTGCGGCCCGCAAGAGCTGCTGCAACTGCTGCGCGGCCTGGCGGGGCGCTTTGTGCCGGCGGGCCCGAGCGGCGCGCCCACACGCGGCCGGCCCGATGTGCTGCCCACGGGGCGCAATTTCTTCTCGGTCGATACGCGCGCCATCCCCACGCAAACCAGCTGGGGCATGGGCTTTAAATCCGCGCAGTTGCTGGTCGAGCGCTACACGCAAGAGCATGGCGAATACCCCGTCACCATTGGCCTGTCCGTGTGGGGCACGGCCACCATGCGCACCGGTGGCGACGATATCTCGCAGGCCTTTGCGCTGATGGGCGTGCGCCCCACCTGGGCCGATGGCAGCTGGCGGGTCAGCGATTTTGAGGTGCTGCCGCTGCATGTGCTGGGGCGGCCCCGGGTCGATGTGACCTTGCGCGTCTCGGGCTTTTTCCGGGATGCGTTCAGCAATGTGATTCGCCTGTTTGATGCCGCCGTACAAAAGGTTGCGGCGCTCGACGACGAAGACGCCGCGCAAAACCCGATCCGCGCCCGCGTGCTGGCCGAGGCCGCGCAGCTGCAGCAGCAGGGGCTGGACGCCAAGGAGGCGCGCCACCAGGCAGGCCTGCGCGTGTTTGGCGCCAAGCCCGGCAGCTACGGCGCTGGCCTGCAGGGCCTGATCGACAGCGGCCAGTGGCAAAGCGACGAAGACCTGGCAACGGCCTACCGCAACTGGGGCGCCTATGCCTACGGCCAGCACGACGATGGCAGCCAGGTGCCCGAGACCTTTGTGCGGCGCCTCGCCGAGATGCAGCTGGTGCTGCACAACCAGGACAACCGCGAGCACGATGTGCTCGACTCCGGCGACTACTACCAGTTCCAGGGCGGCATGGCCGCTGCCGTGCGCCACTACAGCGGCCAGCAACCGGCCCTGTACTTTGGCGACCACAGCAACCCCGAGTCGCCGCGCATGCGCAGTCTGCAAGAAGAGATCAGCCGCGTGGTGCGCTCGCGTGCCACCAACCCCAAGTGGATCGAGGGCGTGCAGCGCCATGGCTACAAGGGCGCGTTCGAGATTGCCGCCACCGTGGACTACCTCTTTGCCTTTGATGCCACCGCCCGCGTGGTGCGCGACGACCAGTACGCCCGCGTGACTGATGCCTTTGTCGCCGATGACACCACGCGCGCCTTTATGCAGCAGCACAATCCGCAGGCCTTCCACGGCATGTGCGAGCGCCTGCTCGAGGCCATACAGCGCGGGCTGTGGCAAGCGCCCGGCGACTACCCCCAATTGTTGGAGACCCATTTGCTCGAGACCGAACACCTGCTGGAGATGCGATGAGCACCGCCACCGATCTGCATTTTCCCTTCAGCGCCATTGAGGGCCAGGCCGCGCTGCAGCAGGCCTTGCTGCTGCTGGCGGTCGATCCGCAACTGGGCGGCGTACTGGTGGAAGGCCCGCGCGGCACTGCCAAATCCACCAGTGCCCGCGCGCTGGCTGCGCTGCTGCCCAGCGGCCATTTTGTCAATCTGCCGCTGGGCACCACTGAAGAACAACTGCAAGGCGCGCTGGATCTGGAAGCTGCGCTGCAATCGTCGGCCGTGCAGTTCCGCCCCGGCCTGCTGGCCCAGGCGCACCAGGGCATTCTGTATGTGGACGAGGTCAACCTGCTGCCCGATGGCCTGGTGGACTTGCTGCTCGATGTCAGCGCCAGCGGCACCAACCGCATCGAGCGCGATGGCGTATCGCACCAGCATGCCGCGCGCATTGCGCTGATCGGCACGATGAACCCCGAAGAAGGCCAGCTGCGCCCGCAGTTGCTCGACCGCTTTGGCCTGTTTGTGCGCCTGCCCAATGTGCCCGATGTGGAGACGCGCAAACGCATCGTGCGTGCCCGCATGGCCTTTGACGCAGACCCGGCCCAGTTCTGCGCCCAGCAAGCGGAGGCACAAGCCCGGCTGCGCGCGCAGATTGCGGCGGCACGGCAGCAGTTGGCCAGCGTCGTCTGGCCCGATGCAGTGTTTGATGCCGTTGCACAGCTGTGCCAGCAATCCGGTGCCGAAGGCGTGCGTGCCGACCTGGTGATGCTGCGTGCCGCCCGCGCCCAGGCAGCACTGGCGGGCCATGCCGAGGTGAGCCTGGCCGATGTGCAGGCCGTGGCGGAGTTGGCACTGGCCCACCGCCGCAATGCCGATGCGGCGCAGCCGCCATCGCCGAGTGGCCAGGCCAACGATCCCAACGGTCAACAAGACCAACAGCAGCAACCGCAGCGGCAACCGCCAAACCAGGCACAAACCAGCAAGGCTAACGCCCACAGCAACAACGCCAATGCCAACCACAGCCAGCCCGATGGCTGGGGCGGCATGGCCGCGCCGCGCCACACCGGTATCGAGCCCGTCAAGGCCCTGCGGCCCTTTATCGCAAAAAAAGCCTGACGCGCCTCAGCCTGGCCGGCAAGGCCAAGCTGGGGCGCGCGCAGAGCACGCAGCGCGCCGGCCGCCTGCTGGCAACGGCCAGCCAGCGCATTGACTGGCCCCGCAGCCTGGCCGCCAAAGGCCAAGCCAAGTTGGCGCGCCCGCACCTGCGCTTTCGCAAGCAGCCCGCCGGCGCGCAGCTGATGCACTGCGTGCTGCTCGATACCTCTGCCTCCATGCTGCGCGGCCAGCAGCTCGCCCGCGCCAAGGGCTACCTCCAGGCCTTGGCTGACCAGGCCTACCGCCAGCGCGACAAGCTCTGCGTGCTGGGCTTTAGCGGCGACAGCGCCTATGTGATCCAGGCAGGGGCCAAGGCCCAGGCCTGGAACGAGGGCTGGATCCGGCCCATTGGCGGCGGCGGCGGCAGCCCGCTGGCCAGCGCCATCGCCTTGCTCGAGCGCCTGCTGCAGCGCACCCGCCGCCAGGGCCCCGTGCATGCCTATGTCTGGCTGCTGACCGATGGCCGCTTTGCCCAGGTGCCCGAGCGCCCCAGTTGCGCCGAGCAGATCACCGTCGTGGGCTTTGACCGGGGTGGCCTGTCATTGCAGCTGAGCCAGCGCCTGGCGGCGCGCTGGCAAGCGGATTGGATACCGGCCTGAGCCAGTGCCTTGCGCCTCCATAGCGGCTCGTTGAGCTTACAAATCCTCTTGGGATGCTCTGCAAAACCCTCGCCAAGCGGGATGGGCGCGGATCGGGATGAGCCGCAAGGCGTCTTTTGCAGTCAATAGCCGTAGCTATTGACAAGGAAGACAACGCAGCGGATCGCCCGAGACCGCGTTCAGACCACGGCAGGGAGTTTTGCAGAGGGTCCCTTGCTGCATACAAATGGAGAACCGACGCTCACCCTGCTGTCGGTTCTTCGTGCGTGTCGGTCCTCCGTGAGTTTTGAATTTTTCTCAATGAAGTTTGAACTCGGAGCGCTCTGAGCGCACCCAGAGGGCGTGACGGGGCGACTTTCAGCCTGTCGCGGCCCCTGTGATTGCAGCGAGGCTGCTGTTGCGCTTGGTCAATTTGAAGCTAGGATGGCTGCTGTCGGTCAATAACAGTCCGTCTCGGCAGATGAAAGCAGACGCTCCACGTCTCAGCTGAGCGGGCGAAATGCCAGGCCACCATGCCCAAGGCTTGATAGCAGCCCCCTTACGCATTAGGTGGGATGCATTGTTGCAGGCCTACATCAAAAGAGATTTATAAAGCTAAGAATCGCCGACCAGGCCAGCTCAAGCAAAGCCCACGCGGAAAACAATCCGTTCATCACAAGAAAAAGCGCGCCAACGACAATCGCTAAAGCGATGAGTTGCACAACTTTCATGCGATGAAGTCTCCCGAAAAAGCCAATTTTTCATTATGCATAGCTGTCTCCTACCGATAAGGCTTATCGTGTAGCGTGGGTTATACACTGTCCCCTCTGGGTCGGCCTGCGACGGTCGCGGATCGGCCAGAAGCGGAAGTTCAACTGAGATTTTCTAGCTTCGGATATGCTCGCTTGCAAATTGGCCAAACCGACTGTTGGAGTTTTTGCATGAGCAGAATTGATGATTTGGAACCATGCACATATTTGCCGTTGCCGTCTGAGAAATTGGTCGCTGTCGGGTGGCTTGATTTGAGTTCGGACATCGAGCATGGACATGTGAGTCGCGAGTTTCTTGAACGCTTGAAATCGCTGTGCAAAGAACCTTGGCAACCCGTCGTGGCTGCTGGTAGGCATGCTTGCAGCCTATGCCAGTACGACGCTCCCGAATTTTCTGACAACGTCTTCGTTCCATACCAAGGCAAGATTTACGTGGCTCCTGTGGCTATTGTTCATTACATCTCAACGCACTGGTATGTTCCGCCGGAAGTATTCATTTCTGCAGTCAATGCATGTCCAACGATGAATTCCATGGAATACAAAAGAGCTCTATTGGCAAATGGAGGGCGCAACCTTACGTCAAGGCGTCTTAGTGCGTGGGTAGATCAGCAGTTCAATTGAATGGCTGCTACGGGTCGCAAGCCGCCATCGGAACGAGCTCGGCAAGCTGGCCAGGTGGGTAGATCTTTACGCAAGCTGCCATCGACCAGTCCGTTCGCAGAGCACGCTTGGATTGGCCTGTAGGACCTTTGCAAGAGTGTGAGAATGACTGGATCAACTCTTATCACTGATTCTGCAAATGTCCTTGATCTACAAGGACAAGAATTTGCAAGATCAATGAGCTCCTAGAGCTGGATGGCGCCGACAACCGCCGAGTTGCCATTGACGCTGCAATACATCCCGCATTCGGTGCGCTGAACATCCCTCTCGCACCTCGTCTCCATCTAGCCAGGCCCATTGCATGCGACCCAACACCCACTTCCAGATCGAGGTTGAGCGCTGCGGCGTTGAGCCGATTCAGCTGGTCGCGCACGCCGCCTGCGAAGCCTCAGCCTTTGCCACCACGGAGGCCCATCTCAGACCTGGGAATGTGATCACCATCGCGTGCCTGGGTGAAGGCGTAGATTACGGAAACCTCATCATGGAGGTCTCCGCAGACGGCGATATCCACCTGGTTGCGCATGAGCATCGAGGCTTCCAAGTAAACGGGGTGTCGCTGGAGCACGCCTTGGCGGCATTGCGATTCTGGTTGCCGCTGCAGGAGCGAGATTCCCGTCTCGCATGGGAAGATCAGTAAAACCAATCCATGCTTCCGCCGGATCGCCTCTGGCGGCTGCTGAACTTAGCAGTGGGGCAAATAGCCGCAATGCGCTGCTAGCGACCATCAACGATGACGCCTGTTGCCACCCTGCCCCGCACCCTGCTACGAGTAGGGAGATGCTCCGCTTAGTTGCCCCAAAGCAACATACCGACATAGGCCACAAGTAGGTATTCACACTGGATCGCCGCTTTTTGGGCTGCAAGCGGCGCTGAATGTGTAGGACAAGCCCCGCTTTTAAATACAATTCGTTCTCATTCCTAACACCAATCCCCTGGCAAACCTCGCTGCGGCGCCCCTGACTGGCGCCGTTGTGCTGTGCCCGCCTCGTTTTTTGCTGCCTTTACCATGTCCGCATTCACCAGCACCTCGCGCAAGCCATCGGGCCCCCGTCCAGCCCTGAGCCAGATCACTGCAGCCGTCCTGATCAGCCTGGCCCCGGCCGCCAGCGCGCTGGCCCAAACGGCAGATGCTGCGGCTGCAGCGCCTGCCGATGACGAGCCGGTCGCAGAGAGCACCCTGGAGACCATCCAGGTCTCCGGCGATCTGCTGGGCAGCGGTCTGCAGAACCAGCTCAAGACCTTTGCGGGGGCACGCACCATCGTCGACAAGGACGTGATCGAGAACAGCGGTGCGTCGAGCATTGGCGATGTGATGCGCCGCATCCCCGGCGTGCAAAGCAGCGACAACTCCGGCACGGCAGGCAGCGCGGTGTCGCTCAATATCGGGGTGCGCGGTTTGACCGGCCGCTACTCGCCGCGCTCGACCGTGCTGCTCGATGGCGTGCCGCTGGCCGTGGCGCCCTACGGCCAGCCCCAGCTGTCGTTTGCGCCGGTGAGCCTGGCCAATATCGAATCCATCGATGTAGTGCGCAGCGGCGGCGCGGTGCGCTATGGCCCGCAAAACGTGGGCGGCATCATCAACTTCAACACCCGCGCCATCCCCACCAGCAAGGACATCACCGGCGATGTGACCATGCGCTACAACGGCTTTGGCAAGGGCGGCGAGAACAACACGCTCTACAGCACCTTCCTGGGCTCGCAACTGGACAACGGCCTGGGCTGGGCGCTGCTGTACTCGGGCATGACGGGCTCCGAATGGCGCAAGGACAGCGATGAGCGTTTGAACGATGTGGCGCTGAAGTTCCGCTACGCGCTGTCGGGCACCTCCGAGGTCTACGGCAAGCTGTCTTACTACGATGTGCGCTCCAACACGCCTGGCGGCCTGACGGTCGCCCAGTACAACGCCAACCCCTTCCAGAACACCCGCCCCACCGACATGTGGGACGGCGAGCGCAAGGGCCTGGACCTGGGCTATATCAACACCCTGTCGGACACGCAAGAGTTCGAGATCCGCGCCTACTACAACGACAGCTCGCGCTCCAGCCGCCTGATCAATGCCGCGCAGACCCAGATCAACTACCAGCCGCGCAACTACCAGACCCTGGGCATCGAGCCCCGCTACACCCAGCGTTTTGCGCTGGGCAGCAGCACGCATGATGTAACCGTGGGCTACCGCTTCATCCGCGAGCGCGGTGACGACAACAGCAGCCTGCTGAACCTGTCCACCAACGTGATGGGCGCCACCACCTCGTTCGACAACGCCACCGATGCCCATGCCGGCTACATCGATGACCGCATCGCCATCGGCGCCTGGCGCATCACCCCGGGCGTGCGCTTTGAGCACATCAAGTCCGAGCGCGATGACCGCAGCGGCGCGCAAAGCTTTGACACGCGCAACAACAAGTGGCTGCCCTCGGTCAGCGTGTCCTACCTGGTCAACCCGGCCCTCACGCTGTTTGCCAACTACACCACCTCGTTCGGCCCGGTGCAGAACATCCAGCTGAACTCGCAAACGGCGGCCAACCCACTGCGCCCCGAAGTGGCCAAGACCAAGGAGCTCGGCGCCCGCTGGCAAGACAAGCAGTGGCGCGCCGAGGCCACGGTGTTTGACCTGCGCTTTGACAACCAGATCCTGCAGACGCCCGGCGTCGTGCCCGTCACCTTTGCCAATATCGGCGCCACCAAGCACCAGGGCCTGGAGCTGGCGCTGGAGTACAGCTTTGACAAGGCCAGCGCATTGGCAGGCACCACGGTGTATGGCAACTACACCTACACCAAGGCGATCCAGAAATCGGGCACCACCGCCGGTCTCGATGTGCCTTTCTACTCCCGCAACACCGACACCGTCGGCGTGCGCTATGAGCGCGATGCCTGGGGCTTCAACCTGTCGAGCACGCACCAGAGCAAGCAGTACTCGGACCTGGCCAACACCGAGGCCGAATCGGCCAATGCCAATGTGGGCCGCATCCCCGGCTTTCGCCTGTGGAACGCCCAGGTCAGCTGGAAGGTGCCGCAGTACAAGGGCAGCGAAATCATGGTCGGCGTGAACAACATCGCCGACCACCGCTACTACACCCGCAATGTCGACGGCAACCCCGGCCGCATGGTCGGCGCGCCGCGCACCTTCTACGTCCAGGGCCGCTACGCGTTCTGATCCACCTATTACCCGCCTTCGTAACACAAGACCCGCAACACCTGATGCGGGTCTTTTTTGCCGATGGCTTCGCCTCATTTGTGACCCTCTGATGACCCCTTCTCGCACCACCGCCCGCTCCGCCCGCTCCACCGCCGTCCACCCGCTGACCTGCCTGAGCAGCATCGCGCTGGCGATTGCTGCCTGGCCCGCCGTTGCACAAACCGCGCCGGATACGGCCACCAGCGCCACCGCCGCCCCGGCCGCTGAGGCCGTGCTGCCCCAGGTCATCGTGCAAGAAAAAGCGCAGGAAGTGGGCTACCAGCCCAAGCGCGCCACCACCGCCACCCGCAGCGATGCGGCCCTGCGCGATGTGCCCCAGGCCATTGCCGTGGTGCCCGCCCAGGTGCTGCAGGACCAGCAGGTGCGTTCCATCGACGAGGCGCTCTACAACGTCAGCGGCATCACCCAGGCCAATACCTTGGGCGGCACGCAGGATGCGGTGATCAAGCGCGGCTTTGGCTTCAACCGCGATGGCTCCATCCTGCGCGATGGCATCCGCACCGTGCTGGCGCGCAACCTCACCTTCACGACCGAGCGGGTCGAAGTGCTCAAGGGCCCCAGCTCGGTGCTCTACGGCACCATGGACCCGGGCGGCGTGATCAACATGGTCACCAAAAAGCCCCAGCTCAGCTTTGCCGGCCAGGTGGGCGCCTCGCTGTCCAGCTACAGCGGCGGCGGTGCCTCGCTCGATCTGACCGGCCCCATCGGCGAGCAGGGCCTGGCCTACCGCTTTATTGCCGACACCAGCGATGTCGACTACTGGCGCAACTTTGGCAAGAACCGCCAGACCGTCATCGCCCCGTCGCTGGCCTGGTATGGGCGCGATACCTATGTGCGCATGTCCTACGAGCACACCGACTACGAGCAGCCCTTTGACCGGGGCACCGTCATCGACAGCCGCACCGGCCGGCCCGTGGCCATCGACCGCCGCGAGCGCCTGGACGAGGCCTACAACCGCACCCTGGGCGATTCGGACTTCATCACCGTGCAGGCCCAGCACAGCCTCAATAGCCAGTGGAAGCTCAACGCCGCCTACAGCTACAACCGCAACCGCTATGACGACTACCAGGCCCGGCCAGTGTCGCTCAACCCCACGACCGGCATCCTCACGCGCCGGCCCGATGGCACGCGCGGCGCATTGAGCCAGCAGCATGTCGGCCAGATCAACCTGGAAGGCAAGCTGCAGGCGGGTGGCATGACGCACGAGATCCTGGCCGGGTTCGACGCCGAAGACAGCAATATCTTCCGCCGCGACATCATCCGGGGCAGCAACAGCGGCGGCTTCAATGTCTACGACCCGGTCTACGGCAACCTGCCCAATGCCACCACGATCGACGAGGCGCAAAGCGCGCAGAGCGACAAGATCCGCCAGCAGGCGCTGTTTGCGCAGGATTCGATCCGCCTGTCGCCCCAGTGGCTGCTGCAGCTGGCCGGGCGCTGGCAGCACTACGACCAGATCGCGGGCAAGGGCCGGCCCTTTGTGGTGGGCAGCGAGGCGGATGGCAGCAAGTTTGTGCCACGCGCCGGCCTGGTCTGGCAGCCCAGTAGCGAATGGTCCATCTACGGCAGCTACAGCGAATCCTTCAAGCCGCAAAGCAGCATTGGCAGCGTCATCGGCACCCTGCCGCCCGAGACCGCCAAGGCCTGGGAGCTGGGCACCAAGTGGGAGTCGCCGGCCGGCATCACCGCCACCGCTGCGCTCTATGACATCCGCAAGCGCAATGTGGTGGTGAACGAGACCATCGACGGCCAAAGCTATGCCCGCGCCGTGGGCGGTGCCCGCTCGCGCGGCCTGGAGCTCGATGCCGCTGGCCGCCTGGGCAAGCAGTGGCAGCTGATTGGCACCTATGCCTACACCGATGCGGCCGTCACCAACGACCCGCAATACCAGGACAACCGCCTGGCCAATGTGGCCCGCCACACCGCCTCGCTCTTTGCCGCCTATGATTTTGCAGCCAGCAGCAGTGGCCGCTGGCGTGCCGGCGCCGGCCTGCGCCATGTGGGCCGCCGCGCGGGCGATGCTGCCAACAGCTTCAACAACGCCGGCTACACCGTGGCCGACAGCTTTGTGAGCTGGGAGCGCCCCTGGAGCGGCCGCATGGTCAAGCTGCAGCTCAACGTCAAGAACCTGTTCGACAAGAACTATGTGAGCTCCTCGGGCAGCCCCATCTATGTGTCGCTGGGCGAGCGCCGCCAGGCCGTGCTGCGCGCGGTTGTGGATTTCTAAACATCGGCCGAGTTAGACAAGCAACAGACAACAAAGACAAGCATGTGGAGTTTTAAAAATATCTGGTTCCAGATCCATTGGCTGATCGGCATCACTGCAGGCACGGTGCTGATCGTCATTGGCCTCACGGGCGCCACCTATTCCTTCCAGGACGAGGTGCTGGACTGGGCCAACCCGGGGACCGCCAGCGTGCCGGTGCAACAAACCCCGGCGCTGACGCCGCCCCAGTTGCTGGCCGCAGTGCGGGCCAGCGGTGAGCAGCGCCGCATCGACCGCATCACCTTGTATGCCGAGCCCGGGCGCAGCGCCCAGCTCGCCTTTGCGCCGGAGAAGGGTGAGCGCCGGGGCCAGAGCGTCTACCTCCACCCCTACACCGGCGCCCAGCTGCCGGCGCAAAGCGGCCGCGAGTTTTTTGAATGGAACGAGCGCCTGCACCGCTGGCTGCTGCTGCCGCGTGACGATGGCAAGCCGATAACGGGCAGCCTCTCGCTGTGCCTGCTGCTGCTGTCGCTCTCGGGCCTGTACCTGCGCTGGCCGGCCAAACCGCTGTCCTGGCGCAGCTGGCTCACCTTCAATGTGCGGCGCAAGGGCCGGCCGTTTTTGTGGGGCCTGCACTCGGTCGCCGGCACCTGGGTGCTGGTCGTCTATGTGATGCTGACCCTGACCGGCATGTACTGGGCCTTTGATGCGGTGCGTGCGCCGGTGGACCGCTGGATGGGCGCGCCCTCCCGCGCAGCCGCCCGCGCCGAGCAATCGGCCGCGCAAGAAGCCGCCCGCAAGGCGCCGCCGCTGCAGATCGAGCCCGCCACGCTGGAGCCCGCCTGGCAAGGCTTTACGCAGCTGGCCAGCGGCTGGCAGTTTGCGCAAATGCGCCTGCCCCAGCGCGCCGACCAGCCTGTGCAGTTCAGCTGGTGGGGCGCCGGCGCCCCGCATGACCGCGCGCGCAACCAGCTCAGCCTGAGCCTCGATGGCAGCGTGCAGCGCGACGACCGCTTTGCCGATCTGCCCGCCGGCCGCCGCGCACTGGCTGCCATCTACCCGCTGCACACCGGCACCTATTTTGGGCTGACGGGCCGCATCATCGTCACCGTAGCGGCGCTGATGATGCCACTGTTTGCGATTACCGGCTGGCTGCTCTACCTGGAGCGGCGCCGCAGCTCCCGCGCCGCCGCCAAGGCCCAGCGCGCACTGCTGGCGGGCGATGGCCCGCAGCCAAGCCCCGCCACCGGCGCCAACACGGGCGCCAGCATTGCCGTGGTCTACGCCAGCCAGGCCGGCCACGCCCAGCAGCTGGCGGTGCGCACCGTCGCGCGCCTGCGCAGCGCGGGCCTGGCCGCGCAGCTGCTGCCCGCCGCCAGCCTGGACATGGCCCAGCTGCAGCCGCATAGGCAGCTGCTCTGGGTGGCCAGCACCTTTGGCGAAGGCCAGCCACCTGACAGCGCCCGGCGCCTGGCGCGCCTGCTGCAGCAAACGCAAGGCACGCCGCTGGCCCACCAGCGCTTTGGCATGCTGGCGCTGGGTGACCGCCAGTACAGCCAGTTCTGCGGCTTTGGCCTGGCGCTGGCCGCGCAGCTCGAGCGCCTGGGGGCCCAGCCCGTGTTTGCCCCCATCACCATGGATGCGGAAGACGACGGCGCCTGGCAAGCCTGGCTGCAGGCCCTGGCTGCGCACTGGGGCGTGAACGCCGCCCCGGCCACTGCGGCAGACACTGCCGCTGCCAGCGTGGCCGATTCCGATGCGCCCGACGCCGTCTTTGCGCCCGCTCAGCTGCTCAGCCGCCACCACCTCAACCCCGGCAGCAGCGGCCAGCCGCTCTACCAGGTGGAGCTGGGCTTTGCGCCCGAGCAAGCGCTGCAGTGGCAGGCCGGTGGCCTGGTCGAGGTCAAGGCCCAACACGCGCCCGCCCAGGTCGATGCCTGGCTGCAGGCGCAGCAGCTCGAAGGCAGCGCCGCCGTGCAATGGCGCGGCAGCACCAGCAGCCTGCGCGATGCGCTGAGCGCCTCCGAGCTGCCCACGCTCTTGGCCCCGGCAGCCTCTGCCCAGGCCCTGGCCGACCAGCTCCATCCGCTCGCCCCGCGCAGCTACTCGCTGGCCTCGTTGCCGGCCGATGGCCGCATTCGCCTCTATGTGCGCCAAACCCTGCGCGAGCAGCCGGGCGCGGCCCCGCAGCTGGGCCTGGCCTCGGGCTGGCTCACCGCACATGCGGCACTGGGCAGCCGCATTGCGCTGCGCCTGGTCGACAACCCCGGCTTTGCGCCTTTGGCGGGCGATGCACGGCCCGCCATCTTTATGGGCAATGGCTCGGGCTATGCCGGCCTGCGCGGCCATCTGCGCCAGCGCATTGCCCAGGGCCAGTTCGACAACTGGCTGATCTTTGGCGAACGCCGCCGCGCGCACGACTCCTATGCCGAAGACGAGGTCTGCGTCTGGCAGGCCCATGGCCAGATCGCACGCGCCGACTATGCCTACTCGCGCGACGCCCGTGATGCCAGCACTCAGGCGCCCGGCCAAGGCCCGCACCGCTATGTGCAAGATGCTTTGCGCGCCGCCGCCGAGCCCCTCCAGGCCTGGCTGGCCCGGGGCGCCGTCATCTACGTCTGCGGCAGCTATGACGGCATGGCCACCGGCGTGGATGAGGCGCTGACCGAGCTGCTCGGCGAAGAAGGGCTGAATGCCTTGATCGACGAGGGCCGGTACCGGCGCGATGTGTACTGAAGCAGATGCCGCTGCAGCGCATGGGCTGAAGCAGCGATAAAAAAGGCGTGGCACCCTCGGGTCCACGCCTTTTGTCTTTGGGCTGGAGCTGCAGCAATCGGCAGCAGCAGCGCCATGCCCGCGCCGCTGCCCTCCTCCCTCTTACCAATTCACCCGCGCCGTCAACGTCACATTGCGCGCATCGCCATACAGGCACACGCCGGTGCAGGCCGACAGGTAGGTCTTGTTGGCCAGGTTCTTCACGTTCAGCGCAAACTGCCACTGCTGGTACTGGTAGCGCACAGCGGCATCCAGCAAGGTGTAGGTGGGCATGCGCATGCGGTCAATCTCTTGCCAGCCGACATGGCGCACACCGGCGCCCAGGCTCAGGCCCGGCAGCGCATCGACGCGGTAGTCCGTCCACAGCGATGCCATATTGCGTGGCACCGAGACCGGCGTGGTGCCCTGGTTGCCGGTGGTGCTGCGCGTCACCTTGGCATCGGTGGTCGACAGGGCCACCACCACATCCCATTGGCGCTTGATCTGGGCGCGGCCCTCCAGCTCCAGGCCGCGTGACCGCACCTCGCCCGTTTGCTGCAAAAAGCCCACATGGTCCGGGTCAGTGGTCAGCACGTTCTGCTGCTTGATCTCATAGGCCGCCAAGGTGATCGAGGCATCCATGCCCCGGGGCTCGTATTTCAGGCCAATCTCATGCTGCTTGCCGGTGGTGGGCTTGAAGGTTCGGCCACTGAAATCCATGCCCGACGAAGGCTGGAAGGAGCGGCTGTAGCTGTAGTACGGCGACAGGCCGTTGTCCATCAAATACATGAGCCCTACGCGCGGCGTGAAGGCATGCGAGTTCTCCACCACATCGTCCGAGATCAGGTCCGAGCGCGCCCGGTCATAGCGCCCACCCACCATCAGCACCCAGCGCTGGTCGTACTTGATCTGGTCCTGCACATAAACGCCCACCTGGCGCATGGCCTCCTTTGAATGGACCGGCGCATTCAAGCTGGGCTGCGCACCATAGACGGGGCGTGTCCGATATTTTGTGTAAACGGGACGGGCTTCAGTTGATGGAGATGCGGTCTCCGAACTGAATGGTAAA
>NZ_JBBGZG010000013.1:0-168756 GCF_037479315.1 Comamonas sp. MYb69
GCACCTCAAAAAAACAAACCTTGCGAACCGCCCTCTTTCGAGTCTGGCAGCTTTGCAAGGCATCGTGCTGTCGATAGGCGCTATTGTATAGGCGTTTTCCCGAGGCGTCACGCAGTTGGCGAAAATTTCTGATTGGACAGCATCTGCATGACCTACCGATGACGATGCAAGACCATGGCAGCAGCAGACCCAGCGCCTGCCAGCGCCGATCCCCCTGCAACCGGGCCGCTGTTGGCGCGCACCCGATAATGGCGCCAACATGGCATTGATTACCTTATTAGACGCGCAACTGGCCTTTGGCCACGTTGCCTTACTGGACCACGCAGACTTCGCCCTGGAGTCCCAGGAGCGGGTTGGCCTCATTGGCCGCAATGGCGCAGGCAAGTCCTCGCTGCTGAAGATTCTGGCAGGCATGGAGAAGGCCGATGACGGCAATCTGCAATTGCAGAACGGCTTGCGCATCGCCTATGTGGCCCAGGAACCCAACCTGAACCCGGAACACACGGTGTTTGAAGCAGCCTCCCATGGGATGGCTGCTGTATCCGCTGTGCGTGACCGCTATTTTGCGGCCGAAGATGGCGAAGACCTGGATGCACTGCAGTCCCAAATCGAGGCCTTTGATGCCTGGAACTGGGAGCAGCGCGTGGAAGAAACCCTGCAGCGCCTGCACCTGGACCCACAAGCGGTCGTCGGCAATCTGTCCGGCGGTGTGAAAAAGCGCGTGGCCCTGGCCCAGGCGCTGGTGCTGCGCCCCGATGTGCTGTTTCTCGATGAACCAACCAACCACCTGGATCTGGACTCCATCGCTTGGCTGGAAGACCTGCTCAAGGAGTTCAAGGGCAGCATCATTACTATTACCCACGATCGCTCCTTTCTAGATGCGGTCGCGACCCGCATTGTCGAGCTGGACCGTGGCCAGCTGCGCAGCTACCCCGGCAACTTTGCGCAGTACGTCGTGCAAAAGCAGGAGCAGTTGGCGCAAGAGTCGGTGATCAATGCCAAGGCCGATAAACTGCTGGCCCAGGAAGAGATCTGGATCCGCAAGGGCGTCGAAGCCCGCCGCACGCGCAGCCAGAGTCGGATCGAGCGGCTCAAGGTAATGCGCAACGAGCATGCCGCACGCCGCACCGCCCAGGGCAGTGTGAAGATGGACATTGCCTCGGGCACGGGCAGTGCCTACCAGGGCAAGATCGTTGCCGAGCTGACCGATGTCAGCAAGCGTTTTGGCGACCGAACCATTGTGCGCAACTTCAGCACCACGGTGCTGCGCGGCGACAAGATCGGTCTGCTCGGCCCCAATGGCGCCGGCAAGACCACCTTGCTGAAGATGATTCTGGGCGAGCTGGCCGCAGACAGCGGCACGATCCGCCAGGGTGCCAACCTGCAAGTGGCCTATTTTGACCAGATGCGCGACGCCATCAATCTGGATGCGACCCTGGAGGACTTCATCAGCCCGGGCAGCGAATGGATCGAGATCGGCAACCAGCGCAAGCATGTGAAAAGCTACCTGAGCGATTTCCTGTTCTCGCCCGCACGCGCGCACTCGCCAGTGCGTTCCCTGTCGGGTGGTGAGCGCAACCGCTTGCTGCTGGCCCGCTTGTTTGCCCGCCCCGCCAATGTACTGGTGCTCGATGAACCCACCAACGACCTGGACATCGACACCCTGGACCTGCTGGAAGACCTGCTGCAGCAGTACGACGGCACCGTCTTCCTCGTCAGCCATGACCGGACCTTTTTGGACAATGTCGTCACCAGCATCATCGCCGCCGAAGGCGATGGCCATTGGCGCGAGTACGAAGGCTCGGTGCAGGACTGGCTGATCCAGTCGCGCCGCTCGCGTGAGATTGCCGAGCAGCGCGATGCTGTGCAAGCCAGCAAGCAGGCCAAAGAGACCAAGGCCGCTGCAGCCGCCCCCGCGCCAGCGCCCGCTGCGGCAGCCGCACCCAGCGCACAGCCCAAGCGCAAGTTGAGCTACAAGGACCAGCGCGACCTGGATACCTTGCCGGCCCGCATTGCCGAGCTGGAAGCCGAGCAAAAGGACATCCAGGCCAAGCTGGCCGATGGCAGCCTCTACACCAAGGACTACGGCCAGGCGATGCAGTTGCAGCAGCGCGATGCGGCCCTCGAAGAGCAGCTGCTCGAAGCCTTGATGCGCTGGGAAGAGCTGGCCAGCTGATCCGGCGCCGCGCTGCGCTGCTCCCTCAGCGGCTCAGCGCGGCATGGTTTCGGCCTGCGCAAACTCGGCACGCACCCGCTGGTAGACACGCCAAAAGCTCGGGTCCTGCGTGCAGGCATAGTTGATGCGCATCAGGGTGGACGGCTGGCGGCTCGCATGAAAGAGGCTGCCCGGCGCAATCAGGTAGTTTTCATCGAGCATGCGCTGGGCCAGCACCTCGGTATCCATGCCGGTATCCACCCAGCCGAACATGCCTGCGGGCTCGGTAACAAAGCGGCAACCAGACTCCAGCGCCAGCGGCACGCTGTGCTTACGCGCCTGCACCAGGTGGCTGCGCATGCGCTCGATATGGCGGCGCAGCTGGCCGTTTTCCATGCACAGCGCCATCGCGCGCTCCATCAGCGCCGGGCTGGTCAAGGTCGACAGCAGCTTGGTGTCCAGCATGCGGTCCACCAGATCGGGCGGCGCCACCATATAGCCCACGCGCCAGTTGGGCGCCAATATCTTGGCAAAGCCGCTCACATAGATGCTGCGCTTCAAGCCATCGAGCACGCTGAGCCGCGTCGCATGCTCCGGTGCGATATGGCTGTAGGTGTCATCCTCAACGATATAGAAATTGAAGGCCTGCGCCAGCTGCAGCACCTGGTGGGCGGCTGCCGGATGCAGGCTGTAGCTGGTGGGGTTGTGCAGCACGCTGACGCTGACATAGAGCTTGGGCGCATGGGTTTCGCAGTAATGGCGCATGACGGCCAGATCCGGGCCATCGGGCCCGCGCGGCACCGGCAGCACCTGCATGCCCAGCGCCGCCAGCCGGGCAAACTCCACCGACCAACCGGGCTCCTCCACCATCACCGCATCGCCCGCCTTCAGCAAGGTGCGGCTGACAATATCCAGCCCCTGGGTGGCGCCCATCGTGGTCATCACCTGCTCCACCCCCACCGGCAAGCCCAGCTCCTTGAGCCGATCGGCCAGCAGCGCGCGCAGCAGCTCATCGCCCATCGGCGCGCCGTAGCTCCAGTGCATGGCATGCAGCGCGTCCGATCCCACCACCTTGCGCAGCGCCGATTGCAAAAACTGGTTCTGCAGCCATTCGGGCGGGAACATGCCCGCCCCCGGCTGCGGGTGCGTGGCCTTGTGCATCATGCCCCGGATCAGCGAGGTCGCATTGATGCGGGCAGAGGCCGCCGGCAGCGACAGCGATACCGCATCCTTCAAGGTCTTGTCCTTGGCCGCAGGCGCAGCGGGCGGCGCGGTGACCACGGCCTTGGCCACATAGTCACGCACATAAAAGCCGCGCTGGCGGCGCGCCTCCACCAAGCCCTGGGCCTGCAGCAAGTCATAGGCCGCCACCACGGTGTAGGGGCTCACGCTTTGCTGGGCAGCGCAGGCCCGCACCGATGGCAGGCGCGCGCCGGCCGGTAACAGGCGCGAGCGGATGCGTTCGGCAAAGCGCGCCGCCAGTTGCTCGGTCAGGGTATGGGTGGTATCGCGGGTCAGCATGGCAAAAGACTGAGATGTACTGGTTTTGGCACCAATACAGTTCATGGTATTGATTTTCTGTCTGTACTGTAACTGTATTGCTATCAACGCTACATTATTTTTTGGCCAGCCTGGCCCAGAGGACCAGACTGTCCCCGCCGCAACCGGCCTGCGCTCTCGCTCTGCCGGAATGCTGCAGCGGCAGGGCATGATGGGATCCCCCAAGGGCCGTAGATACGATCACCATGACAACGACCATGACCGCCGTAGAGTTCAGCGCATTTCTGGTACTGGCCACGGCCATGAGCTTTACCCCCGGGCCCAACACCACGATGGCCGCAGCCATGGGCGCCAACTGGGGGCTCAAACCCGCGATGCGCTTTGTCTGGGGCGTGCCCCTTGGCTGGGGCGCCCTGCTGCTGCTTTGCGCCAGCGGCGTGGGCGCGCTGGTGATGGCAGCGCCCGCCCTCAAAGGTGCTATCAAGGCGGTCGGCATTGTGTACCTGGTCTGGCTGGCCTACAAGCTCAGCCGCAGCGGCCGGTTGGCTGAGGCCCAAAACGGCCATCTGCTCGGTTTTTGGCAGGCCGTGGGCTTGCAGTTCGTCAACGTCAAGGCCTGGCTGTTGGCGCTGGCCATTGTCGCGGGTTGGATTGTCGGCTTTCAGGATGCGCTGATGCGCCTGGCCATTGTGCTGCCGGTGATGCTGTTTTACGCCTTTGCCAGCAACTTTCTCTATGCCTCGGTCGGTGCGCTGCTGCGCAGCTGGCTGGCCCAGGGCCAGCGTCTGCTCTGGTTCAACCGGGCCATGGCGCTGATCCTGGTGCTGACGGCGGCATGGATGGTCAAGGCCTGAGCCTGCAGGTAACAAAGTCTGTGCCGATGCCCGCAAGCCCTCTACCCATCAGACAATCAAAGCCCCTCTGGCAGGCCCGAGATAAGGCCTGCCCCGCAAAGAATCATGCAGGCCAAAAGCCTGCCGGCAGAGGCCGCCCGCCGTGTGCCATCCCAGACGCCCGGCCCCTGCCAATACCCCAACCTACGGTGGCGCTGCGCTGCATCCACCCCGGCCAGGGCGCTGTCGCCCCGGCCACCTGCAATGAGATGAGGAAATGATGACGAACTGGACCCTGGCCAAACGCGCCGCCAGCATGAACCCCTCGGTGATCCGCGAGATCCTGAAAGTGACTGAGAAGCCCGGCATCATCAGCCTGGCCGGTGGCTTGCCATCGCCCAAGACCTTCCCGATCGCGGCCTTCAAGGAAGCGGCGGACAAGGTGCTGCTGCAAGACGGCGCGTCCGCGCTGCAATACGCCGCCAGCGAAGGCTATGCGCCGTTGCGCGAGTTTGTGGCCCAACAGCTGCCCTGGGACGTCAGCCCCGACCAGGTGCTGATCACCACCGGCTCCCAGCAGGGCCTGGATTTGATGGGCAAGATCCTGCTCGACGAGGGCAGCCGCCTGCTGGTGGAGACCCCCACCTATCTGGGCGCGCTGCAGGCCTTTTCCCCCCAGCAACCCCAGGTGGTGGGCGTGGACAGCGATGACCAGGGCGTGATCCCCGACGATCTGGTGCGCAAGGCCGGAGAAGGCGCGTACAAGGCGCGCATGGTCTACCTGCTGCCCAACTTCCAGAACCCGACCGGCCGCAGCATGGACGACGCCCGCCGCCAGGCCGTGGTGGACCGCCTGGCCACATTAGGCATTCCGTTTCTGGAAGACAACCCCTACGGCGACCTCTGGTACGACCAGGCGCCCCCTGCCCCGCTGACCGCCCGCAACCCCGAGGGCGGCGTGTACCTGGGCTCCTTCTCCAAGGTGCTGGCACCCGGCCTGCGCCTGGGCTATGTGGTGGCGCCCAAGGCCGTCTACACCAAGCTGCTGCAGGCCAAGCAGGCGGCCGATCTGCACACGCCCACCTTCAACCAGCGCATGGTGGCCGAGGTGGTGCAAAGCGGCTTTCTGGACCAGCATGTGCCCACCATCCGCGCGCTCTACAAAAAGCAGCGCGATGCGATGCTGGCCGCGCTGGCTGAGCATTTCGCGGACCTGGATGTGCAGTGGACCACGCCGACGGGCGGCATGTTCCTCTGGCTGCGCATGCCCGAAGGCATTGACACCGTCGCCATGCTGCCCGCCGCCGTCGAGCGCAATGTGGCCTATGTGCCCGGCAGCGCCTTCTATGCCAGCCAGCCCGACAAGCGCACGATGCGCCTGTCCTATGTGACGGCCTCGGAAGAGCAGATCCATATCGCCATCCGGGCGCTGGCCGATACCGTGCGTGCCACGCTGGCAGCCCGATAAGCCAGCTGGCCTGATCGCCAGAGCGCCAGTCCGCATGGCAGGCACTCTGGCCACACCACCACGCAGCCCGCCTGTGCGCGGGCCGCAAGCCAATCCCAAGGAAGAGACATGCTGAAAATCTGGGGCCGCATCAGCTCGATCAATGTGCGCAAGGCCGTCTGGGCCGCGCAGGAAGTGGGCGTTGCCTTTGAGCGCATAGACACCGGCGGCAAGTTCGGCGGCACGCAGACGCCGGAATACCTGGCCCGCAACCCCAATGCCATGGTACCGGCCATCGAAGACGGCGAAGGCGCCATGCGGCTAACCCTGTTCGAGTCCAATGTGATCGTGCGCTACCTCTGCGCCCGCTACTCGCCCGGCGTGCTCTACCCGGCAGCGCTGGCCCAGCGCTTTGACGCCGAGCGCTGGATGGACTGGCAGCAAACGACGATGAACCCCGCCGGGCGCGATGCCTTTATCCAGCTGATCCGCACCGCCCCCGCGCAGCGCGATGCGCAAAAGATTGCCGCCTCCATCGCCGCAATGGAGCCCTTGCTGCAACTGCTGGACCGCCATCTGGCCAGCCACCCCTACTTGCAAGGCGCTCAGTTCGGCATGGCCGATATCCCCATCGCCTGCGAGGTGCACCGCTGGTGGAACCTGCCTGCCGCCGCCTACCAGCGGCCCCACTACCCGCATGTGGAGCGCTGGTTTGCCGCGATGCTGGCCCGCCCGGCCAGCCGGGGCGTGCTGGATATCACGATCGAATAAGCGCCGCCCAACCCGCTCCCCGCAGCGCGCTACAACGGCGCGCCCTGCTCTTTTTTGCCCAGCAAGAACCGACCACCATGCAGCCACGCCGCTTTGCCCAGCTCGATGTATTTGCCGACCATGCCCTGCAGGGCAATGCGCTGGCCGTGGTGCTCGATGGCGAGGGCCTCAGCGATGCGGCGATGCTGGACTTTGCACGCTGGACCAACCTGTCCGAAACCACCTTTGTGCTGCCGCCCACGGCGGAGGGGGCCGCCGGTGGCGCCGATTACCGCTTGCGCATCTTCACCCCGGCAGGCGAGCTGGCCTTTGCCGGCCACCCGACCCTGGGCAGTTGCCAGGCCTGGCTCAACGCCGGCGGCAGGCCGCGCCAGGCGCAGCGGGTGGTGCAGGAATGCGCCAAGGGCCTGGTCAGCCTCCAGCGCTCGCCCTCTGCGAGCAGCATCGACCGGGAAGGCCTGGAAGGCTTGGCTTTTGCCGCGCCACCGCTGCAGCGCAGCGATGTGCCTGCCGGTGTGCAGGCGCAGGTGCTGGCCGCATTGGCCTTGCAGGCCGATGATCTGGTCGCCGCGCAGTGGCTGGACAATGGATCGCGCTGGATGGGTGTGCTGCTGCGCGATACGGCGGTGCTGCCACGCGCCCAGCCCAACGCGGCCGCGCTGCGGGCGCTGGGCGTCAAGGCCGGCCTCTGCGCCATCCACACACCCAGCAGCGGCGCGATGGCGGCAGAACCTGTGCTGGAAGTGCGTGGCATCACCTTGACCGCCCACGGCATTGCCGAAGACCCGGCCACCGGCAGCCTCAATGCCAGCCTGGCCCAGTGGCTCAGCGCAGCCGGCCATATCGCTCTGCCCTACTGCGTGCAGCAAGGGGCGGCCATCGGCCGCGCGGGCCGCATGCGCCTGACGGCCGATGCGCAGGGCCAGATCTGGGTGCAGGGCCAGGTACACAGCGTGGTCACCGGCCAAGTCGTTCTCTGAATACCGAAGAAAGGAAACTCTTATGCGTACACGTGCCTTTATGCAGGTCGATGTGTTTTCCGAAACCGCCTACCGAGGCAACCCGCTGGCCGTGGTGCTCGATGGCGAGGGCCTGAGCGACGAGGCCATGCAGGCCTTTGCCCGCTGGACCAATCTGTCCGAAACCACCTTTTTGCTGCCGCCCACAACCCAGGGCCGCGCCCAGGGTGCGGACTACCGGGTGCGCATCTTCACCCCCGGCGGCGAGCTGCCTTTTGCCGGCCACCCCACCTTGGGCAGCTGCCATGCCTGGCTGGCAGCCGGCGGCCAGCCGCAGCAGGCCGGCCGCGTGGTACAGGAATGCGCCAAGGGCCTGGTGCCCTTGCAGCAAGACGCGCGCAATGGCCGGCTGGCCTTTGCCGCACCCTCGCTCAGCCGCAGCGCCATCAGCGCTGCCGAGCTGGCCCCGGTGCTGCAGGCCATCGGGCTGCAGGCAGACCAGGTGCTGGCCAGCCAAAAACTCAACAACGGCCCCGTTTTCTGGGCCCTGCTGCTGGATGACCCCGACACCGTGCTTGCGATCCAGCCCGACCTGACGGCGCTGCATGGCCTGGGCATGGAATTGGCCGTGGCCGCGCTGTACCCGCAAGCGGGCAAGGCGCTGATCGGCCGCGCCAGCCGCGAGGCGCGAGCCTTTGACGGCGCCACAGGCCAGGCCAGCCGCCCACCGGAGGCCGATATCGAGGTGCGCGTCTGGTTCAACACCGGCACCAGCCTCAGCGAAGACCCGATCACCGGCAGCCTCAATGCCAGCCTGGCCCAGTGGCTGCTGGCCGAGGACCATCTGCAGGCCCCCTATGTCGCCAGCCAGGGCATCAACCTGGACCGCAGCGGCATCGTCAACATCGCGCAGGATGCGGCGGGCCAGGTCTGGGTGGGCGGGCATGTGTCCGCCGGTATCCGCGGCGAGGTGCTGCTGTGAGCCAGGCCGGACTGGACCACCTCGTCGTCATGGCGGCCAGCCTGGACGAAGGCCTGGCTTGGTGCGAGGCGAGTTTGGGCGTGACGCCCGATGCGGGCGGCCAGCATGCCTTCATGGGCACCCACAACCGCCTGCTGCGCATCAGCAGCCCGGCCTTTGCCGCCAGCTACCTGGAGATCATCGCGATCGACCCGCAAGGCCAGCCGCCTAGCAGCCACCGCCGCTGGTTTGACATGGACGATGCCGCGCTGCAGGCCGAAGTGCGCAGCCAGGGCCCGCAGCTGACCCACTGGGTCGCGCGCGTCAACGGCATCGGCCAGGCCACCGAGGACTTGCGCGCGCTCGGCCATGCCGCTGGCACGCCCCAGGCCGCCAGCCGGCAAACACCCCGGGGCCTGCTGGCCTGGCAGATTGGGCTGCGCCCCGATGGCCAGCGCCTGCTCCAAGGCCTGCTGCCCACCTTGATTGAATGGGGGGAGCAGCACCCGGAAGCCAGCATGGCGGACAAGGGCGTTGCACTGCAGCAGCTTCAACTGCTGCACCCCGATGCCCCAGCCCTGCACACCGCGCTGCAGGCCCTGGGCCTGGGCAGCCACCCCGCCTTGCAGGTGGAACATGCCGCCACGCCGGCGCTGGTCGCGCATTTGCACACGCCCAAGAGGCCGGTGCAGCTGCGCAGCCCTCTCTGACCCGCCCTTCAACGCACCCCTCTTTTTGACCTATGCAAGCCATTTCCCTGCCCAGCCTCACCGAGATCGAGGCCGCCTCCCGCATCGTTTACCGTGAGTTCCAGGCCACGCCGCAGTACCGCTGGCAGCTGCTGGGCGAACGCCTGGGGGCCGAGTGCTGGCTCAAACACGAGAACCACACGCCCGTCGGCGCCTTCAAGATCCGGGGCGGTCTGTCTTACTTTGCGCAGATGGCAGCGCGCGGCACCCTGCCCGCGCAGGTGATCAGCGCCACGCGTGGCAACCATGGCCAGAGCATTGCCTGGGCCGCGCGCAGCCATGGCGTGCGCTGCACCATCGTCGTGCCCCATGGCAACTCGGTCGAGAAGAACATGGCGATGCGCTCGCTGGGTGCGGAGTTGATCGAGCACGGAGACGACTTCCAGTCCGCCCGCGAGCATGCGATGGCGCTGGCCGAGCACAGCGGCGCCCACATGGTGCCCAGCTACCACCCGGACCTGGTCAGTGGCGTCAGCACCTACTGGTGGGAGTTTTTACGCGCCGTGCCGCATTTGCAGACCGTCTATGTGCCCATTGGCCTGGGTTCGGGCGCCTGCGCTGCGGTGGCCGCCAAGCTGGCCCTGCAGCACCCGGTGCGCATTGTCGGCGTGATCAGCACCGGCGCCACCACCTACCGCGACTCCATCGCCGCCGGTGAAGTGGTCGAGGCGGTGGTCAGCACCGAGATTGCCGATGGCATGGCCGTGCGCCGCGCCGACCCGATGGCCCTGCCCGTGCTGCACCAGCACCTGGACCACCTGGTGGCCGTCAGCGACGACGAGGTGCGCGACGCCATGCGCTGTTTGTTCACCGACACCCACAATGTGGCCGAAGGCGCCGGTGCCGCTGCACTGGCCGCCGCGCTGCAGGAGCGCGAACTGATCGCCGGCCAGACCATTGGCCTGGCACTGACCGGCGGCAATGTGGATGCGGCCGTGTTCAGCCAGGTGCTGGGCAGCTGATTCTGCGCCGGCAAGGCATCAGCGGGGTACTACCGTCCACGCCAGCTGGTGGATCTCCTGCAGCAGCAAGGCCAGTTGCTGGGCCGCTGCCTCGACCACCGCCCGGCCTTTGTCTGCCGTGGCGCCCGCGGCATTGCCAACGGCGCCGCAGGGGTTGTAGTCCTCCATCGCCCAGCCCATCTTGGCGCTCTTGCCATTGCCCACAATCGCAAAGCGCCGCGCCCGGTCCTGCGACGTGGAATGGAAGCAACCCGCCTGCGCCATATCCACCTGCGCGGGTGCAAGGTGCAGCATCATCGAGGTTTCCACCTCGCCGCCATGGATGCCAAAGCGGTGCTCCTCGGCGCTGAACAGGCCTGTGACCTCGGCGGGCAACGGCAGGCCGCCCCAGCTGCTGCTGTAGACCAGCATGCCATGGGCGATGCGCAGCTCGCGGGCGACGATATCCATCACCGCGACCTGCCCGCCATGGGTGTTGAACATCAGCAGCTTGCGGATGCCCGCACGCGCCACCGCCTGGCCCAGCGCCGTCCACAGGTCGATGATGAGCTTGGGCGGCAGGCTCAGGGTGCCGGGAAAGTTCAGGTGCTCGGTGCTCAGGCCAATGTTCTGCGCCGGCAGCACCAGCACCGGCACATCAGCCGGCAGCAGCGGCATGGCGGCCGCCACAATGCCTTGCAGCAAAGTGGCATCGACGGAGACTGGCAAATGCGGGCCATGCTGTTCCACCGCGCCCACCGGCAGCACTGCCACCGTGCTGGCCGCCAGGCCGCTGGTCTGCGCCTGGGCAAATTCGCGCGTGCTGATATCCGCCCACCAGCGCGAGGACCAGGTGGCGACAGCAGGGTTTTCAGAGGCGGGCATGGGCATTCCAACAAAGGGCGGCACACCATGTGCCGGCGCAGCAGCTATCTTAGGCCATGCAGCTCAACCTAAGCCGCCTTGAGCCGGCGGTACAAGGTCTGCCGGCTGATGCCCAGCAGCTTGGCCGCCTGCGACACATTGCCCCGGCACTGCTGCAGCATCTGCGCAATCGCAGTGTGGGAGAGGGTTTTGAGATCGGTGGCCGGCAGGCTGGGCGGCTGCGCTTGCGCGGCCAAAGCGGCCACCGCCATCGGCGCGCCTTCGCGGTAGCGCAGCAGCTCCTGCGCCAGGTCATCGGAGAGCTGCGACCAGCCAATGGTGTCCTCGCCGGGCAGCAGCAGCGCCGATGCGGTCTGCAGCGCATTGGCGTACTCGCGCAGATTGCCGGGCCAGGGGTAGTGCGCCATCGCAAAGGCCAGATCGGGGTGCAAGCGCACCGACTGGCCGGGGTTGAACTGCTCCAGCAAACGGCGGGTGATGGCCTCGCGGTCGCTGCGCTCGCGCAGCGCGGGCAGCTGCAAGGCCAGGCCATTGATGCGGTAGAACAGATCGGCCCGAAAGCGCCCTTGCGCCACCGCCTCGCGCAGCTGGTGGTGGGTGGCGCAGACCAGCGCAAAATCGAGCTGCTGGGCCTTGCCGCCGCCCAACGGCGTGATGCTGCGCTCCTGCAGCACGCGCAGCAGACGGGTTTGCAGCGCCAGCGGCATATCGCCGATTTCATCGAGAAACAGCGTGCCGCCCTGGGCCTCGCGCAAGCGGCCCAGCTGGCCATCGCGCCGGGCGCCGGTAAAGGCACCTGATTCATAGCCAAACAGCTCGGCCTCGATCAAATGCTCTGGAATCGCCGCACAGTTGATGGCGACAAAAGGCGCAGCATGGCGCGCGCTGCTGTCGTGCAGCGCGCGGGCAAACAGCTCCTTGCCCACGCCCGATTCGCCCTGCACCAGCAAGGCAATGCCCTTGCCCCAGGTGCGCCGGCCGCGCTCTGCGGCTGCGCGCCAGCCTGGGTCGCCAGTGTCCAGCTGGGCCAGCGCATCCGGCGCTGACGGCTGGGGCACAGCCGCGAGCGGCATCCGGCCCCTGCGTTCGCCTGGCAGCGCGGGCGGTGCAGCGGCCACCGGCGTGGCCTGCGCCGCCTGGGGCAACACTAGGCGCGCAAACACGCTGCGGCCGGTGTGCAGGGCCGCCAGATGCAGGCGCTCGGTCTGGGTGGGGCCCCGGGCCAGCCAGTCGCGCAGCGGCATCGCGCTGATATCGTCCCAGTGCAGATGGCCCCAGTCAGCGGCAGCAATCTTGAGGCTTTGCATGGCGGTGCGGTTGCCGCCCAGCAGCAAGCCATCGGGCGCCAACGCCAGAATGCCTTCGCCGGCAGTGCCCACCCCTTCGGCCTGGGTGTGGAAATGCATGCGCCAATCGCGCTGGTGGCGTGCCAGTAGCCAGCGGTTTTCGATCATGCGGGCAGCGGTGGTGGCCAGCCCCAAGGTATGGGCCTGGGCCAGGCGCTGGTCGCCGGAGATATCGAGCACGCCCAGCAGCTGGCCCTGGGCGCTGAAGATGGGCGAGGCTGCGCAGTTCAAAAAGCTGTTGGCCTCCAGAAAGTGCTCCGCGCCTTCGACGCGCAGCGGCGTGGCTTCCACCAGCGCCGTGCCAATCGCATTGGTGCCGCGCGCCTCTTCGGTCCAGATCGCGCCACTGCGCAGCGCCACGCGCTCGGCCTTGTTCAGGAAAGGGGCGTCACCCAAGGTGTGCAGCAAGGTGCTTTGGGCGTTGGCCAGGATGACCATGCTGTGGCTGTCCTGGATCTGCTCGAACACATAGTCCATCACCGGCCGGGCAATGGCGAGCAGGTCTTCGCTGCGCGTGAGCACCTGGCGCATTTCGGAGCCGGTGAGCGGGTCACCGCCAGACACCCGGCCGACCGGCTGCACCCCCGCGCGCAGGCTGCGCTGCCAGGAGCTGGCAATGCGCGCCTGCACGGCCCCGGGCGGGCATTCACCATGTGCCAACAAATGCACCCGTGCCTGGCGCAGCACCTGGGAGGTGATCTGGGGATCCATGTTGTCTCCTTGCAAGCCTGTCTGCGCAGGCCCATGGGGACAGTATAGGAAAGCGGCCGCGCCGGGTCGCCCCGAATAGCCATGACGCTGTCCGACTGTTCCAGATTGGAACACCTGCCTTGTCCAGCGCTGTTCCATCCGCTGTCCGGGCTTCACAGCAAGCTCAAACAAATCAACCACTTGGCACGTAATCAGGCCTGGCATGCATCTTGATATATCTGGTGTGACTCGTGCCCTCAGCGGCATTGCAGCCGGCACGAATCAGCTTGCGATATCCATTTCCAAGGAGACACACCATGCAATACGTATTTCCCGGCCAATCGGGCGCCAAGATCAGCTACAAAAAGCAGTACAACAACTTCATTGGCGGCCAGTGGAAGGCGCCCGTCAAAGGCCAGTACTTTGATGTGATCTCGCCGATCAACGGCCAGGTCTACACACAGGCCGCACGCTCGACCGCCGAAGATGTGGAGCTGGCACTGGATGCCGCCCATGCCGCAGCCGACGCCTGGGGCAAGAAATCAGCCACCGAGCGCTCCAATGTGCTGCTGCAGATTGCCGAGCGCATCGACGCGAATACCGAACTGCTGGCCTACGCCGAGACCGTGGACAACGGCAAGGCGATCCGCGAGACGCTCAATGCCGACATTCCGCTGTCGGCCGACCACTTCCGCTACTTTGCCGGCGCGCTGCGGGCGCAGGAAGGCGGCATCAGCGAGATCGACAACACGACGGTGGCCTACCACTACCACGAGCCGCTGGGCGTCGTGGGCCAGATCATTCCCTGGAACTTCCCGATTCTCATGGCTGCCTGGAAGCTGGCCCCCGCCATTGCTGCGGGCAACTGCGTGGTGCTCAAGCCTGCAGAATCCACCCCCATCAGCCTGCTGATCCTCATCGAGCTGATCGAAGACCTGCTGCCTGCCGGCGTGCTCAATGTGGTCAACGGCTATGGCCGTGAGGCCGGCATGCCGCTGGCCAACAGCAAGCGCATCGCCAAGATTGCCTTTACCGGCTCGACCAGCACCGGCCGCGTCATCGCCCAGGCCGCTGCCAACAACCTGATCCCCGCAACGCTGGAGCTGGGCGGCAAGTCGCCCAATGTGTTCTTTGCTGATGTGATGGATCAGGACGACGCCTTCCTCGACAAGGCGATCGAAGGCCTGGTGCTGTTCGCCTTCAACCAGGGCGAGGTCTGCACCTGCCCCAGCCGCGCGCTGATCCATGAGTCCATCTATGACCGCTTTATGGAAAAGGTGCTCAAGCGCATTGCCGCCATCAAGCACGGCAACCCGCTGGACACCGACAGCATGATGGGTGCGCAGGCCAGCAAGGAGCAGCTGATCAAGATCAGCAGCTACCTGGACCTGGGCCGCCAGGAAGGCGCCGAGGTACTGATTGGTGGTGCGGAAGCCAAGCTCGGCGGCGACCTGGACGGCGGCTACTATGTGCAGCCCACGGTGTTCAAGGGCCACAACAAGATGCGCATCTTCCAGGAAGAGATCTTTGGCCCGGTGCTGGCTGTCACCACCTTCAAGACCGAAGAAGAAGCGCTGGAGCTGGCCAACGATACGCTGTACGGCCTGGGCGCAGGTGTGTGGACGCGCAACGGCAACCTGGCCTACCGCATGGGCCGCGCGATCAAGGCGGGCCGCGTCTGGACCAACTGCTACCACCACTACCCCGCCCACGCTGCCTTTGGCGGCTACAAAGAGTCCGGCATCGGCCGTGAGAACCACAAGATGATGCTCAACCACTACCAGCAGACCAAGAATCTGTTGGTGTCCTACTCCGAAAACAAGCTGGGCTTCTTCTAATAGAACGGTGTGCTGGGCGGTGTGCCCGGCCCAGGGCGCCATGGCGCTTTGGACTGGGGCCACGCACACCGGTCTGTGCAAATCCACCCCTACCGGCAGGCATGGCCCATGCCTTGCCTGCCATCACCGGAGACAGCAACATGGTTGTGGAAAAAGTGGTGGCCACGCCGGCCGCGCAAGCGCTGATTGCCTTGCTCAAAGACAAGCATGGCCCCGGCCTGATGTTTCACCAATCGGGCGGCTGCTGCGACAACAGCGCGGCCAACTGCTATTTGCTCGGCGAGCTGACCATTGGCCAGGGCGATGTCTATCTGGGCGATATAGGCGGTTGCCCGTTTTACATGAGCACCTCCCAGTATGCGTACTGGAAGCACACCCAGCTGATCATCGATGTGATCGACACCCATGGCGGCGGCACCTTCTCGCTCGAAGGGCCCGAGGGCAAGGCCTTCCATACGCGCTCGCGCGTCTTCAGCGACGAGGAGTTGGCGGCACTGCAGCAACAGGACGCACAAGGCATTGCAAACAATGCGCAGTCCTAGGCCATGGCAAGCGTTGCGCCTACTGCACAACCATGGTGCAAAAATAGAAATATTCTTTTTTATTCAATAGCTTAATTAATAACCATGGATGCAGGCTGGTGAAATTGTTGCAATGCAGCATTCTTGCAAGCTCTCTACAATTTCCACTCTACCAACCCCACAGTGGAAGCCATGACTGCCCAACACACTACCCAAGCCAAGGTCCAGAATCTGGCCACCAAAAGCCTGGAGCTCAGCTTGGCTGCTCCCCAGGTGGTCGCACAGCGCGTCGGCCGCATGATGCTCGCGGGCTCCCAGCCCTCGGCACGCGACCAGCAGGAGTTCTACCGCATGGGCAACGAGAAGGTCGCCGCCTTCTACGAATCCTGGATCGGCATGTGGACCCAGGCCTGCACGGCCTACTGGCAGACCGCCGCCAGCCTGTACACGGCCCCCGGGCTGCTCACCCCCAGCAGCAGCAACCCGCTCGCGGCCTTTGGCGTGGGCAAGGCCACATCGCGCATGGTCACGCAGCAGGTACGGGCCGTCACCGATGTGCTCAATGCCGGCATCACGCCCGTCCACGCCAAGGCGGTGAGCAACGCCAAGCGGCTCTCGCGCAGCAAGCGCTAAACCGGCTTCTCACCTATTGCTGCGCCTGGTTGCGCTGCAAGGCCCACATGCTCGCATAGCGCGCGCCCAGCGCCAGCAGCTGCGCATGGGTGCCGCGCTCCACAATGCGGCCGGCGTCCATCACCAAAATCTCATGCGCATCCACCACGGTGGACAGGCGGTGGGCAATCACCAAGGTGGTCTTGCCCTGCGCGGCCTTTTGCAGCTCCTGCTGGATGGCGCGCTCGTTGGCCGAGTCCAGCGCCGAGGTGGCCTCGTCAAAGATGAGGATCGGCGGGTTCTTCAGCAAGGTGCGGGCAATGGCCACGCGCTGCTTTTCGCCGCCTGACAGTTTGAGCCCACGCTCGCCCACCCGGGTGGCATAGCCTTCGGGTGAGGCGGCGATCATCGTGTGGATACGCGCGGCCTGCGCGGCCTGCACGACCTCCTCTTGCGAGGCGCCGGGCCGGCCATAGGCGATGTTGTAGGCGACGGTGTCGTTGAACAGCACGGTGTCCTGCGGCACGATGCCGATGGCGCGGCGCAGGCTGTCCTGGGTCAGATCGCGGATGTCCTGGCCGGCGATGCGGATGGCGCCCGCTTGTACATCGTAAAAACGAAAGATCAGCCGCGCCAAGGTGGATTTGCCGGCGCCCGAGGGGCCCACCACGGCGACCGTCTTGCCCGCAGGCACCACAAAGCTCAGGCCCTGCAAAATGGGGCGACCGGGGTGGTAGGCAAAATGCACGTCGTCAAAACGCAGCTCGGGCTCGGCCTGCAGCGCCAGCGGCTGGGCGGTCGGGGCATCGGCCACTTCGCGCTGCTGGTCCATCAGCACAAACATGCGGTCCAGGTCGGTCAGGCTTTGCTTGATTTCGCGGTACAGGGTGCCCAGAAAATTGAGCGGAATGTACAGCTGGATCATGAAGGCATTGATCATCACCAGATCGCCCAGGCTCAGCCGGCCATCGACCACGCCCTGGGTGGCGCGCCACAGCATCGCGACCAAGGCCACGGCGATGATCAGCTGCTGGCCGCTGTTGAGCAGGCTCAGGCTGCTTTGGCTCTTGAGGCGCGAGCGGCGCAGCTTTTCCAGATCGCCGTCATAGCGCTGGGCTTCAAAGGCCTCGTTGTTGAAGTACTTCACCGTCTCGTAGTTCAGCAGCGAGTCAATGGCCTTGCTGTGCGCCGAGGAGTCGATCAGGTTGGCCTCGCGCCGAAAATGCGTGCGCCACTGGGTGACCACGACGGTGAACGTGATGTAGACCGTGAGCGCGACGATGGTGATGATGGCAAACCAGATATCGAACTGCACGGCCAGAATGCCCAGCACCAGCGCCAGCTCGATCAAGGTGGGCACGATGCTGTAGAGCGAGTACGAGATGAGGGATTCGACCCCTTTGACGCCGCGCTCGATATCGCGCGTCATGCCGCCGGTTTGGCGCTCGAGGTGAAAGCGCAGGCTCATCGCATGCAGGTGCTCAAAGGTCTGCAGCGCAATTGCGCGCGCGGCGCCCTGCGTGGCCTTGGAGAACACCAGCTCGCGCAGCTCGCCAAATACCGAGGTCAAAAGCCGCAGGCCCCCATAGGCCAGCAGCAGGCCCACCGGCACCACCAGCAAGGCCTGGGGCTGGCCGGGCCGCATATCGAGCGCATCGACCACATGCTTGAGCAGCACCGGCACCCCGACATTGGCCACCTTGGCCCCCACCATCAGCACCAGGGCCGCGAGCACGCGCCACTTGTAGGTCCAGAGATAGGGCAGCAGCCGCTTCAAGGTACGGCCGTCGCCAGCGGTCAGATTTTTTCCATCACTAGGGGTAGGGCTTGTGGCGGCGGGCGCCTCGGCATAACGTCGCATCGGAGACAATGGTGGGTTTGTTATAGACCTCCATTGTGACCATGAATACCCCACGCACCGCATCCAACGCGCTTCCCCAGGACAAAGAGCTGGTTTTGCGCGTGGTTCCCATGCCTGCCGACTGCAATGCCAACGGCGATATCTTTGGCGGCTGGGTCATGTCGCAGGTGGACCTGGGCGGCTCGGTGCTGCCGCTGCGCCACTCGCGCGGCCGCACCGTCACCGTGGCGGTCAATGAATTCATCTTCAAGCAGCCCGTGCGCGTGGGCGATATCCTGTCGTTCTACGCCAAGCTGGTGCGCGTGGGCACGACGTCGATGACGGTCCAGGTCGAGGTGTTTGCCGAGCGCCTGTCCAAGCAAGGCCAGTTCTTCAAGGTGACCGAGGCGACCTTGACCTATGTCGCCATCGACGACGAAGGCCACCCCCGCACCGTGCCTCCGCTGCCGGTCTGACCGGCCACGGGCCAGCGACCGGCCTAAAAACACCAAAGCCGCTGCAACGCAAACCTGCGCTGCAGCGGCTTTTTCACAAGCGGGAGGCCGGGGCCTCAGCGATCAAGCCAGGCTTTCAGCCGGCTTTTCCATCTTGGTAGCGGTGGTGCTGGCGGCCACGGGCTTGCGCGTGCTGTTGGAGCACTCGATCTCGCCGGTCAGCTGGCCGCCTTCTTCGATGATGACCTTGCCGTAGCGGATCTTGCCATGCACACGGCCGCTGCCAAAAATCACCAGCTTGTCGCGCACGGTCAGGTTGCCTTCGAATTCGCCATGGATCTCCGCAATGTCGATTTCCGCCGAGCCACGGAAGGCGCCTTCTGCAGTGATCTGGATCACGCGAGAATCCATCGTGGCCTCGACCGTGCCTTCCACCACCAAGGTGTCGCAATCGGTGATCTCAACGCCCTTGAGCTTGATATTGGGGCCAACAGTCAGTTTGCTGCCGGTGCCGGCGGTGGTATCAGTGGTCACGGTGCTGGTATAGGAAGAGGTAGGAGATGGGTTGCTGGGCTCATCGGCCTTGTGGCCGCTCAGGTTGCCGCCGAGCACGGAGCTGGCAGAGCCCGCTGCGGTGCTGGGCAAGGTGCTGCCCGATGTACTGGAGGCATTGCCTCCCATGAACTTGGAGGCGGAAGAGTCATTGTCACGGCGTCCGCCGAAAAAAGGGTTTTGTACAGCCATCGGTTCTCCTTGTGAAAAGCTTCTACATGCTATTCAATTTATAGCTAGGGTGTTCACAAAATTTGACACTAGTCGTAACAGGCAGCAACTATGGCGGCCTTTCCTATCAATATTTTCATCGGTCGGACAAATCTCACATTTCCCAACATCGCAACAGTGCCGCCAGCCCGCATCAGGACACGATATAGGCCGCCGTGGCCGTGGCCAGCACCTGGCCGCTGCTGTCGCAAAAGTCAGACCGCGTCGTCGCCACGCGTGAGCCCAAGCGCAGCACCCGGGCCTGCAGCCCAAAGGGGCCATGGGTTCCAGGGCGCAGGTAGTCGACCCGCAAATCAATGATGCCCAGCTTGGCAAAGCGCATCAGGCGCTGCATCACCGGCTCACCCACATGCTTGGCGCCAGAGGCCGCCATCACCGCGATGCCGCCCAGCGCATCCAAGCTGGCACTGATGACGCCGCCATGCACGCGCTGCAGACCAAAGTGGCCGATCAGTTCATTGCGCATCTCCAGGCTGGCCCAGACCGCGTCGTCCTGCACGTTCTGGAGCTTGAGCCCCAGGAGCTTGTTGAAGACGATGCGCTCTTCAAAAATGTCGCGCAGGCCTTCGACATAGGCGTTATCCAGGCCCTGCATAGAGACATAGGCTGGTGCTTCGAGGTGCGGGGTGGGCAAGGTGGCGGTGCTCATCCACCGCAGTATGCAGTCAAGCGCCCGGCACGGCAATCGCAGATTCTGCTGGGATGCCACTGCGCCATGCGCTAGACTGCGCGCAAATACAGCCCATCTATGCCTGACACCCTGCCCTCCGCTCCGCCCACCGCCCGCACGGCGCCTCGGCCGCCCTTGCGCCTGAGCTGCGTGGTGCCCGCCTATAACGAAGCCAGCAACCTGGAAGCCTTTCTGCCCGCCTTGTACGAGACGGTGCGTGCGCTGTCCGTCGATTGCGAGATCGTGCTGGTCAACGATGGCAGCAAGGATGCGACCGACGAGGTGGCCCAGCGCCTGGGCCAGCAGCTGCCGCTGCACTACATCCAGCTGGCGCGCAATTTTGGCAAGGAAGCGGCGATGACGGCCGGGCTCGACTATGCACGCGGCAATGCGGTGCTGTTGATCGATGCGGATTTTCAGCACCCGCTGCCGCTGATTGCCGAGATGGTGCAGCTGTGGCAGAGCGGCAATGACATGGTCTATGGCGTGATTGCCGACCGTGCCGGCGAGGCCAAGGCCAAGCGCTGGGGCACCTGGCTCTTCTACTACCTGATGAACCGCGACAACGCCGTGCATATCCCCGAGAACGCGGGTGACTTCCGGCTCATGGACCGCAAGGTGGTTGATGCGCTGCGCCAGCTGCCCGAGCGCAACCGTTTCATGAAGGGCCTGTACGCCTGGGTCGGCTTCAAGAGCGTGGCGCTGCCCTTTGTGCCCGACAGCCGGCGCAGCGGCCAGTCCAGCTTCAATTTTCACCGGCTCTTCGCGCTGGCCTTCCAGGGGCTGACCTCGTTCACCACCTTGCCGCTGCGCATCTGGAGCCTGGTGGGCTTTTGCATCTCGGTGATGGCCATCATCTACGGCATCTACATCACCATCGAGACCATCGTGCTGGACAACCCCATCGACGGCTGGCCGACCTTGGCCGCCGGCCTGATGCTGTTCTCCGGCGTGCAGCTGATGTCCATCGGCATGCTGGGCGAGTACATCGGCCGCATCTATGACGAGGTCAAGCGCCGGCCTTTGTACATCGTGGCGAACAACGACGACCGCAGCCCCGTGAGCAGCGAGCCCGCTGCCCCGCCGCATGTGCCCGCATCCGCCACCGCGCCAGCACCGGTCGCGCCGATGCCACCGGAGTCCTGAGCTTGCGGATCGCTGCTGCGCTCGAGCGCCTGCGCAGGCTGCCCCAGGGCCTGCAGTTTATTGCCGTGGGCGGCTCGGCAGCAGCCACGCATTTGCTGGTGGTGCTGCTCTTGGTGGGCAGCACAGGCATGGCGCCGCTGCTGGCCAATGTACTGGCTTTTCTGGTCGCCTTTGTGGTCAGCTACAGCGGCCACGCCTGGCTGACCTTTGCCGATAAAAAGGCGCCGCATGCCCAGGCGCTGCCGCGCTTCTTTCTGGTCGCCTGCAGCTCCTTCGCCCTCAATGAACTGCTGTACTACCTGGCACTGCACCAGCTGCACTGGCACTACGCCTGGAGCCTGGTCGCGGTGCTGGTCGTCGTGGCGGTATTCACCTTTGCCGCAGCCAAATGCTGGGCCTTTGCCCACGCTGCGCCGCACTGAGCACCATGAAACACATCACTCTCTGCGCCGACGATTTTGCGCTGCACCCGGCCGTCGACGCCGCCGTGCTGGAGCTGGCAGCGCTGGGCCGCCTCTCGGCCACCAGCTGCATGACCACGGCACCGGGCTGGCGCACAGCGGCGCGCGCCTTGCCGGCTGTGCGCGGCCAGCTGGACCTGGGCCTGCATTTCAACCTGACCGAAGGCCATGGCCTAGCGCCCGATACCCCCATCACGCGCATTCTCAGCCAGGCCTATACCGCCCGGCTGTCTGCCGCTGCGCTGCGCGATGCCTGGCGCCGCCAGCTCGATGCCTTTGAGGATGCGCTGGGCATGCCGCCCGTCTATGTGGATGGCCACCAGCATGTACACCAGCTACCCGGCGTGCGCAAAGCGATGCTGGCTGAACTTGACGCGCGCTATGGCGCAGCAGCGCGGCGGATCTGGATCCGCTCCACGGCCCCTGCGGGCGCTTTGCGCTGGCAGGCCAAATCGGCCACGATTGCGCTTCTGGGCGGCTGGCGCCTCAGCCACCAACTGCAGCGCCAGCACTGGGCGACGAACCAGGGCTTTGCAGGTGTCTATGGTTTTGATGCGCCGACGCAAGACGCCTATGGCGGCCTGATGGCGCAATGGCTGGCCGAATGCCAAGACGGCAGCTTGTTGATGTGCCACCCGGCACAAACGCCGATGCCAGACGACGCCATTGGCCAGCAGCGGCCGGTGGAATGGGCTTATCTGCGCTCGCCCGCGTTTGGCGCGCTGCTGGCAGCGCAGGGCTGCCGCATTGGCAAGCTCGCGCCTGGCAAGCCAGCCTGAGCAGCCCAAGCAGGGATCACAGACCGCTGAAGTTGGGCTTGCGCTTTTCCATAAAGGCCTGCATCGCCTCTTTGGCAGCGGGCTGCTGCAGCAGATCGGCAAACACACGGCCTTCTTCGGCGATGCGCGACTGAACAGCCGCCATCTGGCCGCTCTTGAGCAGGCGCTTGCTGGCCATCAGCGAGGCCAGTGGCTTGGCGGCCAGCTTGGCGGCTTGCGCCTGGGCGATGGTGTTGCATTCGGTCGGTGGCACCACGCGGTTGACCAGGCCCACTTCCAGTGCCGCCTCGGCCATGAAGGGGTCGCCCAGCAGCAAGGCTTCGCAGGCGCGCTGGTGGCCCATCAGCTGGGGCAACAGCAGGCTCGATGCGCCTTCGGGGCAGAAGCCCAGGTTGACAAAGGGCAGCGAGAACATCGCGTTGTCACCGGCATAGACCAGGTCGCAGTGCAGCAGCATCGTCGTGCCAATGCCCACGGCCGGGCCGCTGACGGCCGCGACGATGGGCTTGGGGAAGGCCGCCAGCGCCTGCAGGAACTGGAACGGCGGCGCATTGTCATCGGGCTTGGGTCCGTGGAGGAAATCGCCCAGGTCATTGCCCGCCGTGAACACCGAGGCATCGCCCTGGAACAGCACCACACGCACCTCGGCGCTGCTGGCGGCCTGCTGCAAGATCTCTGCCAGGGCCAGGTACATGGCACCGGTCAGCGAGTTCTTCTTGGCCACCCGGTTGAAGGTGATGGTGCAGATGCCCGCTTCGGCCAGCACGCGGATATCGTCGCAGGAGGATTGGATCGTCATAACAGTCTCTCAAAAAAGGGGTCGGTGCTGAGCCCGGGCCACGGCCAGGGCGCGCACCGAAGACGCTGGCATGCTAACCGGATTTGGCGCGCCTTATTCCTTGTAGTAGACCAGCTGGTGGCTGGTGGCCAGCAAAACGCCCTGGGGCGACCAGATCTGCGCGGTCTGGTCAAAAAAACCATCCCGAAAGCCCTGGCCTTGCGCCTGGGCCAATACCGGCTGGCTGCCCACTGCGGCCAGTTGCTCGGCACTGGCATGCACATAGACCGTCAAGGACACGGTGCCCACCGGCACGCGCTTGGCACGGCGCAGCCAGATGCGGGGAAAGAAGACATCGCACAGCGAGGTGAGCGCCGGCACATCGAGCGGGCGCGGGGGCTCGTCACTGACCCACATGCGAGTCAGACTCGGGCTGCTCGCGCCGTCCCACGCCGTCGGATAGCCGCCCAGCAGCGGCCGGATGTTGTAGCGGTTCAGCCATTCCACGCGGAAATCGGTGGTGTAGCGCGCCACCGCGCTGGAAGGCGGCACCTCGGGCATCGCATATTCATCGTCCGACCAGGTATCGCGCGCCACTGCGGTCATCGCGGTCGCCGTGGTCGTCGTGGACCACTGGCCCTCGGCGTCTTGCTCGCGCAGGGTGATGATCCAGTGCTGGGTGCTGCGGTTGGTGCGGGCGGGGATGGCCTCGATCACATAAGGCCGCTCGCCCACGGCGCCGGCGTAGTTCACGGTGACCGCCACCAGATCGCCCAGGCGCTGCGGGTGCTGCAGCACGGCCTGGGCCACTTGGGCTGCTGTTATGCCGCCGTAGGGCCCCACCATGTTCCAGTAGTCCTGGCTGGCCTGCGCCGCATACTGGTTCTGGCCGCTGGGTTGCATCGCCATCGCACGGTCAAAGGCATGGCGTTCGTTGGGGGTGGAGAGTTCACTCATTCGGACATCTTTCGCAGAAATTTTCGAATCCGCTGAAAACGCCATGTGCCCGTACCAAGCCTTTCAAGACCTGTCTTGCAGTTGCATTTTCTGCCACCCTACATTAGCAGCCAACGGCATCTGTTGCAGCCCAGTGGGCGACAGATGCCGTGGCCAGCGCCGGTTTAGACGCGCTCCAGAATGCCCGCCGCGCCCTGCCCCATGCCCACGCACATGGTCACCATGCCGTATTTGAGCTTGTTGCGCTGCAGCGCATGCACGACGGTGGCCGCGCGGATGGCGCCCGTCGCGCCCAGCGGGTGACCCAGCGCAATCGCGCCGCCCATGGGGTTGACCTTGGCCGGGTCCATGCCCAGCTGCTGCATGACCGCGATCGACTGCGCGGCAAAGGCCTCGTTCAGCTCGATCCAGTCGATATCCTGCAAGGACAGGCCGGCATGGCGCAGCGCCACCGGGATCGCCTCAATCGGGCCGATGCCCATGATCTCGGGCGGCACGCCCTTGCTGGCATAGCTGACAAAGCGCGCCAGCGGCGTCAGGTTGAAGCGCTTGAGGGCCGCCTCGCTCACCACCAGCAGCGCACCTGCGCCATCGCTGGTCTGCGAGCTGTTGCCGGCAGTGACCGAGCCGCGCGCCGCAAACACGGTGCGCAGCTTGGCCAGGCCCTCGATCGAGGTGTCCGGGCGCGGGCCTTCATCGAGCTCCACCGTGCGCGAGCGGCTGACCGCCTCCCCCTTGGCGATGTCCACCCCCCGGTCGGTCACGGTGATCGGCGTGATCTCGGCGGCAAAATCGCCCGCCTGCTGCGCCGCCAGCGCACGCTGGTGCGACTGCAATGCAAAGGCATCCTGGGCATCGCGGCTCACTTTCCAGCGCTGCGCGACTTTCTCGGCCGTCAGCCCCATGCCGTAGGCAATGCCGACATCGCCTTCGCGCTCAAAGATGGACGGCGACAGCGACGGCGAGTTGCCCATCATCGGCACCATGCTCATGCTCTCGACACCAGCAGCGATCATCACATCGGCCTCACCCACGCGAATGCGGTCGGCGGCCATTTGCAAGGCCGTCAGGCCCGATGCGCAAAAGCGGTTGACCGTTACCCCGCCCACCCCCACCGGCAGCCCTGCCAGCACCGCGCTGATACGTGCCACATTCAGGCCCTGCTGGGCTTCGGGGATCGCGCAGCCGCAGACCACATCCTCAATCGCCTGCGGGTCCAGCCCCGGCGCCTGCGCCAGCACGGCCTTCATCGTGGTGGCCAGCAGATCGTCAGGGCGCATATTGCGCAGATAGCCTTTGTGCGACTTGCCAATCGGCGTGCGCGTCGCCGCAACGATGTAGGCGTCTTGAACTTGTTTACTCATGATGACTAGTCCTCGGTATTCACCTCCCTCTCCCGCGCGCGGGAGAGGGCCGGGGTGAGGGCCTGCAGCACACGTGCAAGCACCTCATTCGTTTGTTGTACAACCTCATGGTTCCAAAACCGCAGCACGCGCAATCCTTGCTGTTGCAACCAGGCAGAGCGCTGCTGGTCATAGGCTTGCGCCTGCAGATCTGCATGCTGGCCGCCATCCAGTTCAACCACCAGGCCCTGCTCCAGACAGACAAAATCCAGGATGTAGGGCCCCAGCGGATGCTGTCTGCGGAACTTGGCGCCCGCCAGTTGGCGGTTGCGCAGGTGGCGCCAGAGCAGTTGCTCTGCCGTGGTGGAGGCTTGGCGCAAGGCGCGGGCTTGTTGCACACTGACATCCGCCCTCACCCCTGCCCTCTCCCGCGAGCGGGAGAGGGAGTTGGGGGACAAGGGTTGCTTTTCCACGGTGGGCCTCAGTTACGGACGGGCTTGCCGGTGTTCAGCATGCCCAGAATGCGCTCCTGGGTTTTTTCCTTCACGATCAGGTCGGTGAAGGCCTTGCGCTCCAGCGCCATCAGGTACTCCTCGTTCACCAGGGTGCCGGCATCCACATCGCCGCCGCAGACCACATCGGCCATATGGCTGGCAATCAGCATGTCGTGCTCGGTGATGAAGCCGCCCTCGCGCATATTGACCAGGGTGCTGCGCAAGGTGGCTGCGCCACTGCGGCCAGCGACCGGAAAAGGCTTGCGCTGCGGTGGGCGCCAGCCCGATTGCGCCATGGCCTTGGCCTGCGTCAGCGCCACAAACAGCAGCTCGTCGCGGTGCGGCACGATGACATCATCGGACTGCAGGTAGCCAATCGCCTGCGACTCCAGCGCGCTGGTGCCGACGGTGGCCTTGGCGGCGGCCGTAAAGCCATTGGCCAGGAAGGGCAGCAGATCCGTGCCGGTGGAATACTGCGCATGGCGTGCCGCCTGGTAGGCCACATTGGTGAGGCCGCCGGCGCCGGGCACCAGGCCCACGCCCATCTCCACCAGGCCGATATAGCTCTCCATATGCGCCACGCGGCGTGCGCAGTGCAGCAGCAGCTCGCAGCCGCCGCCCAGCGCCATGCCATGCACCGCGCCCACCACCGGGATCTGCGCATAGCGCACCGACAGGAAGAGCTGCTGCATCACCTGCTCGATCTGGTCGATGGCCATCGGGCCTTGCAATGCAAAGGCCGGCATCATCGCCTGCAGATCGGCGCCCACGCTGAAAGGTGCATCGCCCGACCAGACGACCATCGCATCAAAGTCCTTTTCGGCCAGCGCCAGCGCGGCCTGCAGGTCTTCCATCACATCGGGGCTGATCGCATGCATCTTGGTCTTGATGCTGAAGACCAGCACCTGGTCATCCAGGGTCCAGCTGCGTGAGGCCTTGCTCTCGGCCAGGGTGCGGCCTGCCGTGCGCCAGTCCTGCGCGGGTTCGCTCGCCTCGCCCAGCACGCGCTCGGGGAAGAGCTGGCGCGCATAGACCGGCAGATCGCGGCGCGGCACAAAGCGGTTCTCGGCGGCGCTCCAGGAGCCCTTCGCGGTGTGCACACCGCCGGCGTCCGCCACGGGGCCTTCAAACACCCACTGCGGCAGCGGCTCGGTGCTGAGCGCCTTGCCTGCGTCAATGTCTTCCTGCACCATCTTGGCCACCTGCAGCCAGCCGGCCTCTTGCCACAGCTCGAACGGGCCTTGCTGCATGCCAAAGCCCCAGCGCATGGCCAGATCCACATCGCGGGCATTGTCGGCAATGTCCTTCAGATGCACGGCGGCGTAGTGGAAGCTGTTGCGCAAGATGGCCCAGAGGAACTGGCCTTGTGCGCCTTCACTATTGCGCAGCAGCTGCAGGCGCTCGCCGGCCGGCTTTTTCAGCATGCGGGTGTAGACGTCATTGCCCTTTTCGCCCGAAGGCACATAGGCCTGGTGCTCGGGGTCAAAGCGCTCGATGCCCAGCTTGGTCTTGCGGTAAAAACCTGCCTTGGTCTTCTGGCCCAGCGCGCCGTTGGCGATCAGCTGGGTCAATACCGCTGGCGTCGTGTAGCTGGCGTAGAACGAGTCGCTCTGCGCCGTCAGCTGGGTCTGCATGGTGGCGATGACATGGGCCAAGGTGTCCAGGCCCACCACATCGGCAGTGCGGAAGGTGCCCGAGCTGGCGCGCCCCAGCTTTTTGCCGGTCAGGTCGTCAACCACGTCGTAGCTCAGGCCAAAGCGCTCGGCCTCGGCGATGGTCGACAGCATGCCAGCCACGCCGACGCGGTTGGCAACAAAGTTGGGCGTGTCCTTGGCGCGGACGACGCCCTTACCCAGTTGGCTGGTCGCAAAGCTTTCGAGCTGGTCCAGCACCTGGGGCTCGGTCGCTGCGGTCGGTATCAGCTCCACCAGCTGCATATAGCGCGGTGGGTTGAAGAAGTGGATGCCGCAGAAGCGGTGGCGCAGCTGCTCGGGCAAGGCTTCCGACAAGGCCGTGATCGACAGGCCCGAGGTGTTGGAGGCCAGGATCGCATGGGGTGCAACAAAGGGCGCGATCTGGTGGTAGAGGTCGCGCTTCCAGTCCATGCGCTCGGCAATCGCCTCGATCACCAGGTCGCAGTCCTTGAGCTGCGCCAGGTGTTCTTCGTAGTTGGCGGGCGTGATCAGATCGGCTTCCGCCGCCACACCCAGGGGCGATGGCTTGAGCTTTTTCAGGTTGGCAATCGCCTTCTGGGCAATCGCGCTTTTGGGGCCTTCCTTGGCCGGCAGGTCAAACAGCACCACGGGCACCCGCACATTGACGAGGTGGGCCGCAATCTGCGCGCCCATCACGCCGGCGCCAAGCACCGCCACTTTCTTCACCACAAATCGGGACATGGTTACTCCACTTTTGAGAGCTGCCAGCGCTTGTCAATTGCAGGCTGGCAGCCAGTTTCAGTCAAAACCTATTCGACGCGCGACCAGGTCTGCGTGCGGCCAAAGGGGCCAATCGATCCGCGCACATCGAGCTTGTTGCCGTTGTCGGCAGGCGTGAGCTTCAAGCTGTAGCTGCTGCCGTTTTCGGGGTCGAGGATCTTGCCGTCTTCCCATACCGCCTTGCCCTGCGCCTGCTTGGCACCGCGGATGATCTCCAGCCCCACGAGCGGCTGGCCCTTGCGGTCATCGCTGCAGCGGTCGCAGACGGCCTGCGGATCGGCGCCCTTGCGCAGCAGCTTTTCCACCTTGCCGCTGAGCACCCCGCCGCTGTCGCTGATGCGCACCTCGGACTTGGGCTCACCGCTTTTCTCGTCAAAGGTGCGCCACAGGCCCACCGGCGACATCTCGGCAGCCAGCGCTGGCAGTGCCACCGCCAAGCTGCCAGCCACCATCAGCACAGGTTTCAGCAAGGTTTGCATCAGGGTCTCCTTCGGTGTTTTTCGGCAGCACTGCAGGCGGTCAAGCCAGCGCGGCGTCGGTGTTCATCAAGAGCTTGCTGCCGGTGCGCATGGTGCGCACACGCAGGCCCGCCTCGGGGAAGAGGCGCGCAAAGTAAAAGCGCGCCGTCTGCAGCTTGGCTTCGTAGAAAGTCTTGCCCGTCACATCGCCTTCGGCCAGTGCGCGCAGCGCGGTCTGGGCCATGCGTGCCCACCAGTAGCCCATCACCAGGTGACCCATCACGCAGAGGTAGTCGGTCGCGGCAGCACCCACTTCGTCAGGGTTCTGCAGTGCCTTGAGGCCCAGCTCGGTGGTGATACCGGTCATCTGGCCGGCCAGCTGCGCCAGCGGGTTGATGAAATCGGCCATGCGCTCGTTGACGCCCTCTTCCTCGACCAGACCCTGCACCAGCTTGCCCAGCGCCTTGAGCGCCGCACCCTGGTCACCCAGCACCTTGCGGCCCAGCAGGTCCAGCGCCTGGATGCCATTGGTGCCTTCGTAGATCATGTTGATGCGCGCATCGCGCACAAACTGCTCCATACCGGTTTCATGGATGTAGCCATGGCCGCCAAACACCTGCTGGCACAGCACGGTCACCTCAAAACCCTTGTCGGTCAAAAAGGCCTTCAGGATGGGGGTGAGCAAGGCGACCTGCGCGGCATGGGCCTTGCGCAGGGCTTCGTCGGGGTGGTTCAGCTCTTCGTCGACCAGGGCCGAAGTGGCGATCATCATCGCGCGGCCGCCTTCGCTGTAGGCCTTGGCAGTCAGCAGCATGCGGCGCACATCGGGGTGGACGATGATGGGGTCGGCCGGCAGGTCCTTGGCCTTGGTGCCCGAGAGGCTGCGCATCTGCAGCCGGTCCTTGGCATAGGCCAGCGCGTTCTCGTAGGCCACGGCCATCAGACCCAGCGACTGGTTGGCCACACCCAGGCGCGCGGCATTCATCATCACAAACATGGCCTGCAAGCCCTTGTTGGCCTGGCCGACCAGGCTGCCCACGGCGCCATCGATGGCGATCTGCGCGGTGGCATTGCCATGGATGCCCATCTTGTGCTCCAGTCCCGAGCAGCTGATGGGGTTGCGCGCTCCCAGCGAGCCATCGGCATTGACCAGGAACTTGGGCACCAGGAACAGGCTGATGCCCTTGCTGCCCTTGGGCGCATCGGGCAGGCGTGCCAGCACCAGGTGCACGATGTTGTCGGTCATGTCGTGCTCACCGGCGCTGATGAAGATCTTGTTGCCGGTGATCTTGTAGCTGCCATCGGCCTGCGGCTCGGCCTTGGTGCGCAGCATGCCCAGATCGGTGCCGCAATGGGGCTCGGTCAGGCACATGGTGCCGGTCCATTCACCGCTGGTGAGCTTGGGCAGGTAAAGCTTTTTCTGCTCGTCCGAGCCATACACATGGAGTGCCTCATAGGCGCCGTGCGACAGGCCGGGGTACATGGCCCAGGCCTGGTTGGCGCTGTTGAGCATCTCATACAGGCACTGGTTCAGCACAAAGGGCAGACCCTGGCCGCCATAAGCGCTGTCGCACGACAGGGCTGCCCAGCCGCCTTCCACATACTTGGCATAGGCCTCCTTGAAGCCCTTGGGCGTGGTCACGCTCGAATCGGCCGTGTTGCGCGTGCAGCCTTCGGCATCACCAGGCAGGTTGAGCGGCTGCACGACCTCGACCGCAAACTTGCCGGCCTCTTCCAAAATCGCATCCATGGTGCCGGTGTCCACCTCGGCATAGGCCGGCAATTGGGCAAAACGGGCGGGCAGGCCCAGCACTTCTTGCATGAGGAACTGCATGTCGCGCAGCGGTGGGGTGTACTGAGGCATGGAAAGTCCTTTGGAAAAATGACGAGGTCAAACAGAAACGGAAGCGGGCGCATCGGGCTGCGCCGCCAGGCATGGGGCGAGCGCGGCATCGATCAGGGCAGCCTCGCGCTCGGGGTTCACCGCATGGCGCAGCAAGATGCCGCGCAGGCCAGCGGCAGCATGGCGCAGCGCCTGCGGGCCATGGAGAAAGCGGGTTTCATAGTGCAGCGACAAAATGATGCCGTGCAGCTCGAACAGCACCTGGTCGGGCGCGACATCGCTGCGCAGCTGGCCTTCGGTCTGGGACTGCACAATTGCGCGGCGCATCGCATCCATCCAGATGCGCACCGACTCGGACAGCGCATCGCGCACATCGCCGGGCCGGTCATCAAACTCCACCGCACCGCTGATGTAGAGGCTGCCATAGAGGCGGCTGGCATCGTTGGGCTGGGCGGTGCTGCCCATCCAGCCGGTGGCCATGTGCAGCAAGCGGGCGAGCCCGCGCGGCACCTGCAGCGCTGGCACAAAGATCTCGCGCTCAAAGCGCTCGTGGTATTCGCGCACCACCGAGCACTGCAGCTCCTCGCGTGAGCCAAAATGCGCAAATACGCCGGACTTGCTCATGCCCATGGCCAGGGCCACCATGCCCAGCGACAGACCATCGAGCCCCTCTTGCGCAGCCAGAGACAAGGCGGCGTCCACAATCGCAGCACGGGTTTGGGCGCCTTTGGCCAGCTTGGCGATCTCGGCAGGGCCTGGGGTGGAAGCAAGGGGTTTGGTCATAAATCAAAAAATAGCACGGTCGTTCTTTTTTTGATTCTTGCACAAACCCAGTGTGCTGCCAACCGCTGGTGTGCAAAGCAAGGGTAAACCACGGCAACGGCCGTGCCCCGCATGAAAAAAGCTGCTGGCCTGGTCTGGCTCAGCAGCTTTTGCGATGGGGTGGGCTGGCGTCAGTGGGCCATCAAGGACAGGCAGGCGTCGAGCTGCTCGGTGGGCAGGCGGCGGAAATCCGAACGCGCAAAGCGCTGGAGGCGGCCGATCAGGAAGGACATCAGCACGCTGGAGCGCACATTGGCATCCACGGTGGGCGTAGCCGATGCATCGCCGCCGGGCACCACGCGCAGGCACTGGCGCAAGGTGGTCTCGATGCGCTCGAAGAACTGCTGCATGCGCTGCTGCAGGCGGGGGTTTTCGGACTGCAGCGCGTCACCCAGCATCACGCGCACCATGCCGGGATTGCGCTCGCCAAACTGCAGCACCATGGCCACCACCCGATGGGCCTGGGCAATGCCCTGCTCCACGGTCTTGGCGGGGTCGGGCACATCGCGGCCGGTGATCTGCACGGCCAGGCTGTAGACGGACTGCTCGATGAACTCGATCAGGCCCTCGTACATCTGGGCCTTGCTGGCAAAGTGGCGGTAGAGGGCCGCCTCGCTGATAGACATTTGCGCGGCCAGTGCCGCCGTGGTGATGCGGTCTGCGCCTGGCTGCTCCAGCATGGCTGCCAGCGTCTGCAGAATCTGGATTCGACGCTCTCCGGGTTTTGGACGTTTACGGGTAGGTGCCGGGTTAGCGGCTTCTAGCGGCGCATCGACGAGGTCGGCGGCGAAAGAAGATTCTTGATCAGACATGCGTTGAATATGAGGCTGCACCCGACGCAGTCTCCCAACACCGCCAGGTATTTTTTATTGATAAAAGTAAGGCACTCGCCTCACAGGTTGCCAGCGCAACCTTGGGCCCTCTGTAACATCTTACTGCAAAAGAACTGCAGAAAAATGATAAAAATCATGTGCATTGCTAGATGCACAAATCAATTACGCAATCAAATGTATCAATAACTACGAATCATTGTTCCGTAGGCCGTGTCAGTCAAAATTTCGAGCAGCATCGCGTGTGGCACGCGGCCATCGACAATATGCACGGCATTGACACCGCTCTTGGCGGCATCGATGGCGCCGGCCAATTTAGGCAGCATACCACCCGAGATGGTGCCGTCCTCAATCAGTTCATCGATCTGGCGCGAGGTCAATTCGGTCAGCAGCTGGCCCTGCTTGTCGAGCACCCCGGGAATATTGGTCAGCAGCATCAGCTTTTCCGCCTGCAGCACAGTGGCCAACTTGCTGGCCACCACATCGGCATTGATGTTGTAGCTCTCGTTGTTCTCACCGAAGCCAATCGGGCTCACCACGGGGATGAAGGCGTCGTCCTGCAGCGCCTTGACCACGCTGGGGTCGATGGACAGGATGTCGCCGACCTGGCCGACATCGTGCTCGACCGATGGATCCTTGTTGTCCTTCAACTTGAGCTTTTGGGCGCGGATCAGGCCGCCATCACGGCCAGTCAGGCCCACGGCCTTGCCGCCGGCCTGGTTGATCAGGCCCACGATGTCCTGCTGCACTTCGCCGGCCAGCACCCATTCGACCACTTCCATGGTTTCGGAGTCGGTCACGCGCATGCCCTGCACGAACTTGCCTTCCTTGCCCAGGCGCTTCAAGGCGTTCTCGATCTGCGGGCCACCGCCGTGCACCACTACAGGGTTGATGCCCACCAGCTTGAGCAGCACCACGTCTTCGGCAAAGTCGGCCTGCAGCTCGGGGTCGGTCATGGCGTTGCCGCCGTACTTGATGACCATGGTCTTGCCATGGAACTTGCGGATGTAGGGCAGTGCCTGCGCCAGAATTTCAGCCTTGTCGCGCGGGGCAATGGAGAGAGAAGGAGTCGTCATGGTTGCAGGCCTTTACAGCAGCGGAGAAGATGCAAAACGCGCATTGTGCCCCAAAGTGCCGCCTGCCTGCTGATCAGCGAATCCAGCCTGGTAGCTTGAAGCGCACGATCACCAGATAGGCAGCGACATAGGAGACACAGAACAGCGCACAAAAACCGATGAGGATATAGGTGTTGCGCCAGAACAGGACCGCCGGCACCACGGTGAGCAAAGTGAACGCCCACAAATACGGCGCAGTCCGGTTATTGCGGCGCAGCATGCGGCGGGCGGCGTTTTCATCGAGCACGCTGCGCACGATACGGCGGTAGATCAGCTGGTGCAGGTGCAGCGCGTCGGCCATGCCCGGCGAGTCGCCGCGCGCGAGCTTGCGGTAGATGGAAAACATGGTCTCCCAGACCGGATAGATGAGCAGCAGCATCGGGAACCAGGGCGAGACGATGGGGTGGCGCTGCACCAAGGTGATGCTGCAGAAGGCGATCACGATGCCCCAGACATAGGCGCCGCCATCGCCGGCAAAGAGCTGGCCCATCGGGTAGTTCCAGAACATGAAGCCCAGGGTGGCCGCTGCGGTGATCACCAGGATCGCCGCCAGCTCGCGGTCGCCCAGCTGCAGCGCCACATGGGTGAGCGCCGCGCAGATGATGACCGCCACCATGCCTGCCAGGCCGTTGTAGCCATCGATGATGTTGAAGGCATGGGGCAGGCCGGCAATGGCCAGCACGGCCAGCGCCATGCCCAGCCAGGGCGCGGCGCTCAGCGCCGTATCGAGCCAGACCAGGCCCATGCGCGGCACGGTCATGCCCAGCAGGTAGACGGCCAGCAGGCCGGTCAGCAGGGTCAGCACCAGGCGGTAGCGCACCGTCATGCGCTGGGTCATGTCCTCGGCAATACCGCCAGCCACCGCCGGCAGCATCGCCATGAAGAAATACAGCACCCACTGGTTCCAGTGCAGTGCATTGCCGTAGTAGCCCCACCAGTTCTGCAGGCCGGCCACGCCCACCGTCAGCACCAGGCTGACAAACATGGCCAGACCGCCCAGCCGGGGGATGTTGCCCATGTGGAAGCGCTGGGGCAAATCCTTGCCATAGCGTTTGGCATGGCCGCGCATGCGGCGCACGATGAAACCCGCGCCAATGAGCGTACAGAGAAAAGCGACCACTGCCAGGAAAATCATTATTCAGTCATCGTGAGTGCTGCCGTGGGGGTGCGCCGGAGCAAGGCCCGGGCGCGCCAAAAAACTGCCGAGGCCCACAGCCGCAGCAAGCTGCGAATATGCCACAAAGCATGGCGGGCCCGGCGGTGGCTGGCGCGCTGGCCGGCATGGCCTATCACGCAATCAGCACGCGCCAAGGTCCAGCCCGCCAGGCGCAGGCGCAGGCACAGATCCACATCCTCGCAGTACATGAAGTACGCGGTATTGAGCCCGCCAATGCCCTGCCAGACGGGGGTGGGCAGCAGCCACATCGCGCCATTGACCCATTCGGCCCGGGTCTCGCGCCGTTTGACCGCATAGCGGCGCAGCAAGGACCAGGGGGTGGGCAGCTCCCGCTCGCTGTCCTGCAGATGGCCGTTTTCATCCACCTGCATCGGGTAGGCCAGGCCCACGCCCTGGCGCTGCAGCGCGCGCACCAGCGCGGGGAAGGGGTTGCCACCGCGCAGGTCCACATCCGGATTCAGCACGCAGACCAGGGGCTCGGTGGCACCGGCCAAGGCGGCATTGTGGTTGGCCGAAAAGCCTTGGGGCACGCTGTTGTGGCGCAGCTCCAGCACAAAAGGCCAGCCGCCTGCAGGTGCCAGGGGCGCAGGCTCGGGCAGGTTCAAGGTCAGCACCACGCGGCTGACACCGTTGCCGCCAGCGCCGTGCAGCGCCAAGGCATCGAGCAGCTGCTGCACCATCGCCCCATGGCCATGGCTGACGACAGACAGGGCGATAGCGGGAAGGAGCGGGGAGGTGGGGCTGGCGGACATCAGCGGGCATTATCCATCAGCGGCCCGCGCTGAAATCAGCCCAGCGCGCCAGTTGTAACAGCGCCTCAGTACAGGCGCAGCGCCAGCAGCACACGCAATATCAAGGTGTCGACCTTGCTCATGCGCCAGTAATAGCGTTGGGCCGAGGCACGCAGCGCCGTCGTCCAGCTGCTGCGCGAGCGGATCAGCATGCGCAGCTGGCGGCGCTGGGCATCGGCCAGGTCTGCGCCATGCAGCTGGTCGAACTCGCTCAGCTGGTCGATCCAGCCCGGGCCCGCCTGGCGCAGCCGGCGCCAAAAGCGCTGCACGCGCGCCCATTGGCCCGCCAGGCCCTGCTTTTGCATGCCGATGGTGTTGCTGCCATGCTGGCGGTAGAGGATATGGCTCTCGCTGTCGAACACCACCTGACCAAAGGCCGACACCACCAGGTAGGCCCACCAGTCATGCGCCAGGCAAAAGCCGGGGCGCTGCGCCAGCAGGCGCTCGCGCGCCGCGCGGTTGAGGGCCATCGTGCAACCGGTCGCAATGTTCTGCACCAGCGCATTGCCCCAACCAATGCAGCGGCGGTCGTAATCGGGCGAAGGGCCGATGGGCTGCAGATCGCGGTCCACATACTGGGTGCGCGAGCAGTAGAGCGCGGAGCCCTGTTCGCCTTCCAGCAGCGCCAGCGCGCGGCTCACCTTGCTGGGCAGCCAGACGTCATCCTGGTCACAGAAGAAATAGAAGCCATAGCCCGCGCCCACGTTTTGCAATAATTCGTAAAAACTAGCTACAAAACCAAAGTTCTCGCCGGCCTGGATGTGGATGTTGGGATGGATGCTGGCATAGCGCCGGACAATGGCCAGGCTCTGGTCACTGGAGCCGTCATCGCGCACCCAGATATCGCAACCCGCATGGCTTTGCGCCAGCAGGGAATCGAGCTGCGCAGGCAGAAACCGCTCGCCGTTGTATGTAGACAATAGAATTGCCACACGATTTTGCTTGTCAGTCATTCATCTTTCACCTGCATCTGCAGGCCTATCTCGGCAGAATTCCTACCCATTCCCATATCCATGACCCGCGAACACCACGTCTACACCCGCCACATCGATCTCCAGCAGCGCAGCTCGCTGTCCGTGCTGGCGAACAAGATACCGCCGGGCGCCCGTGTGCTCGATCTGGGCTGCGGCCCCGGCGTGCTGGGCCAGTACCTGCACGAGCACAAGGCCTGTACCCTCGATGGTGTGACGTTCAGCGCCGAGGAGGCCGCGCTCGCCAGGCCGTATTATCGCGATCTGGCCGTGGCCGATCTGGAACAGATCAACCTGGCGGAGGCTTTTACGCGGCGTCAGTATGACTATATCGTCTGCGCCGATGTTCTGGAGCACCTGCGCCAGCCCGAGCAACTGCTGGCCGACTGCCGCGATCTGCTGGCAGAAAACGGCGAAATCCTGGTCTCGATCCCCAACGCCGGCTACTGCGGCCTGGTGATGGAGCTGATGCAGGGCGAGCTGCGCTACCGCGAAGAAGGCCTGCTCGACGCCACCCACCTGCGCTTTTTCACCCGCCAGTCGCTGCTGCGGCTGATGCAAGCGGGCCAGTGGAGCGTGCAGTCGATCGAGACCATCGACCGCCCGCTCGACGAATCCGAATTTGCCCGCACCACCGCCGACAGCCTGCCGCCCGCCGTGATGCGCTACCTGCTGGCCCAGCCCGATGCGCTGGCCTACCAGTTCATCTGCAGCATCCGGCCCAGCAGCGATGCCGCTGCCGCCCAGGCCCATGCGCTGCTGGCGATCGAGAGCGAGGCCAACACAGCGCATGCCAGCTTCACCACCAACCTGTACTGGGCCGATGCCGGCCAGTTCAGCGAATCGCACAAGCTGATTGCCAAGGGCCAGATTGGCGCCCTGCAGCAGAGCATTCGCTTTGCGCTGCCGCGCTTTGAAGGCGCCCAACCCAGCCTGCGCTGGGACCCGGCCGACCGCCCTGGCTTTTTGCACCTGCATGCGATGCGCCTCTATGACGCCAGCGGCGCGCTGCGCTGGCGCTGGGACGCCGACCAGCCCGAAGCGCTGGCCCAGGTGCCGCACAGCCAGATCAGCTGGCAGCCGGCCCCCGCCACCGCGCCGGGCAGCACCCTGCTGTTGCTGACCGGCGATGACCCGCACCTGCACCTGCCGATTGACCCGGCGCTGCTGCAGGACTGCCTGCAGACCGAGGGCGCCGTGCTGGAAGTGAGCCTGGGCTGGCCCATGTCGGCCGACTACGCCGCGCTGGCCGATAGCGCCCAGGAGCTGCAGGCCCGCATCCGCCATGCCGACACCGAGGTGCTGCGCGCCCAGCAGGCCCAGGCCGATGCCCACACCCAGCTGCGGCTGCTGCAGGCCCATATGCAGGCGCAGAAAGACAACCTGGAAGCCGCGATTGCCCAGCAGCAAGAACATATCCAGGGCCAGCAGACCCATATCGGCAACCTGCAAACCCATCTGGGCAATATCGAGGCCTCGGAGGCCTACCGCGTGGGCCAGAAACTGGCCAGCGCCAAGGCCCGGTTGCGCGGCCGGCCTGCGCCCGCCCCGGCCGTCGTGCATGTGCCCGAGCCAGAGCCTGTGCAGGATGCAGTGCAAGCAGTCGATGCAGCGGAGATGATCGCTGAGGTGCAGGATGAGACCCTGCTCGCCGTCGTGGTCGAGGAAGCAGCGCCCGCTGACACCCTGGCCGAGCCGGTGCGCCCGCTGGCAGCCGCCCAGCCCGCGGCCATGGTCGACATCATCGTCCCGGTGTACCGGGGCCTGGGCGATACGCAGCGTTGCCTGCAATCGGTGCTGCAGGCGGCGACGCAAACCAACAGCCAGCTGGTGGTGATCAATGACGCCAGCCCCGAGCCGGAATTGACCGCCTGGCTGCGCGAGCTGGCCCAGCAGGACAGCCGTGTGCAGCTGCTGGAGAACGACAGCAACCTGGGCTTTGTGGCCACCGTCAACCGCGGCATGGCGCTCAACCCCAGCCATGATGTGCTGCTGCTCAACAGCGACACGGAGGTGTCGCACGAATGGCTGGACCGCCTGCACCGGGCGGCCTACAGCGCCACCGACGTGGGCAGCGTCACGCCGCTGTCCAACAACGCAACGATCTGCAGCTACCCGCGCTTTTGCGAAAAGAATGCGCTGCCGGCCGACGCCGATCTGCTGCGCCTGAACCACCTAGCCGCCAGCGCCAATGCCGGGCAGACGGTCGAAGTGCCCACCGGCGTGGGCTTTTGCATGTACATCCGCCGCGACTGCCTGGCGCAGACCGGCCTGTTCGATGTGGCGCATTTCGGCAAAGGCTACGGCGAAGAGAACGACTTTTGCATGCGCGCCCATGACCTGGGCTGGCGCCATCTGCTGGCGCTGGACAGCGTGGTGCTGCACACCGGCGGCGTCAGCTTTGGCGACAGCAAGACGCCGCGCGAGCAGGCCGCCTACCAGACCCTGCTGCAACTGCACCCCCGCTACGACAGCCTGGTGCAAGCGCATCTCAAGGCCAACCCGGCCCAGGCCGCGCGCAATGCCATCGACAAGGCGCGCCTGCGCCAGCACCCGCTGCCGCGCGTGCTGATGGTGCTGCACAACGCGGGCGGCGGCACGCTGCGCCATGTCAAGGAGCTGGCCCACAGCCTGCGCGACCGCGCGGTATCGCTGGCCCTGACCCCGCTGGAAGACAACTACATCCGCCTGCAGTGGCTCGATGCCGCCGAAGGCTATGACGAGGAGTTCCACTGGCCTACGCAATCGGAAGCGCTGGTGGCACTGCTGCGCGAGCTGGGCGTGAGCCATGTCCACTTCCACCACCTGATGGGGCTGAACCTGGAAGTGATGCGCCTGCCCGAGCTGCTGGGTGTGCGCTATGACTTCACCGCCCACGACTACTACGCGATCTGCCCGCAGATCAACCTGATGGAGCCCACCCACAACCCGCGCTATGCAGCCTTGGGTGTGCCGCAGTGCCCGCAGTGCTCGGGCGCCGAGCCGGCGCCGACTGGCGAGTACATCGATGCCTGGCGCATGCGCCACCGCCTGTTCCTGAACCAGGCGCGCTATGTGCTCGCGCCCAGCAAGGATGCGGCACTGCGCATGCACCAGTACTTCCCCGATGCGCCAGTGCGCTATGTCACGCACCATGACATCCCCGATGCCGCCTCGCTGCCTGTGCCCAAGGGCCAGCCGCTGGCGCCCCATGCCCATCTGCGCGTCTTTATCCTCGGCGGCGTCAGCCTGGCCAAGGGGGGCGATGTGATGGAAGCCGTAGCGCTGGCCGCCGCCCAAAGCGAAGCGCCTGTCGAGCTGCACCTGCTGGGCTACCCGCACCGCCGCATGCGCACCCAGCCCCATGCCAGCCTGACCATCCATGGCCCCTATGACGATGCCGACCTGCCCGCGCTGATGGCGCGCCTCCAGCCCGATGTGGTCTGGTTCCCGGCGCTGTGGCCCGAGACCTATAGCTACACCTTGAGCGCCTGCCTGCAGGCGGGGGTGCCGGTGATCGCGCCCGATATCGGCGCCTTCCCCGAACGCCTGGCAGGTCGCCCCTGGACCTGGCTGCGCCCCTGGAGCACCTCGGCCGACGAATGGCTGGCGCTGATGCAGGACATCCGCCAGCACCAGTACGTTGACGGCCAGCCACCGCTGCCGGCGCCGGCGGCTGCGGTCGAGCGGAAGGCCCAGTACCTGCAGCCCTGGAGCTACGGACACGATTACCTGACGGGCCTGCGCCAGTCTGCCAATTAAATAAAATGCGCCAATAGTGCTTGCAAATCAAGCACCCACCGCTACAAAAAACAAAGAGCCACTCCTTGTCATCCACTCTCTCTACCTTGCGCAAGCTGCCCCACAAGCTGCGCCAGCTGGGCCGCAGCCTGTACCTGCTGGCCGCCGATCCACGCCAGTTGGGCAGCAACAGCCGCAGGCTCTGGCGCGCCTGGCGCACGGGCGGCACCCAGATGCTCAAGCACCAGCTGCTGTCGCTGGGCCATCCCGATGCACCGACGGTGCCCGTCGCCCCTACCGATGCCTGGCAGGACTACCAGCAGCGCCTGGCCAGCGAAGTGCTGCCCGTGCTGCGCGCCGAGATTGCCGCGTTAAAGCAGCCCGTCAGCATCTCCATCCTGGTGCCCACCTACAACACCGACCCGGCCATGCTCACCGCGATGGTCGACTCGGTACGCGCCCAGATCTACCCGCACTGGGAGCTGTGCATTGCCGACGATGCATCGCCCAAGCCCCATGTGCGCCAGATGCTGCAGGAGCTGGCCGCGCAGGAGCCGCGCATCAAGCTGCACCTGGGCGAGAACAACCATGGCGTGTCGCACGCCAGCAACCGGGCGCTGGCGCTGGCCACGTCTCCGTTTGTCGTACTGCTCGACCATGACGACCTGCTCCAGCCCCAGGCCATCTACCGCGTCGCCCAAAGCGTCATGGCCGATGACCCGGACATGCTGTACTCGGACGAAGTGCTGGTCAGCCCTGATGGCAAAGAGGTGCTGCAGTACTTCCACCGCCCGGCCTTCTCGCCCGAATACCTGCGCAGCCACCCCTATATCGTGCACATGGTGGGCTTTCGCACCGCGCTGCTGCGCAGCCTGGGTGGCTTTGACGAGGCCTTGGGCATCTCGCAGGACTACGACCTGATCCTGAGGATCAGCGAAGCGGCCAGCCGCATCGTGCACCTGCCGGAGATCCTCTACCAATGGCGCACCCACACTGGCTCGGCCGGCCACGACAAGATGGCCCAGGTGATGAGCACATCGACCGCCGTACTGCAGCGCCACCTGGACCGCAGCGGCGTGGCGGCGCGCTCGGCCCCCGGGGTGTCGTTCAACTTCTTTGAAACGCAGCACCAGATCGCCGATGGCCAGCGCGTGGCCATCATCATCCCGACCAAGAACTACGGCAGCCTCGTGCGCCAGTGCGTGGACAGCATCCGCGCCACCGTGCAGCATGCTGCCTATGACCTGATCGTGATCGACCATGCATCGACCGAGCAGGCCAGCCTCGACTACTTTGCACAACTGGAGCAAGAAGGAACCGCCACCGTGCTGCGCTACCAGGGGCCCTTCAACTTCTCGGCCATCAACAACTGGGCCGTGCGCCAGCTGACCCGCCCCTACAGCCACTACCTGTTCTGCAACAACGACATCGAGGCGCTGGAGAGCGGCTGGCTGGAGCACATGCTGTCGCAGTGCCAAGACCCGAGCGTGGGCATGGTGGGCGCGCAGCTGCTCTACCCTGACCGCACCTCGATCCAGCACGCCGGTGTCTGCGTGGGCGCCTTTGGCATCGCCGAGCACTATGGCAAGTTCCTGAAGCTGCCGCCCGACCGCGTCGACATCGCCTTCATGGGCCGTTTGGTGAGCACGCACGAGGTATCGGCCGTGACCGCTGCCTGCCTGTTGATGCGCAAGGAAACCTTTGATGCCATCGACGGCTATGACGAAAAGCTGGCCGTGGGCTTTGGCGATGTGGACCTGTGCCTGCGCACCCTGCAGCTGGGCTGGCGCGTGCTGTACTGCCCGCAGGCCACCTTGGTGCACCATGAGTCGATCACCCGGGGCAAGGCCGAAGGCTATGACCCGCACCCCGAGGACTCGGCGCTGTTCGCCAGCCGCTGGCGCGATTTTCTGGACCAGGGCGACCCGTACTTCCACCCCGCATTTGAAGTGCGCCATACCTGCTGGCTGGTGCGCACGCCGCTGCACTGTGAGGCCTCGATCAACCGCCGGCTCTTTAGCCGCAGCGGCCTGGGCCAGCGCATGCAGCGCCTGAGTTACAGCGCCAGCGTCTCGGCACCGCTGCAGCCGGCAGCAGCTGCGGCAGGCACCCAACCCGCCGCCTGACGGAAAACTGGCCGGGGCCCAGAGCGGGCTGCCGGCCAGCGGTCAAACGGGGCGCTGCAGCAGCAAAAAGATCTCGTTGTTGGTCAACACCTCACGCGGGTACTGCGCCAGCAAGGCCTCGGGCACGGGCCCCGGTTCATAGTGGCGGCGCTCTTCGCGTGCCACCGTAAAGCCGGCTTCCTTGGCCAGCGCCACCAGCTCATCGGCGGTCAGGCGGTTGAGCTCCTGGTATTCCTTGAACACAAAGCGCTTGTAGCCCTCCGGCCCAAAATCGGCAAAGCCAAAGTCCACCTCATCGGGGCTGAGTTCGCCGTCGTAAGCTTCAATGACCTTCCAGAGCGCATCTTCGTCCACCAGCAAGTGGTGCCAAGCCACATCGTCATAACGGCGTAGGTGCGAGCCAAAGGCCGAGTAGAACAGCGGCTCAATCTGCAAGAAGAAATGCCCGCCGGGCTTGAGGCAGGCCAGCAGGTCTTTCAGGATGGGCAGCAGCTGGTCGCGCTGCACATGCTCAAAGGTCGACCAGCTCATGATGCCGTCATAGAGCGGCGCCTGGCCCGCCAGCGGCGCGCTGGGCGTGATGGTCTGAAAACTCAGCGCCGCCGGAATGCGCTGCATGCCCAGTTGCTCCTGCGCAATGCGGGGCAGCTTGGCGTATTCCTGGCGCACATCGATGCCGTGGATGGCCCCCGCGCCATGGCGCAGCACCAGGGCCAGATCGGTGATGCCATCGCCGCAGCCAAACTGCAGCAGCCGGGCGGTACTTACATCCATCACTGGGCTGAGCCACTGCGCCACCACATCGGATGCGTAGTGGAAGTGAGAACGGAACCATTCGTCGGTAATTCGGCTGTCGTCCCAGGGGGAGAAGCCCAAAAATCTGTCCTGCAATCGGCGCAGCAGTTGCATGGCATCGTCCTTGTGTCGTTCCTGCCCGGCGCGCAGCTCAGGCGGGACGCTGCATCATTAAAAATATCTCGTTGTTCACCAGCACCTCACGCGGGTAACGCTGCAGCAGTGCTTCCGGGATTGGCGCAGTGGGTTCGGTGTCGCCACGCTTCTCGCGCAGAATGGCAAAACCGGCCTGTTTGACAAGCGAGACCAACTCGTCCGCCGTCAACTTGTTGAGCGCCAGGTACTCATCGAAGATGTAGCGCTTGTACTTCTCCATTCCCAGGTCTTCGAGCGCCAGATCTGCTTCGTCCGCCTTGATCGCATCGCGGTGCGCCTGTACGGCTGCCCACAGCTCGTCTTCGGAGGCCAGCAGATGATGCCAGGGCAGCTCGCTGAAACGACGCAGGTGTGAGCCGTAGGCCGAGTAATACAGCGGCTCGATCTGCAGGAAAAAGTGGCCTCCTGGTTTGAGGCATTGGTAGAGGTCGCGCAGGATCGGCAGCACCTGCTCCCGATTCACATGTTCAAACACCGACCAGCTCATGATGCCGTCGTACAAGGGCTTCTGGCCAGCCAGCACCTCACCGGGCTGGATGGTTTGATAGCTCAGCGCGGCGGGCAGGCGGGCCATGCCCAATTGCGCCAGCGCGACTTCGGGAAGCTTGCGGTAGCCCTGCATAACATCCACACAGTGGATGGACCGTGCACCGTGGCGCAGCACAATGCCCAGATCGGTCACGCTGTCACCGCAGCCAAACTGCAGCAGCCGGGACTGTTTGACATCCAGCACACTGCCTATCCACTGGTGGGTGACGTCGGCGGCGTACTCAAAATGGATACGAAACCATTCGTCGGAAATCTTGCCGGCATCCCAAGGGGACATACCCCAGAGGCGTTCACGCAGTCGATCCATCCAAGCCATCAGACGCCTTTTTAAAGTGGCCGCTGCAGGACAAAGGCGTCCTGGTGGTTCCAGAAATGTACGGGCGAGAAGCTCAGCAGCTTGTCCAGCCCCATGACCGCATCGATCTGTTCGCGCACGAACTGCTCGGAGGTAAAGGTCAGGCCATACTCCTGAAAATCGATCGCGTTCGACTCGCTGAATGGGGTGAAGAAAAAGCCCTCCTCATCCAGCACGACCCGGTCATAGGCCGTCGCCTTGGCGCCGTGGGTGGTGAAGACCAGCACGCCGCCAGGCTCGACCAGGTCGTACAAGGCCTTGAGCCAGGTGTTCCAGGTGGCGCGCGGCAAATGGGTGAAGAGCGACAGCACAAACACCACATCGTATTGGCGCGGCGCCTGCAGCTCCTCAGGCTTGGAAACCGAGGCAAAGCCCTGCACACCAAAAGTCACCTTCGCAAAGGCCACACCATCGGCCACCACATCCGAGACCGTCACACGCTCAGGGCCCAAAGCCTTGGCCAGATGCCGCGTAAAACGGCCATGCCCGCTGGCAAATTCAAGAAAATTCCGGGTTCCCATCAGAGGCTTGTCCACGCTCTCCAGCAAGGTCATCAGCTCGGCAAGGGTGCGCCAGCCGTCGGCCAGGTAGTCCCGCAAGGGGTTGTTGCTCGATGGGTGACCGCAGAAGAAACCAAAGATATCGTCCTTGTCGGAGATGCTGCAGTCAAGGCCGAAGATATTGCTGAAGCAGCCGTCCAGCCCGTACTGTTCAATCAAGGCATGCGCCTGTAGCAAGGTTGCCTTGTCAGCGCGGGCGCGCAGGAGCAGCTCAGAGGCCCCAGCACGATTGCCATCGGCCAGCAGCTGCATGGCATCATCAATGAGCGGATGTTCGGAGCTCGTGGTCATAAAGATTAGATTGGAATGCGCTCGCCGGCCAGTGCGCAGCGCTCAGCTCCAGGAATGCGGGAGGCGAACGAGGCCTGGCAAGGGCTTGGGGTACACAAACCGGAAGGTCTGGTACTGGAACCAATGATCATACACCGCGAGGCCGGAGCGATCGAACAGATAGGCGCTCACGGTGTAGTCCCCGCTGTGCAGTGGCAAATCGGTAAACCGTAGCACCGATTGCCAGCTTCCATCGTGCTGACGTACCGGCTCAGCCCCCTCTTCGTGGGTGGCAATGCAGGTGATGCCCACGCCATCCTTTTGCTCCAGCATGAAGCCCACATTGGGCACCTCATCACCATTGCCGCGCACCTTGATCGTCACCACCAGGTCATCACTGCGCAGCACCGGGGGATCACCGCCATCCAGATTCTCGATATCGGCAGACAGGATGCAGGCACCTTCGTGCGGAACGACCCGGCTGGTATCGGGCGGCTTGACGACGAAGGGCGCATCCGGGGCATCGGGCGGACCAGCCGAATCCGGATGGTCTGACGTAGCCAGAGCGTCCGTCGGCGCATCTTCACCCCACTGCAGGCGGTCTTTCTCCTTTTGCAAATTGCGGGTGCGTGCATCGTAGGCCGCCAGCACCGCCTCGGTCTCGCCAAACATCTGCACCTGGCCCTGCTCCAGCCACAGTGCGGCATCGCAGAGATGGCGGATATGGTAGGGGCTGTGCGAGCAAAAGAGGATGGTGCAGCCCTTTTGGCGAAAGTCCAGAATGCGCTCGATGCATTTTTTCTGAAAGCTCTGGTCACCCACGGCCAGCGCCTCATCGACGATCAGCACATCGGGCTGCACGGCAGTGACCAGCGCAAAGGCCAGGCGCACATTCATACCCGAAGAATAGGTTTTCACCGGCCGGTCGATGGCATCCTGCAGCTCCGAGAACGCAATTATCTCGGGCTCGAGCTTGCGCATCTCCTCTTGGCTGATGCCAATCAGGCTGCCGGCAAAGTACAGGTTGTCGCGGCCGCTGAAATCGGGGTGAAAACCAGCGCCCAGCTCCAGAATCGCGGTAATGCGGCCCGAGCGTTCAATCGAGCCTGCGGACGGTTGCATGGTGCCGGCCAAGAGCTTGAGCAGCGAGCTCTTGCCCGCCCCGTTGTCGCCCACCACGCCAATGCACTGGCCGCGCCCCAGACTGAAGCTGACATCGCGCAGCGCCCAGTGGCTGCGATGCATGGCCCGCCCAGTCAACAGCGCCTTGACGCGCTGGCGCGGCGAATCATAGAGCTTGTATTCCTTGCCCAGGTTTTTGACCACCAGCACCGCAGCAGCCTCTTGCGTCTTTGCCATCTGCACGCCCGTCATAGCCAGTCCACCAGCTGGTCACGGCTGCGCCGCACCAGCACATTCACCACCACGGCAAGCAGTGCAATCCACACGGCGCTCACCACCCAGACCTGCAGCTCCGGCCACTGGCCTTGCAACAGTGCCGACTGGTAGCCCATCACATAGGACGCCATCGGATTGAACCACAGCAGCCAGCGCCAGCCCTGTGGAAACATCGTGATCGGAAATAGGATCGGCGTCAGGTAGATACCCACCGACAATGTAAAACCCACCAGCTGCACGGTATCACGCAGAGCTGCGGCAAAAATCGCCAGTGCATACGACAGCAGCAAGGTCATCAGCAGCTGCATCGCCATCAGCGGCAGCAAGGCCAGTACCCCCCATTGCATATGGTGCACGGGGATATAGCACAGCGCCAACAGCAGCATCAAGGGGCCAAAGATCCAGGAGCTGGCCAGCACCGAGCGCACCGGAAACAGCACTGGTGGCAGCGGGTTCTTCTGCAAGATGGAGCCCGCCTCCAGCAAGCTGCCCATGCCGCGCGAGACTGCATCGCAAAACGCCATCCAGGGCAGCGCGCCCACGATCAGGAAGGTGCCCACCGCATGGCTGGATGCGCCCTCCCCCAGCCGCATCGCAAACACGATGTCGAACACCAGGTAGTAGGCCGCCACAGACAACAGCGGCTGCAGGTAGGGCCAGATGACGCCCAGCGCGGTGCCGGCATGGCGTGCCGCTACCTCGCGGCGTGTCATCACGCCCACCAGCGCCCGGGCGTTCCAGACCTCTTGGATACTGTGCAAAAAGGTGCGCATCAAAGTTGGAAGTTGAAAAACAAAGCGCCCATGAAAAAAGGAGAAGACTGTTTCAGCCTCCTCCTTGCCTCCTAGGCATGACCAAGGGTTTATTTTGCCTTAGATTGTGCCAAGAACGCTTCCAGGGCCTTTTCGTCAAACTTGGCCTTTTCGGTCACTTTCTCGACCTCTGCCTCGCGCGCCGCAGCCAAAGCCTTTTGCGTGAACTGCTTCTCCAGTTCCGGGCGTGCTTCTTCGAAAGTCTTGGGCACAGAAGGCTTGCGCTCGATAAACTTGATCACGTGGTAGCCAAACTGGCTTTCCACCACGGGGGCAAATTCACCCGGCTTGCTCAGTGCAAAACCTGCTTTTTCAAACTCGGGCACCATGCGGCCACGCGCGATGAAGCCCAGATCACCACCCCGTGAGGCGCTGCCAGGGTCTTCAGAATTCTCTTTGGCCAGCTTGGCGAAATCGGCACCCGCCTTGGCTTCGGCCAACAGCTTCTCGGCCTTTTTCTTGGCTGCGTCATCCTTGCCCTTGACCAGGATATGGGCCAGATGCACTTCTTCAGGCGTAGCCATGCTGTCCTTGTTCGCCGCATAGTGGGCCTTGACCTGCGCCTCGATCACCTTGGGATCCGGGGTATGCTGGGCATTGAACTTGGCCAAGTAGGCATCCGAGATCACCTTGTCTGCGGCGATGCGTGCAGCGGCGGCAATTTCGGGGTCATCCGCCACACCGATGGAGCGCGCATGGGCCGCCATAGCGCGGCGCACAAACAGCGCATGCACCATTTGCTGGATGCCATCCTTGTTGGCCAGGAAGGGAGCGCGCATCTCAGCTGGCAGGCGCTGTACTTCAGCTTGTACATCTATGGTCTTGACTTCGGCACCTGGCACACCAGACACCAGCACCTGACTGTCACTGGCTGCTGCAGAAGCGGCCAGAGCAAAAGCACTCAACAGCATGCCCACAGGGGCAAAAAACAAACGGTTTCGCATTCACAGTCCTACTGGCAAAAAGGCTAGGATACCAAATCAAACAGCCTGGTGTCAGGCCATGGCATTGGCAAGTGTTTTAGAAATGTAAAAAGGGCAGAGATTGCTCTCTGCCCTTTGGCTTGTTCTCTCAGCGATTCAAGCTATGGCCTTGCGGCCACAGTATGAATTACTTGGAGAAACGGTGAGGCCAGGTGATACCGTAGGTACCGCTGAAGTTGTTGGCCAGACCGCCGCTGTTGGTCAGCTTGATGAACGAAGAACCAACCACTGGCAGCGAGCGGGTGTAGCTCACAGTGCCCCAGCCGTTTTCGTACTTCACATCAGCGGTCTGACGAGCCACCGAAGCGCCCAGCACGGAGGTACCGGTGTCCTTGAATGCCAGCACATTCACTTCGCCGCACAGACGGATCACCTTAGCGGTGCCGGGGGAGATCACAGCGCCGTTACGCACGGAAGATTCTTCACGGTCGTAGAAGGTGTTGCTGGCGGTGTCCACGCAGATGTTACCGTCGGCATCCACCGAGGTGTTACCAAACGAGAAGAAACGGGTGGTGTCGGCAGCAACCACACCGGTGTTGAACACACGGTATTCGCCAGACTTCTCAGCTGCATAGTTTGCACCCACGCTGTAACGACGGGTAGGCATGGACAGCACCCAGTCAGTCTTCGCAGCGATGATGGAATCGGTAGCGAACTGGTTGGACACACCATTGTTGGCCACAGCTTGGGTCAACAGCGAAGCTTGAGCTTCAGCGGAAGTGGTGGTGGTCAGGTAAGGCGTCGACAGATCTGGGAAGTCGTAGTTCACGGCTTGAACCAGAGGAGTCGTCACTGGGGTGCCAGTAGCTGCGTCACCAAACACGATGTTGGAACCGACCTTGAACAGTGGGTCAGCGGTGTAGTCACCGATGTCAGCCACAGCAACTGCACGGTCATCCTGTGGGAAAGCCACGAATTGACCGCGAGCGTTTACACCTGCGTCGTCCACAGCCTTGATAGCGGTAGCAGCACCGGAGAACGTGGTGGTTTGGTTCACGTTCAGGATGTACCAGTCGCCGGTCAGTTGGCCGGTAGGCGTGTTGTAGCCCAGCTTCACAGCTGCTTCTTCGGTTTCTGGGTTGATAGCCAGCGTCTGCTCCAGCACGGAATCAGCACAAGCAGGCGCGCCGTTGGTGGCGTGCTTGATGGTCTTGAACAGGTCGGACGTAGGAGTCACGTCAGCCATGTTCAGGATTTCAACGTAGCCTTCCTTCGTGTTGTTCACACGCTTTTCGGCGGTCCAGCTGCTGGACAGACGGTCTTGCACGAAGCTGACCTTGGTGTTGTGGATGTTGGGGTACGTGCAGCTGTTGTCAGCCGTCATGAAGTACGAACCATTGGCATCCGCTTGCACCGAACCGGTCCACACGTCGTAAGGCGACAGGAACACGGTAAAGTCCAAGATATCGTCAGAGTTGGCAGCGCCACGGAAACGAACCTTCAGAGCCTTGCCGTTCACGGTGTCGGTGTTGACCACGTGGAACACGGTCATGTTGTCATTTTGCGTGGTGAAGTAAGGAACCACCAAAATGTGACCCACGCCGCCTTCAGATTGCTCGAACTTGGTTGCCGATGGGGCAGTAAAAGTTTGAGCGGAAGCAGCACCAGCAAAACCGCCAATCATGGCAGCAATGCTCAGAGCCAGAACATTTTTCTTCATAAACACACTCCAGTTAAAAAAAGTTAGTCAGCGCAACTACCACGATTGTTTACGCTAAGAAATAATAGCATAGCGCCTTCGCGGTTTGCAAAGCCAGGGCCCTGTTTTTTTGCAGTAGCTGTTGAGAATTTACAACAACCGTCTACATTCCACACAGCTCGCCTGACTTGGCAGCGAGCTCAGGGCTCCAGATAGAGTCGCCACTGACCGTCTTCGAGCAACCAAGTTTGCTTCGAATACATGTCAATGGTACCCAGATTTTTGCCTATCAGCGGCGGTTTGACCTTCAAATCGATTCCGACGTCGCACTTTTCCTCACTGCATTTGACGTCATGGATCGCGGCAGACTGCGCAAATGTGCCAGGATAGGCCTTTTTGTATTGCTCCAGCGTCTGTGCCTTTTGGTAAGCCGCATTGGTATAGCCGTAAGCAGCTGTATGGTCGCCTTTGATACGTGCGTTGGTGAAAGCCAGTGCGTTTTTGGCGACCGTCTCTTCAGGCGTGGCCGGCTGCAGGCTGGCGCAGGCGACCATGGAGGCCGCAGCCCCCATTGCAAACAAAGCTTTCGCAGATTGAATCATCAAATTTGAAGTCATTTTTCAATATCTTTACAACATAGCTTATTACTGTGCCTGCACAGGCTGCACAGGGGCGACCTGCGACGCAGGACGCGTAGAGGCATTCGAACGAATCAACAGATCATCGTCATTCAAGCCACGCAGGCGGTCACGCAGCTCTTCACTGACTTCGCGCACATCGACGTCGGTGCGTACCACTCGAGGCGTCATCACCAGCAGAAGTTCCGTCCGCTTGGAACTTCTGGTAGTGCTGCTGAAAGCTTTACCAATGATAGGAATGTCCTTCAGCAAAGGAATGCCCGAATTGGTATCTTCATTCTGGTCTTTGATCAAGCCACCCATGACGATCGACTCACCAGAACGCACCGCCAGCTTGCTCGTCAGTTGGCGGTTGGAGAACTTGGTCTGTTGCGATGCGGCGTCAAGGCCCGCGCTATCGATGACAGACTGGTCGATCTGCAAGCTGACCATATTGCCAGAATTGACCGAAGGGGTGACATTCAAAATCACACCCGTGTCTTTGAGCTGGTAGTTGTCCGACAAGTAGCTATTGGTGGTGATGTAGCTGCTGACCTTGACGGGGATCTGCTCGCCGACCGAGATGGTCGCGGGGTGGTTGTCCATCACCATCACAGATGGGCTGGACAGCATCTTCACCTGCCCCTGGCCCGCCACCGCACTCAAGCGGGCGGCGATATCACCACCGCTGTTGAATAGCGAATAGGTGAAATTGCCCGCTGCGGCAGCAATAGTGCCGGGAGTCGTGTTATTCAGAGTGCCAAGGCTGCCGGTGCCCGAGAAATTGCGCCCTCCGATGCCACTGTTACGGAACAACCACTCCACACCATATTGCAAGTTCTCATTGAGCGACACCTCGATGATGCTGGCCTCAATCAGCACCTGGATAGGTGCCACATCCAAACGTTTGAGCGAGGACTCGATCTTGCGGAACTGGGAGCCGGTGGACCAGACCAGGATGGTGTTGTTGAACTCATCAGCCACGACACGGATATCGCCAATGGCAGTCGCAGTGATGGTGGGGGTGCCGCCTTGCTGCTGGTTGTTGCCGCTGGTGCCCAAGCGGTTGGCATTGTTGTTGCCAAAGCCCGAGGAAAAGCCCGAACCGCTGCCAAAGCTGTTAAAGCCGCTGCCGATACGGTTGTTGTTATTGTTGTTGACGCCATTGAGACCGGGCGCAACACCCGAGGTCATGTTGCCGCCAGCGCCCTGCTGGCCGCCAAAGATGCCGTTGAGCACTTGGGCCAGGTACTTGGCATTGCCGTTTTGCACGCGGTAGACATAGAGCTCGGGCTCGCTGCCGCCGTAGCCTGGCACGTCGAGACGGCGAATCCAGCGTTCGGCTTCATCTAGATAGGAGGCACGCGGCGTGATCACCATCAGCGCATTAAGGCGCGGAATGGGCAGTACGCGCAACGCACCAAACAGCGGGTTGGAGTCACCCAACGAAGTCAGCAGCGCAGCTGCGGCGGCCGCATTGCCGCTCAGCTGGTTATTGCCTCCACTGACTGCGGCGCCAGTCGCCTGGCCGGGGCGGCGTGCAGCGGCAGCGCTCGCAGAACCACCCGCAATGCCAGCAGTACCGCCTGCACCTTGTCCCTGGCCCGCCTGGCCACCACCGCCGTTAACCATTTGCAGCGCCGCACTGACTTCTTCAATCGAGGCGTGCTTGAGCGGATAGATGCCCACCGACATGCCTTTGAGCAGGTCCACGTCAAAGGTCTTGACCATCTCCATCCAGCCTTCGGACTGGGTACGTGTGCCTTGCATGATCAGCACATTGCGCACGGTATCCACCTTGATGAGGGCCTCTGCCGGGATGATGGGCTTGAGGATATTGGACATCTCGGTGGCGCCAATGTATTGCAGCGGCACCACGATCACGCCATAACCCGGGGCCATGCTGCCGGGAGCACCGGCCATACGCACATTGCCCACCAGACTGCGCAGCACCTCGGGCTTGCCCACCTGGTAGGTACCACGGGCATCGCGCACCATCGCCAGACCGTTGGCCTGCAGCGCGGCCTCCAGCAGGAAGACTGCCTTGTCCGGGTCGATCGGCTTCGGGGTCGTCAAGGTCACCGTGCCTTGCAGCGGCGGGTGCATCACATAGTCGATCTTGAGGATATCGCCCAGCACGGTACGAACCACTTCGGCCACTGGCGCTTCCTCAAAGCGGAAGCTGACCGGCGCACCGCCGGCAATGGGGGTCGACTTGTCGATATTGAGCAACTTGTCCGTGCCACGCAGCACGCGCGGCTCGGTCGACTCCTCTTCCTCATCGCCGCCCTTCTTGGGGCTGATCATGATATTGGGCGCTTGCAGTACCGGCAGCTGAGTACTTGCTTGTGCTGCCGATGGAGAAGACGGCTGCGGGGCAGCGGTTTGCGCATGGAGCGGCAGCAGCATGCCCATCTGGCCCAGTGCGACCACCAGTGCAGTCTTGAAAAATATGGGAGACTTCATGGTTCTAACCCTAGGATCTATCTATTTATAAAGACTGCCGCGCTCAAGGGCGCTTTGCAGGCGTAGTGCCGCCAATGCTCGCGCGGCGACGGGGTGTGGGGGTATCGCTAACGGAGGGCTGCTGTCCGATCTGGGCAGGTAGGGCCCGCTGGGGCACACCGGGCTCTGCTGCGGGGGTATAGCCCTGCTGCAGCTTGCCCTTCTGCAAAGCGATTTCCTTGGTCACGCCCGCGCGGGTGAAATACACGCGGTTGTCGGCCACCGAGCTCAAGGTCCAGCCATCCAACGTGCCGCGCAGCGGCAGAGACTTGTCCTTGCCCTGGAACTTGATGATGATGCCGCCACTCTTGCCATCTTCCCCGATGTAAACGCCACTCAGCACGGCATCGGCCAGGTAGTCGGGTGGCGGAGGTGGCGCTTCTGCAGCAGCCACCGGTGGTGGAGGTGGCGGGCGCCGGGTAGGAGAGAACAAGGGGCGATCGAGCATGGCCAGAAACTGGCTGTGATCCATGGACTGTGCCTTGCCCAGTCGGGGCACGATATCTTCAAGACTCGCCTTTTGGCCTCTGGGCATTTCCCAATGGGAATTCTTCAGCCCCCCACTAGGCGTGAACCACATCCAGGCCAGCACCAAGGCCAGCACAACACTGGTCGCTACCAGAATGACACTGATATAGCGCTTCATGGACGCTCCCTCAATACGCTCAAGGTCATCTGAAGGGTGAGGCGAGGCGCCGCCTTCTCATTCATCACCTGCAAGGTTCCCTGGTTTCTGACTTCCACATCGGCCAGCAGCATCACTGGCAGCTGCTCGTTCAGCACGGCCAGCGCGCTATCTACGGCCAGCAAGTCCCCTTCGGCGCGTACCGACAGTGGAATGCGGTCAAAACCCTTTTCTTCCTTGGCCGGCAACACTTGGCTGCTGACCACCGTCAACCCTGCTGTGGTCAACAGGCTGCGCACCTTCTGCTGCACGGCATTGCCGGTCTGTGCCACATCCTGGCTGCCTGGGTAAATGTAGTCAGCGCGAATTTGCAGGGCGCGCTCGAGCGACTGGTCAATCTCCTCACGCTGCAGATCAAGGCCACGCAGTCGCGCATAGCGAGGCTCGAACTCCGACAGGCGCGCCTGCGCCCACATATGTTTGCTGACAACATAGCTGCCAAGACCGATCAAAGGCAGCAATACCAGCGAGGCCGTGGCAACCAGAATCAGCAGTTCTTTGCGATTGGGACGGGTAACGATCATGGCTGTTTCCCTCCAGATTCGGAGGCAGGAGGAGATTGCGGTTTGCTTCCGCCCAGCGTCGGGCCCCGTTTTGTGCCGCCCAGTGTCGGACCAGGCTTGCTGCCATCTGCATTGGCCTTGGCGGGACCTTGCTCACCCGATGCTGCTGCAGGTGCGGCCGCACCGACAGCTGCTGCCGCGGTAGCTGCTGCCGCGGTAGCTGCTGGCGCGGATGCTGCAGGTGCCGCTGCATCCACAGCCGGCGTGGATGGTACAGATGCCGCTGGCTCCAGTTTGGCGTGCGCCACTTCCACCTCTTGTATCGTCTTAGGACCAAAGACCTTGGCATCCAGCCCCAACTCGATGGTAAAGCTCTCTTTATTACCGCCACCCATGCGCGTGGCGGCGCTGGGGGCGCGCACGTCCTTGACACCATCCTGGTTGCTCAGCTTTTGCATCAAGGCCGAGGCATTCTCGGTCAAGCCAGATATCGTCACCTTGCTGCCCTGGATACGCGCCGATTGGAGGGCCGTATCATCGGGCAGCACATTCGTCAGCATGCTGAGCACCTGGACCCCATCAATGCGTTCGCCCAGCAACTCCGACAGGCCCGCGACCTTGTCGGCACTCTGGATCAGCGATTCGCGTTTGGCCACCACATCGGCGGTCTTGGCGGCCATGCCTTCATAGGCATGGGTTGCCTCAATCGCGCGCAGCCGCAGCTGCGCCGTAGGGGTGGCAGCAATCGCAGCGCACAGCAGCAAGGCGAGCGCCACGCCACTCACATTCCACCACAGCCGCTTGCGGCCCCAGGCATAACGGGCGTGTTCGCCAAAGCCCTGGAACACCACGGGGATGCGCTCCGGAGCAAACACCCATACCTCGGGCTGCTCCAAGGATTCGGCCTTGGTCTGCCCTTTGAGCGTTTGCAGGTGCAGTTGCTCCGCGACCCGAGCCTGCAGATAGGGCTCGGTCTGGGTCCTGGAGGCCAGCACCACCAGCAATTTGACCGCCTTGCTGCTGCGGCTCAGCTCGGTGTAACCCCAGAGCAGCTCGTCTGCGGCAAAGGGGCTGATCGCCTGCACTTCCAGCTCGGCAGCGCTGGCGCAATCCTGGGGGTCCAAGGCTGGCAGGGCCACCGTCTTGCGCAGCACCATGTGCTCGGGCAGCTCCACCGCCCAAAACCCAGGCTCCCGCCCGGCCTTGGCCACAGGCTGGCCGCTCTCCCACACCACGCTGGGCGCGCCTTCGGCAGGCACCAGGCGCAGCATCTGCTCGGGCCGCAACCATGACAGCGGCGGCCACTGCGGCGCCCTGCGCCATGTCTTGAAAACATCGGCCTTGAGCTGGTTCAGATCCAGCCCAAAAAAGCGCGATTCAGTTGAAATTGCCATAAGGGTTCTTTGCTTCGATCAGGATGCTGGCTGCAGCATCTGGCGCGCCTCAAACGTGTACCAGGGCAGACCGTCCCGCGTTCTGGCCCCAAAGTACACACTGCGATCTACGAGAAAAATACGTCCATCGGCCATCGGCACCTGGGCGGTTATCCGGTAACGGCGTTGCGCCCCGCCGGGTCGCGCCAGGTTGGCGTCCAGGCCCGTGGTATCCAGGCCTGTCTGGCCGGATCCGCGCGATGCGGCAATGCGGGCTGCAATACCCTCGTCGCCATTGGCCAGCACCCGCAGAACTTGCGGAGGAGCTGCCAGCGGATTGACCGTGGCGCCTCCCGAGCCAGTGGTTGACGCGGTGATCAAGGGCGCGAGTCTAGCATAGAGGTCGTAATCGATTCCGGGTACCTGCATCAGGTCTTCAATCGCCTCAAAACGCTCAGGGCGGCGGCCATCGAGCGACGCGCGTTCACGGCGATCAAGGATCGCCACGGCGAGCTCCTGGGCTGCAGATTCTGGCAGTCCGCCACCAACGCTCATCAGGGCCGTCAACAGCGGCAGCGATGCGCCATTGATATTGATCAGGCCATTGAGCGGCATCACACTGACCGCCACTTGCGCGCCCTGGTAGTTGACCGAGGTTTCGGTGGTTTCCTGCAAGATCGTGCGGTCGGCCGACAGCTGCTGCAGCACCATGACCACAGCCGCATCGCCCACCGCCTGCGCGGTCACCTTGTCCTTGGCAACCCCCACCATCTTGGCTTCCTGGCGCACCACACCGCTGACGCCCGTGACCATCAGGCTCAGTGCCGCGACCAGCCAAAGCACGGCGATCAGGGCCATCCCCTGCTGGGAGGATGCTGTGGCCGTGCGGCGTTGAATCTGTAAGCGCATCATCCGACCGAGCCTCCCAGGCTCGCGCCGCCGCCGCCTCCTCGGGGATCGCCCGCGGGCATCACGCGCAACTGCACCACCACCGGTGCCAGCACCATCGATTCGGTGGACATCACCACCTGCACCGCCTGCGGCAGCCGGTCCACCACGCCCCAGTCGCTGCCCCATTGCGGCGGGTCAATGGCCCCGTCCAGGTACTGGAAAGACAGGCCCGTTGCATGCTGCAGCAGCGGGTAGGTCTGTGCCCCGCCCCAATCGGGCAGGGTCTGCTGGTCGATCCAGGGCAGGTAGCTCAGCATGACGGCAGGCGCGCCGTCGTAGCTGCCCATCGCTAGCCGGAAATGGTAGCGGCCACCGACGCCGTAACGTGCAGGCATCACCCCCACCCAGGTCATCGACTGGCCTGCGCCTTCAAAGAAAAACACCGAGGGCGTGGCACTGAGCATGCCTTGCTGCTGCAGCCCCTGCACCCGTTTGGCGGAGATGCGGCCCAGTACGGCGCGCAAGAAATCGGTGCTCGCGCGCGACTCATCCATGCGCTCGAGCCGGTTGTCGATGCTGGTCTCCGTCCGGCCCATGGTGCCCATGGCGCCGGCCAAACCCAGCACGATCAGCGACAGCAAGGACATGGCCACCAGCATCTCCACCAGCGTAAAGCCGGCGGCCTGGCGGCGCTGGCCATGCAGGCTGCGCACAAAAAAATGCGGGTGAACGCGGCTCATCCTGGTGGCACCACATTCTCTGCCGGGTCGGGTGGCCGGCGCTGCGCACGCAAGGTCGTGAGCTCAAATACGCGCGCGCGCTCGCCCTCGGCCCAGTGCACGCTGATGTGCACCTCATGCAACACGGGGATGTTCGGGCTCTCGTCCACGCCGGTCTTGAACGGCGCGCTTTGCACGCTCCACTGGTAGCCATTGCTCTGGCCCGATTCGTTCCAGCCGCTTTCGTAGACCGAGTCGCGCGAGTCCATGATGGACTGCGCCAGTTGCACCGCGTATTGGTAGCGATCGAGATCACCGACGCTGCGCGCATTGCTGCCCGTGGCCCGGTAGATCATGCCCAGCGAGATCGCCATGATGGACAGTGCCACCAAAATCTCCAGCAAGGTCATGCCTTGCTGCTGGCGCGGCCGCAGGGACAGAGACGACAGCGCCCTCATTGGAACAAGGGCTCCTGGGTGACGCGGCCTGAGAGCCAGTCCACCCGCAGGCGCGTGCCAGCGCCGTTTTTGCGCAGAATCTCCACGCTGCCGCCGGTGGAGCCCCCCGAGGCCAGGAACACAATCGAGGCCGAGCTGTTGGGCACAAACTCGCGGTCTGCGACCGTGGTGCGCAGATCGACGGTCTCGGGAATTTCCTTTTCCGCGCCCGCATAGCCATAGTGCCTCGTCTGCAGGTCCACGGTAAAGCGCACCGGCTCGCCTTGCGAGACGGCGGTATAGCGGGCCGAGCGCAGCTGGCTGATCATCGTGCGCACGGTGTCGCGGTACTGCACCCCGTCTTTCAGCCGGTCATAGGCGACCGGCGCCATCGCCACCACCAGGGCCATGATGGCGAACACCACCATCAGCTCGATCAAGGTAAAGCCTTGATGGGCTGCTGGGCGCTGCGTAGCGCGGGGGTGTCGGCGCAGCCATGGCAAGGCAGTCGGCACGGGGATTCCTGGTCAGACCGGAAAAGTGGCAGGCGCCGGTTTACTGCGCGTTGCGCACATCGGCGGCTTCGCCTTCGCCACCGGGCTGGCCATCAGCGCCCAGCGACAGGATGTCGACCCGGCCACCGTTGTAGCTGTAACGGTAGGGGTTGTTCCAAGGGTCATTGGGCACGCCACCCGACAGATAAGGGCCGTTCCAGCCGCGCACATTGCCCGGCTGCTTGGCCAGCGCGTCCAGACCTTCTTCGGTGGTCGGGTAGCGGCCGGTATCGAGCTTGAAAATATCCAGCGCCTTTTGTAAGTCGGCAATCTGCACGCCGGCGGTCTTGGATTTGGCGCCACCCAATTGGCTCAGCACCTTGGGGCCCACCAGGCCAGCCAGCAAGGTCAGGATGGCCAGCACCACCAGCAGTTCTATCAGCGTAAAACCACGGCTTTTGCGTGGCGTCTTTTGGGTGAAAAAGGCCTTCATGGCGGGCTCTCCTTGCAGTATTAAAAATTAAGCAGCCAGATCGTTGACGGACAGAATGCCCATCAAGATAGACACAATGATGGAAGCAATCATGATGCCCAGCACCAGGATCAGCACTGGCTCGATCATGGTCAGGGCGCGTTTGATGCCGGTTTCCACCTCGCGGTTCAAAATATTCGACAACTCCAGCATCATCGAGCCCAGGCGCCCGGTCTCTTCACCGACGCGCACCAGGTTCACGGCCAGCGGCTCGAACACCGTCGTGGTGTTCATCGCCTGCACCATCTTGCCGCCCTCTTTGACGATGGGCGGAATCTTGGCCAGCTCGGCCTGGATCAGGCGGTTGCTGACCGTATCGGTCGCGATATGCAGCGCGGTGAGCAAAGGCACACCATTGCCCAGCAAGGTGCCCAGCGAGCGCGAATACAAGGTCAGTTGGTATTTAAGTGCCAGGCGCCCCAGAATCGGCATGCGCAGCAACACGCCCTGCCACCACAACCGGCCCTTGGGCGAACGCAGCCAGCTGCGCATCACATAGACCACGGCGGCGCCACCCAGCAATACCACCCAACCGTTCTTGCGGAACACCTGGCCGATGGTCATCACGATCTTGGTCGGCGTGGGCAGTGCATCGCCCATGTCGGTGAACAGTTTCTCGAACTGCGGCACCACAAAGCCCAGCATCGCGATCAGCGACAGAATCGCCACGGCCACGAGGATCATCGGGTAGATGGTGGCCGAGACCACGCTTTCCTTGAGCGCACGCTGGCGCTCCAGATGCTCCACCAGGCGCTGCAGCACGGCCGACATCTGGCCACTGGCCTCGCCCGAGCGCACCATGTTGATGTAGAAATCGCCAAACAGCTCCTGGTGCACCATCAGCGCCTTGGACAGCGGCACCCCGCCCTTGACCGCTTCGAGCACGCCGGTCAGCAGCTCGCGCATGCTGTCCTTGAAGGCCATGTCGATCAGCACGCGCAGCGCGTTATCCAGCGCCAGGCCGGCCTTGAGCATGATCGACAGCTCCGAGGTCATCGCCAGCACATCGGCGGCCTTGGCCGGGCCCTTTTGCGACTTGGGCGCCTTGGCCTTGCCAATGGCGCTGGCAGCGGCCGGCTTGGCCCCAGCGGCCTTGGCGCCTGCCGGCATCAGTGCGGCAGCATCCACCGCATCGACAATGCGCACCGGCGTGAGCTTTTGCGCGCGCAGGTGCTTTTGCACCGCAGCGGCGTTGGGCGCTTGGAAAGTGCCGCGAACCTGCTCGCCCGCGGCATTGATCGCATGCCAGGCAAAATCAGCCATCGATCTGGTCCTGGGTGACGCGGGCGACTTCGTCCAACGTGGTCATGCCGGCGGCCACCTTGCGCAGGCCGTCCTCGTGCAGGCTCAGCATGCCGGACTTGGCCGCCAGGTTGAACAGCTCGTTCGAGTCCTTGCCCGCATTGATCGCATTGCGCATCGGCTCGTCGAGCACAAACAGCTCGTGGATGCCGGTACGGCCCTTGTAGCCGGTCTGGCGGCAGGCATTGCAGCCCACAGCGCGGTAAATCACCTGGCCTACTTCGCTAAAGCGCGCCAGGCCGGAGCGCTTGCGCACCTCTTCGCCCGGCTCGTAGGCCTCTTTGCAATTGCCGCACAAGGTACGCACCAGGCGCTGGGCCAGCACCCCATTGACCGAGGAGGTGATCAGGTAGCTCTCCACCCCCATGTCCTGCATACGGGTGATGGCACCGGCGGCGGTGTTGGTGTGCAAGGTCGACAGCACCAAGTGACCCGTCAGCGCCGACTGCACCGCGATCTGCGCGGTTTCGCCATCACGCATTTCACCGATCATGATGATGTCCGGGTCTTGCCGCAGGATGGAGCGCAGCGCATTGGCAAAGGTCAGGTTGATCTGGGCATGCACCTGGATCTGGTTGATCCCTTCGAGCTGGTACTCGACCGGGTCTTCGACGGTGATGATCTTGTTCTCGAGCGCATCAATCTTGGACAACGCTGCATACAAGGTGGTGGTCTTGCCCGAGCCCGTGGGTCCCGTCACCAGCAAAATGCCGTGCGGGCGGCCCAGCAGGTCGTTGAACTTGGACAGCGTGTCCTTGGCGAAGCCCATGGTTTCGAGCTGCAGCCGCACGCTGGCGCGGTCCAGCACCCGCATCACGATGCTCTCGCCATGCACGGTGGGCACGGTCGAGACACGCAGGTCGAGCTCCCGGCCCTTGACGCGGGTCTTGATACGGCCGTCCTGCGGCAGGCGGCGCTCGGCAATGTCCAGATGCGCCATCAGCTTGACGCGCGAACCCACAGCCGCCGACAGGCGCGGCGGCACCAGCTCACCGGGGTGGATCACACCATCGACCCGGTAGCGCACATGCAGCCCATCGTCAAAAGGCTCCAGGTGGATATCGGAGGCGCGCAGATCGGTCACCTTGCCGATGATGCTGTTGACCAGGCGAATCACGGGTGCCTCGCTCGCCAGGTCCTTCAGATGCTCGACAAAGTCACCCACATCGGAGCCATCGCCAAACATGTCATCGCCGTCGTCTTCTTCGGCTTCGGGCTCGGGCTCCTGCAGCGCCTTTTCAATATCGGCCTGCAGTGCCAGGTGCGGGCGAATCTGCAGCCCGGTCGACATCTGCAGCGCCTTGATGACAAACGGGTCCTGGGGCGAGGCCATCGCCACATCCAGCACGCCATCCTGCAGTTGCAAGGGGAAGACATGCTGCGAATGCTGGAACTCGGGCATCAGGCCCGGCACGCTGATCGCCTCGGCGGGGAAATCGGTGCCCAAGGTGAATGGAATCTGCAGCTGGGTCGCCAGCGTATGCATCAGGTCCAGCTCGGAGACCAGGCCCAGCTGCACCAGCACCTGGCCTATGAGGCTGCCCATCTCCTGCTGGGCCTGCAGCGCACGCTCCAGATCGCGCGGCGACAGCTTGCCCGCCTGCACCAGCATCTCGCCCAGCAAGGGGCGGCGCCCGGGCTCTGTGGCCAGGGCTGCATCGCTGAAATCGTCAATGGTGCTGGTGCTCATGCGTCTATGGTCTCAAATGCCTATGACAGGCGTGGTATTCATCCCCTTAGCCTATAGGGCACCCAGTGTAGGCGCCAGGCATGGGAGACAAATGGGAGGAAAAGCAAACTCAGGCAAAAACATCGGCCTCGGCAAAGGCCTTGCCCTGCTGGTCCTTGGCCGACAGCTGCGGCTCCAGACCGTTCAACTGCCAGTCGATCGACAACTGTGCATCATTCCAGATAATGCAGCGCTCGTGGGCCGGCGCGTAGTAGTCCGTTGTTTTGTAGAGGAACTCGGCCGTCTCGCTGAACACGACAAAGCCATGGGCAAAGCCCGGCGGCACCCACAGCTGGCGTTGGTTGTCCTCGCTCAGCTCCACAGCCACCCATTGGCCAAAGCTGGGCGAGCTTTTGCGGATGTCAACGGCCACATCCAGCACCCGGCCCTGCACCACCCGCACCAGCTTGCCCTGGGCCTGCTCCAGCTGGTAGTGCAGACCGCGCAGCACACCTCGGCTGCTCTTGCTGTGGTTGTCCTGCACAAAGTCATAGTGCTGGCCCACCGCCGCATCAAAGGCTTTCTGGTTGAAGCTCTCAAAGAAAAAGCCACGCGTGTCGCCAAATACCTTGGGCTCGATGATCTTGACGTCGGGCAGCGCCGTGTCGATGGCTTGCATGCCTTTACTCCTTGGGCTCCTGCAGCAGGCGCTGCAGGTACTGTCCGTAACCGTTCTTGGCCAAGGGCTTGGCCAGCGCGGCCAGTTGCGCATCGCCGATATAGCCGCTGCGCCAGGCAATCTCTTCCGGGCAGGCAATCTTCAGGCCCTGGCGGCTTTCCAGCGTGGCGATGAACTGGCCAGCATCCAGCAGGCTGTCATGCGTGCCGGTATCGAGCCAGGCATAGCCCCGGCCCATGATCTCCACGCTCAGCTGACCTTTTTCCAGGTACAGGCGGTTCAGATCGGTGATTTCCAGCTCGCCGCGCGGCGAGGGCTGGAGGCCCTTGGCCAGCTCCACCACCTGGCTGTCGTAGAAATACAGGCCGGTCACCGCATAGTTGCTCTTGGGCTTGGCTGGCTTTTCTTCCAGCGACAGCACCTTGCCCTGCTTGTCAAAGTCGGCCACGCCATAGCGCTCGGGATCGGTCACATGGTAGGCAAAGACGCTGGAACCCGTATCGCGCTGCATCGCGCTGGCCAGCAGCTTGTGGAAATCATGGCCGTAGAAGATGTTGTCGCCCAGCACCAGCGCGCTGGGCGCGCCGGCCAGGAAACTCTCACCAATCAAAAAGGCCTGTGCCAAGCCATCGGGGCTGGGTTGCACCGCGTATTCCAGGTGGATGCCCCACTGGCTGCCATCGCCCAGCAGCTGCTCAAAGCGCGGCGTGTCCTGCGGCGTGCTGATGACCAGGATCTCCTTGATGCCCGCCAGCATCAAGGTGGTCAGCGGGTAGTAGATCATCGGCTTGTCGTACACCGGCAGCAGCTGCTTGCTGACGGCCAGGGTGGCCGGGTGCAGGCGGGTGCCGGAGCCGCCCGCCAAGATGATGCCTTTGCGTGCTTGCACTGTCATGTTCAGAGAATCTCCTGCAGCATGCGCTGCACGCCGGTTTGCCAGTCAGGCAAATCCAGCGCAAAGCGCTGCTGCAATTTGTGGGTGTTCAAACGGGAATTGTGGGGGCGGCGCGCTGGCGTCGGGAAGGCCGAAGTGTCGACCGCCTGCACATCCTGCGCCGTCAGATTCAGCGCCGGGTTGATCTTGCGCGCCGTCTCCAGCACAAAGCGGGCATAGCGGTTCCAGGTGGTCTCGCCACCGGCCACCAGATGGTAGATGCCGCTCAGCTCCTGCGCCGCGCCCATCGCCGTGCGCAGCGCATGGGCCGTCACATCGGCGATCAGGTCGGCACCGGTGGGCGCCCCCCACTGGTCGTCGATGACGGCCAGCTTGTCGCGCTCCTGCGCCAGGCGCAGCATGGTCTTGGCAAAGTTGCCGCCGCGTGCGGCATAGACCCAGCTGGTGCGAAAAATCAAATGCTTGGCGCCGCTGGCCGCAATCTGCCGCTCACCGTCGAGCTTGGTCTGGCCATAGACCGACAGCGGGCCGGTGGCCTGGTCCTCTTGCCAGGGTTGGTCGCCACCGCCATCGAAGACATAGTCGGTGCTGTAGTGCACCAGCCAGGCGCCCAGCGCCTGGGCCTCGCGTGCCAGCACGCCCACGGCGTCAGCATTGATCGTGCGTGCAGCCTCGGGCTCGCTCTCGGCCTTGTCCACCGCGGTGTAGGCTGCGGCATTGACAATCACATCGGGCGCCAGCGCACGCACGGTTTCGGCCAGCGCCTCGGGGCGCAGCAGGTCGCCGCACAGCGGGGTGCTGGCGCGGTCCAGTGCAACCACTTCGCCCAGCGGCAGCAGGCTGCGCTGCAGCTCCCAACCGACCTGGCCGTTCTTGCCCAACAACAGTATTTTCATCGCATCGTCCTGTCAGGCAGCCCCGGCATGCAGATGCCAGGCCCGCCTCGCTAGCGCCCTCAGGCGTACTGCTTGTTGACCCAGTCCTTATAGTCACCCGACTGCACCTGGGCCACCCAATCCTGGTGCTCCAGGTACCACTGCACGGTCTTGCGGATACCGCTGTCAAAGGTTTCTGCCGGCTTCCAGCCCAGCTCCTTCTCCAGCTTGCGCGCATCGATCGCATAGCGGCGGTCATGGCCGGGGCGGTCCTTCACATAGCTGATCTGCTCGGCATAAGAGCGGCCATCGGCACGCGGGCGCTGCGCGTCAAGCAGGCTGCAGACATGCTGGACGATCTCGATATTGGGCATCTCGTTCCAGCCGCCCACGTTGTAGGTCTCGCCCAGACGGCCCGCCTCCAGCACACGGCGGATGGCGCTGCAGTGGTCCTTGACGTAGAGCCAGTCGCGGATCTGCATGCCGTCGCCATACACCGGCAGGCTCTTGCCCGCCAGCGCGTTGACGATCATCAGCGGGATCAGCTTCTCGGGGAAGTGGTAGGGGCCGTAGTTGTTCGAGCAGTTGGTGGTCAGCACCGGCAGGCCATAGGTGTGGAACCAAGCACGCACAAGGTGGTCGCTGGCCGCCTTGCTTGCGCTGTAGGGGCTGTTGGGCTCGAAGTTATGGGTTTCGGTAAAGGCCGGATCGTCCTTTTCCAGGCTGCCGTAGACCTCATCGGTCGATACATGCAGAAAACGGAAACCGTCCTTGCGCTCACCTTCCAAGCCGCTCCAATAGGCGCGGGCAGCTTCCAAGAGGCGCAAGGTACCGACCACATTGGTCTGGATAAAGTCCTCGGGGCCGTGGATCGAGCGGTCCACATGGCTTTCAGCGGCAAAGTGCACGATGGCGCGCGGCTGGTGCTCGGCCAGCAGGCGGTCGAGCAGCGCGCGGTCGCCGATATCGCCGTGCACAAAATGGTGGCGGCTGTCGCCCTGCAGGCCCGCTAGGTTGTGCAGATTGCCCGCGTAGGTCAACTTGTCGAGATTGACCACCGGTTCATCCGAACCCGCCAGCCAGTCCAACACAAAATTCGAGCCGATAAAGCCGGCGCCTCCGGTGACGAGAATCATGGTCAGTACAGGTAGTTCAACAAATAACCGTCCATTATCGCATTGCCCTTCGGCTGCACTGCCCTGGCTCGGCCAATCCAGGGGCTATCGCTGTAACCGCATGTGGGCGGGGCTCAGCCCTTGGCGCCAAAGCGGCTGTGGGCGATATGCAGCAAGCCGTCAAAAATCAGGTTTTCGACCAGCTCGAAGGGCCGCGTCATGCTGGGCATCATCTTCCAGCCGGCGCCGCCGGTCATCACGCAGGCAGGCTCCTGGCCGCAGTGGGCCATCACATGCTGCACCATGCGCTCGACCGCACCGGCGATTGCATAGGTGCCGCCGCTGGTCAGTGCATCGCTGGTGTTGGTGGGAAATGGCCGCACCTCGCCGGTCGGCACATGCAGGCCGGCCGTGCCCGACTCCAGCGCCTTGAGCATGATGCCGTGGCCCGGCAGTATCAGCCCGCCCAGAAACTTGCCATCGGCATCGATGGCCTCGACGGTCACCGCCGTGCCCACCATGACCACCACCACCGGGCGCTGGCGCCCCTGGGCCAGCACATGGTGCCAGGCGCCCACCATCGCCACCCAGCGGTCCGTGCCCAGGCGGCTGGGGTGGTCGTAGCCATTGGTCAGGCCCGCCTCCGCATTGGACGACACCACCCAGTTGGGCGCCAGGTCCCAGATGTCCATCTGCGTCTGCACGCGGCGGCGCACCACGTCGCCAGCGACCACACAGCCGAGCATGTACTGCGGCTCGGGCAGCTCGGCCCAGCTGCCCTCGGCCAGGCGCTCGATATTGTCCAAAAACTCCACGCCATGGGCCAGCACGGCGGCGCCCGGTTGTGCTGCGTCATACATCGCCCACTTGAGGCGCGTGTTCCCTACGTCGATGGCCAGAAAATGCATGGGCGGCATTATCGGCCTTTTTGGCCGCCCGCCTTGTTGCACGTGCAACATCCCGGGGGCCGCGCGTCTTCCTGGCGCCACTGTGAATTTTTTTCAAGCGACCCCGTCTGACTTCATCGCGTTCACAAATAGCTATATATTGGACAGTTCCTGTAACCAACCCTCTAGGAGTCACCATGGGACTGTTCAGCTTTATCAAGGAAGCCGGTGAGAAATTGTTCGGCGGCAAGGAAGCGGCTGCCGCAACCGCAGCACAAGACCTGAACGCGACAGCGGGCGCTGCCATCGAAAAATACATTGGCACCCAGAACCTGGGCGTGTCCGATGTGAAGGTGGCCTTTGATGCCGGCAAAGTCACGGTAACCGGTGTGGCTCCCACCCAGTCGGCAAAGGAAAAAGTCACGCTGTGCTGCGGCAATGTCTCGAGCGTCAGCGATGTGGACAACCAGATGACCGTGACCAACCCCGAGCCAGAAGCCAAGTACTACGATGTGGTCTCGGGTGACACGCTGTCGGCCATCTCCAAGAAGATGTATGGCGATGCCAACAAGTACATGGTGATTTTCGACGCCAACAAGCCCATGCTGAGCGACCCCAACAAGATCTACCCCGGCCAGAAGCTGCGCATTCCTGCGCTGTAATCCAGCCCAGCAGCTTGGATAAAAAATCCCGCAGACGGCCCTGGCCGCTGCGGGATTTTTTTTGTCCAGGTGTGCTGGTTAACGGGCCTGCGTCTGCTTGAAGCGCTCGACCAACTGGCGCAGGTCCTGCTCGGCCTTGTAGATAACCGCCAGGTACTCGTGGTTGTTGATGCCCCAGAGCGAGGAGTCCATGTCGGTGGTGTGGGCCACCAAGAACGGCAAGGTGGTGACCACCCGCATCTGGGCACGGCCCTGCAGGTAGCTGTCAATGGTGTTGGTGTGCGGGTCGCGGATGGAAGAGTTCCACTCGGACAGCGCTTCGAGCGCCGGCCGGGCGTAGATGTTGTGCACCATGCTGGTCATGCGGTCCAGCACCACAAAGGTCTCGCCGTCCTGCTCCTGCACCTCCAGCACCTGGGTGCCCGGGTGGATCTTGGCGATCAGGCCGGCAAAGATATCCCACTGGCCGTCATGGGCGGCCAGCCAGCCATCGACGCGGGCGCGGCGCTGGGCATAGTCGGGCGGCATCTCGACATCGTCTTCCATGATCTCCAGCTGCGTCGCGCCGGTCTGCAAGGCCTTGCGCGCCAGGTACTGGTAGCTCATCGCGCAGCCCAGCCAGCCGGGGCTGAAGCGCACGCCATCGAACACCGCCACCTCGGACTGCAGGCCCGGCAAGGTTTGCTCGATGAAATGGGCGCGGCGGCGTACGGTCTCGGGCATGCTCAGCACCATGCAACTGCCAGGCAGCGGCTGCTGCACCGTCAGCGCCTCCCACTGCGCCGCATCGATGCGGCCCAGCGCATAGAGGGCGCGCAGCACCATGAATTCAAACTGCTGGCCGCTGCGGGCCACCTCATCCGCCAACCCTTGCTGCAGCTGTGCAGGCGCCTGCGCTTGCTGCTGCAGCATCTCCTGCACGGCCTGCACCATCGCCTGGGCGTCGCCCACCGGCGTCACCCGCAGCGCGGGGTTGTCCAGCAAGGCCGCATGCTGGTGGATATCGGCACTGCTCTCGGTCACCACAGGCGTGCCCAGGCTCAGGCATTCGTACACCCGGGTGGTCTCGAGCAAGGCGCCTTCGTAGTAGTGGATATTGACGACCACCCGCGCCTGGCGCACGGCCTGGCGCAAGGCATCACCAAACAGGTTGCCCTCAATGCGCACCTTGAACTGGCGCTGCAAGGCCTGCAGCATCTCCTGGCGGCGCGGCGCATTCACATCGCCGTAGAACAGCACATCGCAGCTCGGCTCGGCGGGCGGCAATGCAGGCTCGCCGCAGTCCTGCAACAGCTGCGAATACGCGGCCACGCCGCCAATGGGCACCAGGAAGGTGTGCGGGTAGCGGATGCCCTTGGCCTCCAAAAAGGCCAGGTTGGCTGGCGCATAGTCCCAGGCGGACAGCGAGTTTTCCAAAATCGCCAGGTAGTCATCGGTGAACCAGCGCGGGCTGACGCTTTGCTCCATCTGGAAGACGATGCGCTTCTCACCGGGCGGCAGCTGTTTGAACATCTGCGGGCAGACCACGATATACATGTCCAGGCCAAAGCCCTCGGCGGGCACATCCTGCAGCAGGCTCACTTCAAAGCCGGCCTTGCGCAGCACCTGGGCCAGCCCATGGGCGACAAACTGCGTGTGCGCCGTGGCCAAAATGCCGTAATGCCGGTTGCTGCCAGGCAGCAGGGCCACCGCCGGCATAGGCGCGCCCCGGGCCTGGCGCATCTTGCGGCGCAGCGCATGGCGCAGCCGGCGCAGGCCTGCGGGCTCATAGGGCGCCAGCTTTTGCTTGAGCCGGAAGACCACACGCTTGCCTTTGCGCAGCAAATCAGTAATCTGCCACATCGGCGAGAGCTTGCGCGCCAGCGCCTGCATCTGCTGGGCCTGCTGCTCGATCTGCCACTGCTTTTGCGACGCTTCCTGCTGCAAGGCCGCCAGCTGGATGTCCTGCTGCGCGATATGTTGCTGCTGCTGCTGTTGGCGACTCTCCCATTGAGCAGTCAGCCATTGGGTTTGGGTCTGGGCCTGCTCCAGCGCATTCTGGCTTTGCTGGGCCTGGGCCTGGGAGCCTTCCAGATGGCCCCGCAGCTGCTGGCGCTCCAGCTCCAGGCTGCGGATATCTGCATCGAGCTTCTCGATCCAGCTGTGGCGCTGCTGGCCGGCCGCCTCCAAGGACTGTATCTGCTGGCGCTGGTCACCCAGCGCATGCTGCAGCGCCATCATCTCGGCCTTGACCTCCAGGCGCGCGCCTAATGTAGCAAACACCCGGCAGACCTCACGTTGAAAGGCCGCATCACTGCGATCACAGAGGCGGCGCAGCAATGCAGGCTGCTGCGCGCCCACCAGCAGCACGCCCAGGCCATTGCTGTGCGGAAAATGCAGGCTGGGGTAGCGCCCCTCCAGTTCCGCCCAGAGCTGGTGCACGCCAAAGTCGTCGCGGTGCACATTGCTGTCGTGGAACAGCACCACAGCACGCTCGCTCAGTTTGGGCAGCCAGGTCTCGAAATCATGGCGCACCGCCTCGTAGGTGTGCAGGCCATCGATATGCAGCACATCCACGCTGCCGTCGGCAAAACTCGGCAAGGCCTCGTCAAAACGCATGCGCATCAGGGTCGAGAACTGGGTGTAGTGCGGGTCATGGGCCTGGCGCAGGCTGGCCAAAATGCCCTCGCCATAGGCGCCGGCATGGGCATCGCCCTCCCAGGTGTCGACCGCATAGGTGCGCGTCAGCAAGCCCTGCTCCGCAATCGCCTGGCAAAAAGCCAGGTAGGAGATGCCCGAATATGCGCCCAGCTCGACCAGGCTGCGCGGCTGCGCCACCGCCATCAGCCAGGCGGCAAACGGAATATGCCCGGCCCAGGGCGCAGGATGGGTCAGATGGTAGGGCTCCATCAACGCGGCGGGCAGCAACCAGCCATCGCTGGCGCGCGCTTGCCCCGGGAGGTCTGTCATACGGTTCATGGGGAAGAGGTTTCCTGTTTCGCCTGGCCGGCCTGCAGCACGATGGACCGCATCGGAATGCCCAGCAGTCCGGTGGCCATGTTCGTGGACTCCGACTTGAAGTGCAGCGCATCCTGGATCCAGTGCTGCTGCACATGGTCGTGCTGCGAGCCATCAGCGAGTGCAACGTCGATCGCGTAATTGCCCACCGGCATGCGGGGCATGTCAAAACTGAACTCGGCCTGCAGAACCTGGCCGCCGGCACAAGCCACGGGCTGGCCCAAGTAGCTCAAATAGCTGTTGTCACCAAAAACGGCCTGGCCAGTACGGTCCTTGACCACAAAGCCGACGATGGGTGATGCGAGGGGCTGGTGGCACTGGGCCTGGATGCGCAAGACCACCGGCTCGCCCCCCACCACCCAGTGCAAGGGGCGCTGCTGCGTGTCCATCAGCCAGGCGCCGGTAATGCGTGCGCCGCCCAGGCCAAACGAAGGCGCCTCGGGGTTGAAGCGAAACACCTCGATATCGTTGCGCAGCGGCTCGGCACGGAAGAAATCGCGCCGCTGATCATGCCAGGGCAGGCCGGCATCGAACACCGGCGCCGCCGGAGCCGCAGCGGCCGGCCCGCTGCCCTGCTCGGCCTCATAGCAGGCCTGCATGTAGCGGTCGCAGACCTCCTTGGTCGGGCCGATCTGCATCACCTGGCCCTTGTCGATCCAGACCACGCGATCGCACAGGCTCTTGATGGCGGCCGTATCGTGGCTGACAAAGAGCAAGGTGCCGCGCTCCATAAAGCTGCGCAAAAAGCGCATGCACTTCTGGGTGAACACCGCATCGCCCACGGCCAGCGCCTCGTCGACCACCAGGATATCGGCATCCACATGGGCAATCACCGCAAAGGCCAGCCGCACATACATGCCGCTGGAATAGGTCTTGACCGGCTGGTCGATGAACTCGCCAATATCGGCAAAGGCGGCAATCGAGTCAAAACGCTCGGCGATCTGCGCATCGCTCAGCCCGAGCAGCGCCGCATTCATCGCCACATTGTCCCGGCCCGAAAACTCGGGGTTGAAGCCTGCACCCAGCTCCAGCAGGGCCGCGATGCGGCCATGCGTGGTGACCGCGCCGCAGCTGGGCGCCAAGGTGCCGCAGACCATCTGCAGGAACGTGGACTTGCCCGAGCCATTGCGTCCAATGATGCCAATCGTCTCGCCCCTGGCCACCTGCAGGTCCAGCCCGCGCAGCGCCCAGAACTCGCGGTGGTAGGGTTTGGGCTCGCGCCCCATGAGGCGCGAGAGGCGCGGCATCACAAACTGCTTTAGGCGGTCACCGGGCGCGTCATAGATATGGAAGCACTTGCCCAGGCCCTGCACTTCCAGTGCCAGAGATTCAGAGGACATCGGCAAATCCCTTGCGCGTCTTCTGGAACCAGGCAAAGCCCAGCCAGGCGACCAGGCTGCAGGCCAGCATGCTGATCGCCCAGCCGCTCCAGTCCGGCATGCGGCCCCAGATCAGCACGGCGCGCGTCTGTTCAATGAAAAAAGTCAGCGGATTGAGCCACATCGCGGTCTGAAAGCTCGCAGGCAGCGCATGCACGGGAAAGAAAATCGGCGAGATAAACATCAGCATCGTCGTCATCACCCCGGTGATCTGCTTGAGATCGCGGGCAAACACGCCCAGCGACGCAAAAAACCAGCCCACGCCGACACTGAGCAAGACCAAAGGCGCCCAGACCAGCGGCAGCAGCACGGCCGTCAGCGGGATCTTGCCGTTCAGCACCAACAGCGCCACGAGCAGCACCACCAGACTGGCCAGCGCCTGGAACAGCGCCGAGCACACGGCCACGACCACCAAAATCTCCAGCGGAAACACCACGCGCTTGACGTAGTTCACATTGGCCAGTACCAGGTGCGGCGCGCGGTTCAGCACATCCGAGAACAGGCCGTAGACGATCAGGCCGGCAAACAGCACCATCGCAAACTGGGTCTTGGACTCGGGCCCCTCGCCCCAGCGTGCCTTAAACACCACCGAGAACACAAAGGTGTAGATGACCAGCATGCACAGCGGTATCAGCACCGCCCACAGCCACCCGCCGAGCGATCCCTTGAAGCGCTCACTCACTTCCCGGCGTGTCATCTTGACCACCAGCGGCCAGTGCGCACGCACGCTACCCACCAACGCGCGCGCAGAGGCAGCGCTGCCTACACCGACAGTCAATGTGAGACTCCATCCATCATGAGGCGGCCAAGTTTACAGGCTCGGCGCTATCCCGACTGCCTCGGAAGCGGCTCGGTTACAAGCGGCGACGATTACACCGCTCATTGAGACCAGGGCAAACCCTGGTAACGCCAGCCACCAAGCTGGCCACGCTGCCCCTGGGCATTTGCATCGCCCTCAAAGCCCTGCAGGATGTTGTAGGCCTCCAGCCCCAGCTGGCTGGCGCGCTGCGCCGCCGCCACCGAGCGCACGCCGCTGCGGCACAGCAGCACGATCTTGGCGCCGGGTGCCCGCTGGGCCAGGGCCAGCAGCTGGGCATCAAAATCCGGGTTCATCGCCATGCCCGGCCATTGCTTCCAGGCAATGGCCACGGCGCCAGGCACCTGGCCGACCCAGGCGCGTTCGGCATCGGTGCGCACATCGACCAGCACGGCCTGCTGGTTTTGCACCCAATGCCAGGCCAGGCGGGCACCAATATCACCGGCATAGCCATTGGCAGGCGCAATGGTCTGCTGTTCTGCGGTCAAGCTCATAGATACCTCTTCCAAAAAATAGCGGGCAGACCCAGCCCCGCTATGCTGCCCGGTCCCAGGGCGGGGCCGGCATGTCCTTGAGCTGCTGGCGCAGCGCGCGGTGGTCAGGCACCACCTCGGCCACGGTATCCCAAAAGCGGGGGCTGTGGTCCATCACCCGCAAATGCGCCAGCTCATGGGCCACCACATAGTCGATCACGGCTGGCGCATAGTGCATCAGCCGCCAGTTCAGCCGGATCGAGCCATCGGACTTGGCACTGCCCCAGCGCGTCTCGGCACTCGAGAGGCGCAAGCTGGTGTAGTGCACGCCCAGCAGCGGCGCAAAATGCGCCAGCCGCGCCAAAAAATGCTGGCGCGCGCTCTGGATGAACCAGGCCTGCACCAGATCGCGGATCTGCGTGCGCCCCGCACTGGGCGGCAGCGCCAGATAGAGACGCGAGGGCGAGCCCGGCGCCTCTTCCTCGACCCGCCAGACGGCCCCGGAGCGCGCCACGCGCTGCTCGCTATCGACCACCAGCTGCAGCGGCTGGCCCAGAAAGGGCAGGCTCGCCCCATCTTCCCAGCGGATGCTGGCGCTCAGGCTGCTGGCGCGGCGCTGCTGCATCTCGGCGATCTTGCGCACAATCCAGCCGGCCTTGTCCTGCAGCGCCTCGTCAATGCCCGGCTGCGTCACCCAGCGCGGCGCGCGCACCACCAGGCCGTCCTCACTGACCACAAAGCCAATACTGCGCCGCTTGGCTCGCTGGAGCAAGTAGGCCACCCGCTGGCCCTGCAACAGAATGCTGCGGTTGGCCGCAGGGTGGGCCTGCAAGGAGGCTGGTGCTGCGGGGGCCGCAGGGATGGGAAGGCCGGTTGGCCGGGCGACCGGTGCGGGCGGCGGCGCCGACATCGGCACGGGCACAGGCCGCGGAGGCGCTGCAGCGGCAGGCGCAGGCGCCAGCACAGGCTTGGCATCGGCGACCGTCGCCGCCGCAGGAGCCGGTGGTGGTGGCCGTGCAGCGGCAGCTGGCTCGCTACGCTCCCACAGATCCAGCGCCATCTGCACCAGGCGGCGCACATCAACCATGGCAGCACCCCGCTCTGCGGCAGCAGTAAGTCAACAAGACACGCTCAGCGGCGGACACGGCAGTCTTTTTCCTTTATTTGGCAGCGCTACCCGGCTCGGCAGCGGCGGATGCTGCTGCCACAGTTGCGGCAGGCGCCTGCAGCGCCGGCTTGCCCACATAGGCCTCGGGGTCCAGGCGGCGCATTTCGGATTCGATCCAGTACTCGACCTCGGCCATCAGCTCGTCATGCTTGCGGCCCTTGCTGTCGATGGGCTTGCCGACGGACACATCGACAATGCCGGGCGTCTTGACAAAGGCCTTGCGCGGCCAGCATTTGGCCGAAGTCACCGCAATCGGCACCACCTGGGCACCGGTCATGATGGCCAGGCGCGTCGCGCCGGTCTTGTATTCGCCGCTTTCACCACGTGCAATGCGTGTGCCCTCGGGGAACATGATCACCCAGATGCCCTGGCCCAGCAGGCGCTTGCCCTGCTCCACCACCTTGTGAAAGGCGCGGCTGCCATCCTTGCGGTCGATATGGATCATGTCCAGGCTGCCAATGGACCAGCCAAAGAACGGAATCTTCAGCAACTCCTTCTTGAACACATAGGCCAGCGGCGTAGGCATGATCGCGGGCATCAAAAAAGTCTCGAAGGTCGACTGGTGCTTGCACAGCAGCACCACACCCTTGTCACTGCCGGGCTGGCCGGCGACCGGCAAATTCTCCATGCCCTGCGTCCGGACTTTGATGCCGCAGAACCAGCCAGCGCTGTCTGCCGACAGCTTGAGCCAGCGGCGCGCCACCGCATAGCGGGCGCGGCTGCTGGCACCACAAACCCGCAGCAGCAAGATGGTCAGGGTGTAGGGAATGACCGTCAGGCCCATGAAGAGCGTATGCAGTATCGATCGGAGCAATGACATGGATCAAGTAGAAAAGGCAGGGGGACGCAAAAAGCCAGGCCCCTGGCTTGCCAACGCCAGCGGGCCCAGCCCAGAGCCGCGAACCAGCGCAGCTGCGTCGCACAGTGCGCCAAAGGCTGCTGCAAAAATTTCGACCCACGCCATGCAAAACAGCAGGGCGCAGGCGTGGTTGGCGCTAAATCATATCGGAAGCCAAGGCCCCCGTCCGCAGCCGGTGGAACGAAGCTGCATAGAGCGGCTGCATAAGCAGTCAAGAAAACGCTAATTTCTGAATCACATCAAAGAATTGCGGTGGATAACTCAGCCAATTTACGAAAAAATGTGGATAAGAGGCGATGGCCTCCGCGCCCGCTCGGTGCCGCGCCTGGCACCGGAGCAAGCACTTATGCACACAATGTGGAAAGCAGACCCTCTAGCACAATATCCTGGCTCTATCGACAAGATTGCCAGATCACAAAACATAACTCAATGAAAGATATAAATAAAAAAATTTTGTCAGCCAATCCTCCAAGCCAACTGACAATGTGTGGTAATTCTGATCCAGGTCAGAACGCCGATATTTCAACAAAGTTATCCACAGAAATCCAAGTCCTGTATTGATTTTTCTTGAGATTTGCCTTGTGTATAAGTTCTTTGGTTTGTCACAAGATTGCAGTAGGCCCAGATGCAATCAGGAGAAACACCATACGGGCCGGCTCAGGCACCGGGGCGGGGTTTGCCCCATGCAGTGGCGCGCCAGTCGCTACACTCGAAGCTCTCGCGTCTCTTTCCGCCCTCCCCTTGATTTTTCTGTCCATCGCCGTCCACACGCCCGCCTACAGTGCCATCAGCGCGGCCAGTGAACTGCTGACCTACCAAGCTCCCCATGCGCTGCCCGCAGGCAGCCTGGTGCGCGTGCCGCTGGGCAAACGGGAGGTGCTGGGCGTCGTCTGGGGTCCGGATACCGCATTTGCCGGCGATCCGGCCAAGATCAAACCGATCACCGCGGTGCTGGAGGCAATTGCGCCATTGCCTGAAAGTTGGCTGCGTTTGGTGCATTTTGCCGCCCGTTACTACCAGCGCAGCTTGGGCGAGATGGCAATTACTGCGCTGCCACCCGCGCTGCGGGACCTTACGGTCGAGCAACTGGCCCGGCGCCTCAAGCGCAAAAAAACGGCGATAGACAGCGAGATCGCCCCCGACCAGGCGCTGGCCTTGAGCCAGGAGCAGATGGCAGTTTGCGCGCAAATAGACAAAAATCCGGGCCCATTCCTGCTTTTTGGCAGCACTGGCAGCGGCAAGACCGAGGTCTACCTGCACCAGGCCGAGACTTTGCTCGAGCGCGATCCCCAGGCCCAGGTGCTGGTGATGGTGCCGGAGATCAACCTGACGCCCCAGCTGGAGGCCCGCTTCCAGGCACGCTTTTCGGCCCGGCTGGGCGACAGCGCGGTCGTCAGCATGCACAGCGGCATGACGGCGCCCCAGCGCCTCAAGAGCTGGCTCGCCGCCCATACCGGCCAGGCACGCATTGTGCTGGGCACACGCATGTCGGTGTTTGCCTCACTTCCCCATTTGCGGCTATTGATCGTCGACGAGGAGCATGACGCCAGCTACAAGCAGCAGGAAGGGGCGCGCTACTCGGCGCGCGACCTGGCCATCTGGCGCGGCCATGACCTGCAGGCCCAGGTGATTCTGGGCTCGGCCACCCCCTCGCTGGAGAGCTGGTGGGCCAGCCGGCCTGCCAGCGGCGAGGATGCCGGCGGCCGCTACCTGCGGCTGGCCATGCCCAGCCGCATTGGCGCCGGCCAGATGCCCCGGCTGCGCCTGGTCGATATGCGCCAGCAGCCGCGCCAGGCACTGTTCTCACCCGCGCTGCTGCAGGCCATTACACAGCGGGTGGAGCGGGGCGAGCAGGCGCTGGTGCTGCTGAACCGGCGCGGCTTTGCGCCGGTGCTGTTCTGCGGCGACTGCGGCTGGAAAAGCGATTGCCCGCACTGCAGTGCGCACCAGGTCTTCCACAAGATAGACCGCACGCTGCGCTGCCACCACTGCGGCTACAGTCAGCGCGTGCCGCTGGCCTGCCCCAGCTGTGGCAACCCGGATATTCTGCCGCTGGGCAAGGGCACCGAGCAGCTGGAAGAGGCGCTCGAGCGCCTGCTGCGCAATGTGCAGCGGCCCGATGGCCAGCCCGCCCGCATTGCCCGCATCGATGCCGACACCACCAAGGCCAAGGGCGCACTCGAAGAAAAGATGGCCGATATGCATGCCGGCGATGTCGACGTGCTGGTGGGCACACAGATGGTCGCCAAGGGCCATGATTTTCGGCGCGTGACCCTGGTGGCCGCCGTGCAGCCCGATGATGCGCTGATGTCCAGCGACTTCCGCGCGCCCGAGCGCCTGTTCTCGCTGCTGCTGCAGGCGGCCGGCCGCGCCGGGCGCGATGCGGCTTACGTGGCCGCCCAGGGCAGCGCCGTCGAGATGTGGCTGCAGACCCAGCAGCCCGAACATGCCGTCTACCAGGCCCTGCGCCAGTGGGACTACAGCGGCTTTGCCGCCCAGCAGCTCAAGGAGCGGCGCGATGCGGCCATGCCGCCCTTTGCCCACCAGGCCATCATCCGCGCCGATGCAAGGTCGCAGCAGGAGGCCCAGGCCTTTTTGCGCGCCGCCTCCGAGCTCGCGCACAGCCAGCAGCTGCTGGAAGGCAACGAGGTCTTTGTCTACCCGCCGATTCCGTTGTCGATGCAGCGCGTGGCCAATGTGGAGCGCGCCCAGATGCTGATCGAGAGCCCCTCACGCAAGGCCTTGCAGCAGTTCCTGCGCGCCTGGCAGCCTTGCCTGCACTGGCTGCGCGCGCATCCGGAGCACAAGGGCCTGGTGCGCTGGCTGGTCGATGTCGACCCCCAGGCTATCTAGACCAACCAGGTCACCGCCGCCGAAAAGCTGACAAAGGCCAGCGCCGTGCTGACCAAGATAATGTGCGCAATGCGGCCATTGTGGGCGCCATAGCGCCCAGCCAGCAAGGTGACATTGCTGGCGCTGGGCAGCGCAGCCACCAGCGCGACGACCAGCAGCGCAAACGGCTGGACCGGCAGGCCCGCCGCCATCGCGGCATGGCCCAGGCCCAGCACCAAGAGCGGATGCACAAAAAGCTTGACCAGCGCCAGCGGCACATAGCTGGCGGGGGCCGCGTATTCCTCTTCCACCATCTTGGAGCGGGCCAGCACCGCGCCCACGGCAAACAGCGCCACCGGGGTGGCAGCACTGCCCAGCAGGCCGGCGGTCTGGTCCAGCGCCTGGGGCAGCTTCCACTCCATGAACGAGGCGAGCGCGCCCAGCAAGATGGCCCAGGGCATGGGGTTGGTGAGCACGCCTTTGAGCGCCTTGAGCAGCGCCGCACGCGCATTGCCTGCCGCCCCGTCCATGCGCGACAGCGCCAGGCACAGCGAGGTGGTGAACACCATGTCGACCAGCATCGTGACGATGGCCGGGCCGGCCGCCGCATCGCCCAGCAGCGCCACCAAGAGCGGCAAGCCCATGAACCCGGTATTGGGAAAAGCGGTCACCAGCGCGCCAAAGGCGCTGTTGTTCCAGTCCATGCCGCGCAGGCGCGAGGCCGCCACGCAGCCCGCCACCAGCAAGAACTGGCACAGAACATACAGCAGCAAGATGGGCAGGTTCATCAGCTGCGCAAAAGGCAGTGACGAGCCGGCCTTGTACAGCATGCAAGGCAGCGCGAAATACAGCACAAAGGCATTCACGCCCGCAATCGCGGGCAGCGGAAAAATGCCGCGCCGCGTGGCCAAAAAGCCGCACAGAACCAGCGCAAAAAACGGAAAGGTGACTTGGAAGACGGACAGCACGGCTCGATTGTGCCCAGAATGCGCCAGCACAGATGTAGCGCGAGGGACCGGCACTGGCTGGCGCGCGGTCCACAAAAGAAAAGACCGGCCCCATCGATGGCCGGTCTTGCAAGGCCCTGTCTACACCTGCGCGTCAGATCAGAGCCCAAAACGATCTAAAGCACTTAGATCGTCACCAATTTCTCGACTTCCGCGCATTTACGCCGGGCCAGCGCCAGGTTGCTGCGCTGCTTGTCCAGCACCAGGTACAGGAACAGACCTTCCTTGAGCGCCACCGGGCGGATGATGTGGTACTGCGAGCCCAGGGTGATCAGGATGTCATCGATCGAGTCTTGCAGACCCAGCGATTTCATCGTCTTGAGCTTGGCCCGCACAACCTCGGTGTTGCCGGCCGCTGCCAGCTCCAGGTCCAGGCCCGATCCGGCACTGCCCAAAAGCATGCCGCTGCCACTGTCCACCAGCGCGGCGCACATGGCGCCCTCCACCGTCAAAAGTTGCGTCAACGTGTCTTGAACCGAAGCCATCTCACTCCCCCTTCACACACTGGCGGTTTATCGTTGCTGCGCCATACGGCCAGTGCGGCGCATACGCAGATCTCCCACAACAAGGTGCCGGCCGCAGCCAGACTTGCCATCAGACTTTGTTCATCTCCGCGCCCACTTCGGCCGCGGCCCACAGCACGCGGCCCAGGATCGCATTGGTATCGAGAACCATGCACAGAATACAGGGGAACTCGGAGGTGACGGACTGGAACACGACCACGCCGCTCTCGGTCTCGAAGGTCAGGCGCTTGCAGCCGGTGTGGTTGATTTCGCGCCCCACGGCACGCGCCATCGCCATCAGCGAGCCGGCCATGGCCGACAGGCGGTTGAGCTGCAGCTCGCTGTTCGTGCGCAAGGATGCAATTTCAAATCCATCGGGCGTGCTCAGCAGTGCCACACGCACGCCATCAACAGGACCAATAAGCTTATCAAGCGCCTGCTGGCCTGCCTTGACGACCTGGGCAGGGATCAGAGGTTGTGATGCAGTCATGAATTCTCGCTTTGCAGGGACAGCATGGAAACAAGTACGCTCATCGCATCCAGCAGCTGCCCACGGTCGCGCGGGTCCGCTTCCAGAACGGGAATCACCCCATGGCCAGCAGAATACACGCCTTGGGCGAATGTTTCAATTTGTTCTGTTGCGGCCGGGCGTGCGCTCAGCACCAGCGTGACAGGCGGCTGGGGCAGTTGCCCGATCTCGTCGAGGATATGGTTGGTCTCGGCCAGGCTGGTCGGGCTGTTCACATCGGTCATGATGAACACGCCCATCGACACCGACAGCACCCACTGGCGCACAAAGCTGAAACGCTCCTGGCCCGGGCAGCCGCAGATCTGCACCACCTCACCGCCGCCCAGATCGATCTCGCCAAACTCGGTGCCGACCGTGGTGAGCTCCTTGCTGTGGGCCGCCAGATCGAGGTTGCGGACATCGGAGCTGGACATCAGCGCACCGCACAGCGAACGCACGGCGGTGGTCTTGCCAATACCCATGGGCCCGCACAGCGCAATGCGCGGCATCTTGTGCGGCCCGACTCCGCCTGATTCTTGATTCATCCCGGCTTACCTCCCCCTCGTATCCATCGGCCCAAACGGCTGAGCAAACCTTTGGAGTGTAGCGGCTCGCGATGGTGGGAGGGGGAAGAAGCAGCGGAAATGACAGGCATGGCCACGCCGCGCAGCACGCCGCGCCGGCCCAGCTCGACCAGGAGACCACGGGCCACCGTGTTGTCCAGCCCGCTGTGCAGGCACAGCTGGACAATGGAGACCGGTTCGCGCGAGAGCAGCGCCAGCGCGCGGATGCAGGCGCCGGTATTGAAAGGCGCGCCCACCGACACCCAGGACTTGAGCTGGTAGCGGAACTCCTGGCGGGTCGTCGGTGCAGGCTGTGCAGCGGCCTGCACCGATTCCTGGCGGATGACCTTGTTGCGCGCATCCCAGTCGAGCAGAAAGACCGCTGCGCGGTCAAACATGTCGATCAAATCGCTCAAGGTGTAGTCCGCCTCCAGCCGGCCAACCCAGCTGGCGCCATCGAGCATCGCCGTCTTGACCTGCCCGATGCAGACCACGCAAGGTGCCTTGCCCAGCGACGAGATTGCATCGGCCATGCCCTGGTCCAGCACAATCAGCTGGGCGCGCTCACGGGGTACCTCCTTCCAGGGAAGCACCGATTTGCGCGAGGCCACGCCATACAGCGGCGCAAAGCGGTTGCGGCTGCTGGGGGTCAGCAATTCTGCGGAAATACCGGCGGTCTGCATGGCGATAATTTCACACTTTTATTGGCTTAATTAATAGGGTTTGCCACTTAGCCGCAGCAATACTATCGGCATTCTAAAAGCTTGCCTGCCAGACGCAAGTGTTTCTTTGGGGGTTTTACCATCTGCTCTACATTCATTGACAATTTCAAAAAATCTGTGGTTTTTTGTGTAAGCAAACATGTAAAAGCCAAAGTCCTGAATCTGCAGATGCCTGTCGTTGCGGCTATTCTTCTGCGCTCTCCTTCCTGATCTGCAAAGGTACGCTCGCCACCATGGCCGCTGGTCTCAATCTCGCCCAATTACAAGCTGTGCACTACACCCAGGGCCCCTGCCTGGTGCTCGCCGGTGCCGGATCGGGCAAGACCCGGGTGATCACCCACAAGATTGCCCGCCTGATCGAAACCGGCATGGCGCCGCGCAAGATTGCGGCCATCACCTTCACCAACAAGGCCGCTTCCGAAATGCGCGAGCGCGCCAAGAGCCTCATCGGCCGCCAGGCCAAGGATGTGCTGGTCTGCACCTTCCATGCACTGGGCGTGAAGATGGTGCGCGAGGACGGCCATGTCCTGGGGCTCAAGCCCCAGTTCAGCATTCTGGACAGCGACGACGTGGTCGGCATCCTCAAGGATGCCGCTGGCGGCACCGCCGATGTGGCCACCGCCCGCCAGTGGCAGTGGACCATCAGCAAATGGAAGAACATGGGCCTCGACTACAAGGAGGCGCTGGCCCAGGCTGCCGATGACAACGAGCGTGCGATTGCTGTGCTGATGCAGCGCTACGACGAGCGGCTGACCGCCTACCAGAGCGTGGACTTTGACGACCTGATCGGCATGCCGCTGCGCCTGCTGCGCGACCACCCCGAGGTCCGCGCCAAATGGCAGGCCAACCTGGGCCATGTGCTGGTCGACGAATACCAGGACACCAATGCCACCCAGTACGAGCTGCTCAAGCTGCTGGTGGGCGAGCGCGGCCATCTCACCGCCGTGGGCGATGACGACCAGAGCATCTACGGCTGGCGCGGCGCCACCTTGGACAACCTCAAGAAGCTGCCGGTCGACTACCCCCAGCTCAAGGTCATCAAGCTCGAGCAGAACTACCGCTCGACCAGCGCCATCCTGCGCGCGGCCAACAATGTGATCCAGCCCAACCCCAAGCTGTTTCCCAAGACCTTGTTTTCTGAGCTGGGCGAGGGCGAGCCGGTGCGCATCGTCGATTGCGACTCCGAAGAGCACGAGGCCGAGCGCGCCGTCGCCCGCATCCTGAGCCTGCGCGCAGCGGCCAACCCGCCGCCGGACTGGAAGAACTTCGCCATCCTCTACCGCGCCAACCACCAGGCCAAGCCTTTCGAGAAGGCGCTGCGCAAGGCCAATGTGCCCTACAAGGTATCGGGCGGCACCAGCTTTTTTGACCGCGCCGAAATCCGCGACCTCTGCGCCTGGTTCCGGCTGTGGATCAACAACGACGACGACCCGGCCTTTCTGCGCGCCATCACCAACCCCAAGCGCGGCATCGGCCACACCACCTTGGGGCGCCTGGGCGAATTCTCCAAGGCCCACCGCTGCAGCATGTTTGGTGCGCTGTTCAATGCCATGCTGGAAGACGCGATGCCCGCCAAGGGCCGCGAGAGCCTGCTGGAGTTTGGCCGCTATATCAATGACCTGGAATACCGCGCCCGCCAGACACGCGGGGCCGAGCAATCGCTGGCCTTTCTGCTCGATTGGCTCAAGGAGATCGGCTACGAGCAGCACCTCTATGACGCCGAAGACAGCGAGAAGGTCGCCGCCGCCCGCTGGACCAATGTACTGGAGTTCTGCGACTGGATGGCCCAGCGCGCCGGCGGCCAGACCACTACAGCGGCCGACACAACGACGGTGAGCGAGTCCAAGAGCCTGCTCGAAGTCTCGCAGACCATCGCCCTGCTCTCGACCATCAGCGAGCGCGAAAAGGAGCAGGACATGGTGATCCTCTCCACCCTGCATGCCAGCAAGGGGCTGGAATGGCCCCATGTGATGCTGATCGGCGTCAACGAAGGGCTGCTGCCCTTCAAGCTCGACGACGATGATGGCCGCCAGCAAAAGGTCAGCGACGATACCGCGCAGCGCCTGCAGGAAGAGCGCCGCCTGATGTACGTGGGTATCACGCGGGCCCAGCGCTCGCTGGCCGTGAGCTGGACCAAGCGGCGCAAAAAGGGCCGCGAGCTGGTCTCCGCCCTGCCCAGCCGCTTTATTGCCGAGATGGGCCTGGACAGCAGCACCGCCCGCGAAGACCCGCGCGAGAAACTGCGCCAGCTGCGCGAAGAGTTCGCGCGCAAGGCCCAGAGCACCGCTGCCGCCAGCCCCGATCCCCTCTGACTATCCATGACCAAGACCCTGATCCTGACCGCTTTTTGCGCAGCGCTGAGCAGCGCCTGCACCAGCCCCCCCGCACCCCGCCCCGCCTGCCCCAGCGCGCTGCAGATGGAGCAGCCCGAGCTGCTGGGCCACTGGCAGGCCGAGCTGCCCGGCCTGCTCGGGCCCGTCACCCTGCAGCTGGCCCCCCACCCCGAATGGAACGGCACCGTCAAAGGCCAGATCCAGCGGCCCGGCAGCACGGCCATCGTCGTTGGTGATGTGGACAAGGGCAAGCTGACGATGGAAGAGTCGGCCGATGGCAAAAAGGTCTCGGGCACCTGGCTGGGCGAGGTGGTCGACGGCAGCTGCGGCCGCGAGATCAGGGGCGAATGGTTGGATGCGAACGACAACAGCCACGCCTTCGTCATGCGCAAGCCATCGAAAACGCCCTAATCGCCGCAATAATGGGCATCCTCGCAGCCGTCCCAGCCACGCGTCCTACCTTCCTCCTCGACCATGACAACAACGAAATTTCTGCGCTCGCCAGCACCGCTGGCGGCGAGCCTGCTGATGGCCGGTCTGCCGCTGGGCAGCTTTGCGCAAACCCCTGCCAGCGCCAGCGCCACAACGGCCACGGTGTGGCAGCAGTGCACGGCGCTCAGCGACGGCCCCGCCCGCCTGGCCTGTTTTGACCAATGGGCCCAGCAGCAGTCGCAGCAGCCCCTGGTCAGCCAACAGGCGCAGCCAGCGGCCGCCGCGCCCGCCGCCTCGGCCAACGCCATGGTCGGCCTGACCCCGCCAGCTGGCGCCCTCGCCGCTGCCGATGCGCCCGCCCCGATTGGTGGCTGCCGCGATGACGCCTACACCGAGATGTCGCGCTTTTGGGAGCTGGAAGCGGGCACCGATTGCGGCCAGTTCAGCTTCCGTGGCTACCGCCCACTGTCGGTGTCGGTGGCCGTCGGCGACAAGGTCAACCGCCAGCCCAGCTCGCTCAATCCGGTCAATTCGGCCACCACCGAGACCGATTACCAGCGTCAGGAGATGCGCATCCAGCTGTCGGTGCGCACCAAGCTGGCGCAAAACCTGCTCACCGACCCCAATGGCAAGCTGCGTGATTCGCTGTGGATTGGCTACACCGGCCTGTCCTACTGGCAGGTGTTCAACTCGGACCTCTCGCGCCCCTTCCGCACGACCGACCACCAGCCCGAGATCTTCTACGTCTACCCGACCACCGCCCAGCTGCCCTTTGGCTGGCGCTGGCGCTACAGCGGTATTGGCCTGGAGCACCAGTCCAACGGCCAGAGCGACCCGCTCTCGCGCAGCTGGAACCGCACCTACCTGATGACCGGGTTTGAGCTGGACAACCGCTGGCAGCTGCAGGCCAAGATCTGGCACCGCATCAACGAGAGCGCGGAAGACGACAACAACCCCAATATCCAGAACTACATCGGCCGCAGCGAGCTGAAACTGGGCTGGAACGTCAACCAGCGCAACTGGATGGGCGTGACCGCACGCGGCTCGCTCAACGGCCATGGCAAGGGTTCTGGCCGCGTCGAATGGATGCATACCCTGGGTGATGGCTGGATGGGCGGCAAGAGCAACCTGCGCCTGCATGCCCAGCTCTTCCACGGCTATGGCGACAGCCTGATCGACTACAACTACAAGCGGACTGTGTTCTCGCTGGGCTTCAGCCTGCTGGACTTTTAAACAGGACGTCTGCTCAGCAGACGTTTCCCGCTGCCCGAGAGGATCTTTAGGCAGACAGCCGCAGCAGGCGCTGGCACAGATCCGACTGCGGATCCTCCAGCCCATGGAGCACCGTGAAATGGTCGCAGCCGGGCAGCGCCGCCTGCTCGGCCACATTGCCCGCCGCCTGCCAGGCGCTGTGCATCAGCAGCGACTGGCGCTCAAACTCGCTTTGTTCGCGCCCGCCCCAGACCAGGTGCATGGGGGTGGCGCAGCGTCTGGCCGCAAACGCAGGCGAGTTGCGCGCAACCAGCCCGTCGTCGAGCTGGATCAGCGGCTGCAGGTAGCTGTAGCGCAGCGGCGCGATATCGTAGAGGCCGCTGATCAGCAGCGCGCCGCGCAGCGGGTCATCGGGCAGGCCATAGTCGCGCTCCCAGGGCGTTTGCAGGCACATCGCAGCCAACTGGCCACCAGCAGAATGCCCGCCCACCACCACCCTTGCCGGGTCGCCGCCATAGGCCTCGATATGGCGCAGCACCCAGGCCAGGCTGGCGCGGCACTGGCGCACGATTTCGTCGATGCTGACCTGCGGGCACAAGGCATAGTTCACCACCACGGTGCAAAAGCCCAGCGCCTGCGGGCCGAAGGCGACGCAGCTGAACTCCTTGGAGGTGTTGGCCCGCCAGTAGCCACCATGCAGATAGACAAACACGGGCGCCGCCGCGCCGCCCTCGGCCGGGAAGATATCCAGCGTCTCGGCCAGAGTCGGGCCAAACGGCACATCCAGCGTGCAGCGCAGCCCCCTACGCGCCTGGGCACTGCGCTCGGCAAAATGCTGGCGCGCGGCAGCCGGGTCGGCCACCGGGCGCAGCGGGTCGTACTGTGCATCAATCTGCGCCTGCGATTCAAAATCGCGGTACAGCTTGAAAGGCCCGGGCGCAGCCATGGCCGGGTCAGCCGGCATCGGGCACCACGGCGGTGACCTCGATCTCCACCTTGGCGCGGTCCTCGATCAAGGCCACCACCTGCACTGCGGTCATCGCGGCGTTGAAACTGCCGATCAGCTCGCGGTAGGCCTTGCCGATCTCCGCCTGCTGGGCCATATAGGCCTCTTTGTCGGTGATGTACCAGGTCATGCGCACGATATGCTCGGGCCGGGCGCCGCCCTCTTCGAGCACCGCCACAATGTTCTGCAGCGCCTGGCGCACCTGGCCGGCCAGGTCGTCGGTGTGGAACACCCCTTGCGCATCCCAGCCGATCATGCCGGCGACAAAAATCTGCCGGCCGCTGACCATCACGCCATTGGCATAGCCCTTGGGCCGGGGCCAACCCTGGGGAAGTAGTACTTGCATGAGACGATTCCTTCTAAAAACCAAGCATTATTGAAAGCGCTCACCGGCCAGCCAGGCCGCCATGCGGCGGTGGATGGCTGGCGGTATGCGGATGGCCTCGTGGCTGTCCAGGCTGGTGAACACCAGCGCCTGGTGGGCCAGTGCCCGCACCTGGCCATCGTCGCCCACACAGCGCAGCGCCAGCTGCAGCGAGCGGCTGCCCAGCCGCAGCACGGCCAGCTCCAGCTGCACCGCATCGCCCATGCGGGCAATGGCACGAAAATCACAGGCCAGATGCACGATGGGTAGACCCGTGCGCTCGGGCCCCAGCATCTGGGCATAGGGGTGGTGCAGCGCCTGGTTGAACCAGTCCTCGACCAGCGACTGGAACAGCACCAGGTACTGCGGATAAAACACAATGCCGGCCGGATCGCACTGCGCAAAACGGATGCCGGTGGCCACGCGGAAAACGGGGCCGGCCTCAGGCCAGGTCAGGGCTGCCATGTCAGACCCCGATATAGCGCTGCCACAGCGCGGGCTGCGCCTCCAGCTGGGCCGAGCTGCCCTGCCATACCACCTGGCCGCGCTCGATCAAGGTGTGCTGGTCGGCCAGCGCCATCAGCCGCTTGACGTATTTGTCGATCACCAAAATCGCCTGGCCCTGCGCGCGCAAGGCCGCCAGGCACTGCCAGATCTCCTCGCGGATCAGCGGCGCCAGGCCTTCGGTCGCCTCGTCCAGGATCAGCAGATGCGGGTTGGTCATCAGCGCCCGGCCAATGGCCAGCATCTGCTGCTCGCCGCCCGAGAGCCGGTTGCCCGGGTTACCGGCGCGCTCGGCCAGGCGCGGGAACAGCTGGTAGACACGGTCCAGCGACCAGGGGTTCTCCGAGGCATTGCGGTTGGCCGCAAAGGCCTGCAGGTTTTCCTGCACCGTCAGGTTGGCAAAGATCTGCCGGCCCTCGGGCACCACGGCCATGCCCATGCGGGCGATGCGGTCGGCAGGCAGGTGCTCGATGCGCTCGCCGCGAAACCGCACGCTGCCCGCCGATGCCGGTGTCATGCCCAGCAGGCTGCGCACCGTGGTGGTCTTGCCCATGCCATTGCGCCCCAGCAAGGTCGCAACCTCGCCCGCCGCCATGCGCAGATGGATGCCAAACAGCACCTGGCTGCTGCCGTAGCAGGTCTCCAAGGCTTCCACTTCCAGCAAAGTGCTCATCAGGCGGCCTCCTCTGCGGCTTCATCACCCAGGTAGGCGCGCCGCACATCCGGGTTGCGCCGAATCTCATCGGGCGTGCCCGTCGCGATCACCTTGCCAAACACCAGCGTCGAGATGCGGTCGGCCAGGCGGAAGACCGCGTCCATGTCGTGCTCCACCAGCAGGATCGTCGTGTCCTGGCGCAGCTGCAGCAGCAGCTGCACCATGCGCTCGGATTCGTCCGGCCCCATGCCCGCCATCGGCTCATCGAGCAGCAGCATGCGCGGCCGCGTGGCCAGCGCCAGTGCCACCTCCAGCTGGCGCTGCTCGCCATGCGCCAGCAGACCGGCGGTTTGCTGCAACTGCGCAGCCAGGCCCACGCGCTCGGCCACCTCGGCGGCCTGCGCATAGCGCGCGCTCTCGCTGCGTGCGGGCCGCCAAAAGCGCCAGCTCGATCCATCGCGTGCCTGCACACCCAGCGCAATGTTCTCCAGCACCGTCAGGCGCTTGAAGATGCTGGTGATCTGGTAGGAGCGCACCAGGCCGGCCTGCACCCGCGCGGGCATGGGCTTGCGCTCCACCGCCTCACCGGCAAACAGGATCTGCCCTTCGTCAGGCACGAGCGCCCCCGACAGCTGGTGGATCAAGGTCGTCTTGCCCGCGCCGTTCGGCCCGATCAGCGCATGGATCTGGCCAGCCTGCACCGCAAAGCTGGCATGGTCGGTGGCGGTGAGGCCGCCGAAGCGCTTGACCAGGTTCTGCACCTGCAACAAAGGGGTTGGCATCTTGGCCGTGCTCATCGCTTGCTCCACATGCCGCGCCGCAGGCTCAGCAAACCATTGGGTGCCACCAGCACCACGATCAGCAGCACGGCGCCCAGGCCCAACTGCCAGTGCACCGTGTAGGCGGCCAGCACTTCTTCCAGCAGCAAAAACACCGCCGCGCCCACCAGGCCGCCATAGAGATGGCCGACACCGCCCAGGATGACCATGATCAGCAGGATGCCGGACTGGGTCCACTGCAGCATGCCGGGGCCGACAAAGCTCCCCTGGTTGGCCAGCATCGCGCCTGCCAGCCCGGCAAAGGCACCGGCCAAGGTGAAGGCGACGAGCTTGTAGCGGTAGACCGGAAAGCCGATGGCCTGCATGCGCGTCTCGTTTTCCTTGATGGCCTGCAGCACATGGCCAAAACGGGCGTTCAGCACCCGCGCCATCGCCAGCAGGCTAGCGCTGACCAGCGCCAGCACCACGTAGTAGAAGGTCGCGTCCTGGCCCAGGTCCAGACCCAGGCCAATCTCCGAGCGGCTGGGCAGCGACAGCCCGTCATCACCGCCCAGCGATTTGAACGACATGATCAGGTAGTACAGCATCTGCGCAAAGGCCAGGGTGATCATGATGAAGTAGACGCCCTGGGTGCGCAGGCTGATGGCGCCCACCAGCAGCGAAAAGGCCGCGCCCATCAGCATCGCCAGCGGCCAGGCCAGCCAGGCGGAGGTCACACCCTGCTGCATCAGCAGGCCCACGGTGTAGGCACCCAGGCCGACAAAGGCCGCGTGGCCAAAGCTCACCATGCCACCAAAGCCGAGGATGAAGTTGAGGCTGGCAGCGGCCAGGCCAAACACCAGCACACGGCTGGCCACGCCGATGTAAAACTCTTCACCCGTCGCCTGGGCGATCAGCGGAAAGGCGATCAGCAGCGCCAACAGCGGCAATACCCAGCGCGGCTGCAAGCGGTGGTCGAAGACGCTGGGCTGCGCCGCTGGCGTGGCCTGGGCCGCAGCGGTCTGGGGGGCGGAGGTGTCAGTCATGGGCGGGGAACAGACCTTGGGGTTTGGTGAAGAGCACGGCAGCCATCAGCACATAGATCAGGATCGAGGCCACGGCCGGGCCGGCATTGGCCGCCACCTCGGGGCCCATGGCCTTGTCAAACAACAAGGGCACGAGGGTACGGCCGGCGGTATCGACCAGGCCGACCAGCAAGGCGCCCAGCAGCGCGCCCCGGATCGAGCCGATGCCGCCAATGACGATCACCACAAAGGCGAGGATCAGAATGCTCTCGCCCATGCCCACCTGCACCGCCAGCAGCGGGCCCAGCATGCCGCCCGCCACGGCACACAGCGCAGCGCCCAGCGCAAACACCAGGGTGAACAGCCGGCGCACATTGGCGCCCATGGCAGTTGCCATCTCGCGGTTGGCCGCGCCCGCGCGCACCTGCATGCCAAAGCGCGTGCGGGTCACCAGGAGCCACAGCAGCAAAGCCACGGCAAGGCCCACGCCGATGATCAGCAGCCGGTAGGCCGGGTAGGAAAAACCATCCATCAGCTGGACCGGCCCGGCCAGCGCGGCGGGTGGGTTGAGCATCAGCGGCTGCGCGCCCCAGATGATGCGCACGATCTCGTTGCTCATCAGCAAGATGGCAAAGGTGCCCATCACCTGCGACAGGTGGTCGCGGTGGTAGAGGCGGCGCAGGATCGTGTATTCCAGCAGCACGCCCACCACCACGGTGGCCAGCACCCCCAGGCCCAGGCCCAGCCAGAACGAGCCGGTGGCCTGGCTGAGGCTGGCCACCAGGTAGGCGCCGATCATGTAGAGCGAACCATGGGCCAGGTTGATCATGTCCATGATGCCGAACACGAGCGTGAGGCCAGCGGCCAGCAGGAACAGCATCAGGCCGAACTGCAGGCCGTTGAGCGTCTGCTCAAGAATCAGGATGGTGTTCATCGATCAGGAGGGCATCTTGCAGTCTTTGACGTAGGCATCCTGGTGGTTCTTGAACACCGTGCCCACCGTGCGGTTGGTCAGCTTGCCCTGCGCATCCTTGCTCACCACGCGCAGGTAATAGTCCTGCACCGGAAAGTGGTTGCTGTTGAACTTGAAGCTGCCGCGCACCGACTCGAACTTGGCCGCCTCGATGGCCTTGCGCAAGGCCGCCTTGTCATCGAGCTTGCCCTTGACATCACGCACCGCCGCGTCCATCAGGCGGGCGGCGTCATAGCCGTGCGAGGCGTAGAGCGAGGGGCTGCGGCCAAACTCCTTCTGGAAGTCGGCGACGAACTTCTTGTTCGCCGCATTGTCCAGGTCATGCGCCCACTGCGAGGTGTTGAAGGTGCCCAGCATCGAGTCGCCCACCGCACGGATCACGTCCTCATCGGCCGAGAAGCCCGGCGCATACAAGGTGATGTCCTTGGACAGTCCGGCCCCGACAAACTGCTTGATGAAGTTCACGCCCAGGCCACCGGGCAGAAAGATATAGACGCCATCGACCTGGGCCGCACGCATCTTGGAGATCTCGGCGCCATAGTCCAGCTGGCTCAGCGAGGTATAGGTCTCCATGCCGATCTCGCCCTTGTAGAAGCGCTTGAAGCCGGCGATCGAGTCCTTGCCTGCGGGGTAGTTGGGTGCGATCAGCGCCACACGCTTGAAGCCCTTGTCCTGCATGGTCTGGCCGGCGGCCTCATGCAGCGCATCGTTTTGCTGCGAGACATTGAAGAAATACGGGTTGCACTGGGCGCCGGCGTACTGCGAGGGGCCGGCATTGGGGCTGATGAAGAAGGTCTTGTTCTGGAACGCCGCCGGGCCCACGGCCAGCATCACGTTGGAGAACACGGTGCCGGTCATGAAATCCACCTTGTCGCGCTTGAGCAGGCGCTCGGCCGTCTGCTTGGCCACCTCGGGGTTTTGCTGGTCATCGACCACCACCACCTCGGCGGGCAGGTTGCCGATCTTGCCGTTCATGTGCTTGACGGCCAGTTGGAAGCCGTCGCGGATATCGGTGCCCAGACCGGCGCCGGGGCCCGACAAGGTGCTCAGCAACCCCACCTTGACCTGGTCGGCGGCACTGGCGCTGCTGGCGCAGAGCAGCGCGATGGACAGACTGACAAGACTGCGATGCAAGAGATGAGGCTTCATGCTGGTTCCCTGGTTGAAGTACGTAAAAATTTGCCGAGCCGCTACTATGCCGGGCTGTGCAGACGAAACCGTTGTAGTTTTCCCGTAGCTGTGCGCGGCAGCTGCGCGACAAAATCCAGGGCCCGTGGGTATTTGTAGGGCGCCACCGTGCTTTTGACAAAATCCTGCAAGGTCTTGACCATGTCCGCGTCCGCCGCAAAGCCCGGGCGCAGCACCACAAAGGCCTTGACGATCTGGCCGCGCTCGCTGTCGGGCAGGCCAATCACCGCGCATTCGGCCACCGCCGCATGCGCGAGCAAGGCGTCTTCGACCTCGGGCGCGGCAATGTTGTAGCCCGAGGAGATGATCATGTCATCGGTGCGGGCCTGGTAGACGAAGTAGCCGTCCGCATCCATCACATAGGCGTCACCGGTCAGGTTCCAGCCCGCATGCACATACTGGGTCTGGCGGCTGTCGTTCAGGTAGCGGCAACCGGTGGGGCCCTGCACGGCCAGCTTGCCCACCGTGCCGGCCGGCACTTCCTGGCCCTGCTCATCGACCACCTTGGCGCGGTAGCCGGGCACGGCGCGGCCGGTGGCGCCGGGCCGTGCCTCGTCCTCACGGTGCGAGATAAAGATATGCAGCATCTCGGTCGAGCCGATGCCGTCGATGATCTCGATGCCGGTGGCAGCTTTCCACAGCGCGCGCGTCGAGGCATTCAAGGCCTCGCCGGCCGATACGCATTTGCGCAGCCGGGTCTGGCGCAGCCGCTCGCCCTGCTGGGCCATCACGCGGTACGAGGTCGGCGCGGTGAACACCACGGTGGCGCCAAACTGCTCGATGCCATCGACCAGCTGCAGCGGTCCGGCCTTCTCCAGCAGCGCCATCGAGGCACCAATCGCCATCGGGAACAGCACCTGGCCACCCAGGCCAAAGGTAAAGGCCAGCGGCGGGCTGCCGATAAAGACATCATCGGGCGCAGCCCGCAGCACATGGCGCGGCCAGCAGGCGCAAACCGCCATGACATCGCGGTGGAAATGCATCGTGGCCTTGGGCACGCCCGTGGTGCCCGAGGTAAAGCCCAGCAGGCAGGTGTCGGTGGCGGCCGTCTGCACGGCGTCAAAATGCGGCGATGCCTGGGCCATCAGCGGCTCCAGCGCCTGCGCTGCTGGCAGGCCGCTGCCATTGAAGTAGCGCACCGCCTGCAAGCGTGGGTAGGCCGCCTGCGCTGCCTGCACCTCGGCCAGCAAGGCCGCATCGCAGAGCGCATGGCTGATCTGGGCAATCTCGATGATGGTGCCCAGCTCCTTGGCACGCAGCAGCGGCATCGCAGCCACCGCAATGCCGCCAGCCTTGACGACGGCAAACCAGCTCGCCACCATCATCGGGTTGTTGGGCGCGCACAGCAGCACGCGGTTGCCAGGCACCAGGCCCATCTGGGCGGTCAGCACATTGGCAATGCGGTTGGCATGGGCCTGCAGCTCGGCATAGGTCCAGCGCAGGCCCTGGGCCTGCAGGCAGAGGCGCTCGCCCCGGCCCTCGGCCACATGGCGGTCCAGCAGCTCGGCGGCGCAGTTGAGCCGCTCGGGGAACTGCAGCTCGGGCAGCTCGAACAGGTAGTCGGGCTGCAACTCGGGCGGCGGCAAATGCGTGGCCGCAAAGCGGTCGGTATGCGCGGTATAGGGCGTGGCAGACATCTCGCAAACTCCAGGCTGAAGGCGGAAACCAGGACCGGCGTCCAGGTCCTCGGCAATGGTCAAGGCGCAGCGGGCGCCACTTGTTTGAGCAGCTCACGGGCGATGATGAGTTGCTGCACCTCGGTCGCCCCTTCGTAGATGCGCAGCGCGCGGATCTCGCGGTACAGGCGCTCGACCGGCTGATCGCTGACGACGCCCAGACCGCCCCACATCTGCAGCGCCGCATCGATCACCTGCTGCGCGTTCTCGGTGGCGGTCATCTTGGCCATCGCCGCCTCGCTGGTCACGCTCTGGCCCTGGTCGCGCTGCCAGGCGGCGCGGTAGGTCAGCAGCGCGGCGCTGTCGATCTGCGTGGCCATCTGCGCGAGCTTGGCCTGGGTCAGCTGAAAATCGGCCAGCACGCCCTGGAACATGCGGCGGCTGGTGGCGCGCTGCAAGGCCTCATCCATTGCCCTGCGCGCAAAGCCCAGTGCGGCGGCCGCTACCGAGGTGCGGAACACATCCAGGGTGCGCATCGCCAGCTTGAAGCCCTCGCCCGCCGCACCCATGCGCTGGCTGACCGGCACGCGGCAGCCGCTAAAGCGCAGCCGCGCCAGCGGGTGCGGCGCGATCACATCGATGCGCTCGGCAATCTCCAGGCCGGGCGTATCCGCATCCACGATCAGCGCCGAGATACCACGCGCGCCCGGCGCCTCACCAGTGCGCACAAACACCACATAGAAGTCGGCAATGCCGCCGTTCGAGATCCAGGTTTTTTCGCCGTCGATGACATAGTGGTCACCGTCCAAGCGGGCCGCGCAGGCCATCGCAGCCACATCCGAGCCGGCATCGGGCTCGGACAAGGCAAAGGCCGCAATCGCCTCGCCCCTTGCCACCCGGCCCAGGTAGCGTGCCTTCTGCGCCTCCGTGCCCGCCAGGCTGATCGCGCCCGAGCCCAGCCCCTGCATCGCAAACGCAAAATCGGCCAAGCCGTTGTGGCGCGCCAGGGTCTCGCGGATCAGGCAGATGGCGCGGGTGTCGATCTGCGCGGCCGCACCGCCATGCGCCTCGCCGGCCACCGCATGGCGCAGCCAGCCCGCCTGGCCCAGCGCCTGCACCAGGCTGCGGCAATCGCCATCGGTATCGCCGCTGTGTACATGGGCCACATGCTGGGCGGCCCAGGCATCCAGCGTCTGCGCCAAGTCCGCATGGTGCGGCTCAAAAAACGGCCACTGCAGGTAACGGGTGTCGGCCATGTCAGTTCCCCTGGAATTGCGGCTTTTGCTTGGCCACAAAGGCCTCGTAGGCGCGCTTGAAGTCTTCGGTCAGCATGCAGATGGCCTGCGCCTGCGCCTCGGCCTCAATGGCCTGGTCGATGGTCATCGCCCATTCCTGGTGCAGCTGGGTCTTGGTGATGCCATTGGCAAAGCTCGGGCCGGCGGCCAAGTCGGCGGCCATCTGCTGGGCCTGCACCAGCAGCGTTTCGGGCTCTGCCAGGCGGTTGAAAAAGCCCCAGCGCTCGCCCTCGTCGCCGCCCAGGCTGCGGCCGGTGTAGAGCAGCTCGCTGGCCCGGCCCTGGCCGATGATGCGCGGCAAAAAGGCGCAGGCGCCCATGTCGCAGCCGGCCAGGCCCACGCGGTTGAACAGGAACGCGGTCTTGCTGCGGGCCGTGCCCAGGCGCATGTCCGAGGCCATGGCCATGATGGCGCCAGCGCCCGCGCAGATGCCATCGACCGCCGCAATGATGGGCTGCGGGCAGGCGCGCATGGCCTTGATGAGCTCGCCCGTCATGCGGGTGAACATCAGCAGCTCAGGGGCCTTGAGGGCCACCAGCGGGCCGATGATTTCATGCACATCGCCGCCCGAGCAGAAGTTGCCGCCCGCGCCCACCAGCACCACGGCCTTGACATCCTGCGCCCACTTCAGGCGGTGGAACAGGTCGCGCAGCTCTGCATAGGAGTCAAAGGTCAGTGGGTTCTTGCGCTCGGGGCGGTTCAAGGTGATCGTCGCCACGCCGGCATGGACCTGCCACAAAAAATGCTGTGCCTGGTAGCCAACCAGCTGTTGGTGGTTGCCCGCCACCAGCGCGGGGTCAATGGTGTATTCACTCATGCCTGTCTCCACAAATTCGGGGTTCACATCACTTCGCCGCCAGCCACCGCAATGGCCTGGCCGGTCATCGCGCCAGCGCCTTTACCGCAGAGCCAGACGACCGCATCGGCCACCTCTTGCGGCTGCACCAGGCGGCCCTGGGGGTTGTCGCGCACAAATTCGGCCATGGCCTGCTCGGGGCTGCGGCCGGTCTTGGCCACCACCCGGTCGATGCTGGTCTTGACCAGGTCGGTTTCGGTATAGCCCGGGCACACGGCATTGACCGTGATGCCCCGGCTTGCAACCTCCAGCGCCAGCGCCCGGGTCAGGCCCACCACGCCATGCTTGGCCGCCACATAGGCCGACACATAGGCGTAGCCGATCAGCCCTGCCGTGCTGGCCACGTTGACGATGCGGCCATAGCCGGCCGCCTGCATCGCTGGCAGCACCTGCTGCATGCACAGCATCGTGCCGGTCAGGTTCACCGCCAGCATCTGCGACCAGAGCTGGGCATCGGTCTTCATAAAGGGCGCGCTCTGCGCCTGGCCGGCGTTGTTCACCAGGATCTGGATATCGCCAAAGGCGGCGACAGCCTGCGCAAAGGCCGCGACCACCTCCGGCCCCTGCGCCACATCGGCCAGCACCTGCTGGCACTGGCCTGGGTAGGCATCCACCAGTTTTTGCAGCGGCTCGGGCCGGCGGCCCAGCACCGTCACCCGCGCGCCCTGCGCCAGCAGCTGGCGCGCAATCGCCTCGCCAATGCCCTGGCCGGCGCCGGTTACCAGTGCATGCTGTCCTTTAAAGGTCTTGCTTGGCATCGGCAGCACTCCTCAATGGCCAGCGGCCGCTTGCTGGGCCTTTTCGCGCTCGAACAGGCTTTCCATCTGGCGCTTGCCGGCAAAGTAGGGCTTGGGCCAGGCGATGGCGGTGTAGCCAATCTTGGCCGCCTCGGTCAAGGTCCAGGCCGGGTTGGCCAGGTGCGGGCGGGCGACGGCACAGAGATCGGCGCGGCCGGCCGCAATGATGGAGTTGGCATGGTCGGCCTCGCTGATCGCGCCGACGGCCATCGTCGCAATGCCTGCCTCCTGGCGGATGCGGTCGGCAAAAGGCGTCTGGAACATGCGGCCATAGACCGGTTTTTCCTGCTTGCTGACCTGGCCGGACGAGCAGTCGATCAGGTCCGCGCCTGCGGCCTTGAAGGCCTTGGCAATCTCTACCGCGTCATCGGGGGTGATGCCGCCGGGCACCCAGTCATGGGCGGAGATGCGCACCGACATCGGCCGCTCCTGCGGCCAGACGGCACGCACGGCCCGGAACACCTCCAGCGGGTAGCGCAGGCGGTTTTCCAAGCTGCCGCCATAGGCGTCGCTCCGGTGGTTGGTCAAGGGCGAAATGAAGCTGGACAGCAGATAACCATGGGCGCAGTGCAGCTCCAGCCAATCGGCGCCGACCTCGGCAGCCATCTGGGCAGCCTGCACAAACTGCTGCTTGACCTCGTCCATCTGCGCCAGGCTCATCGCCTGCGAGATCTGGCTCACGCCTTCCAGGTACTGCTGGGGCGAGGCCGAGATGATCGGCCAGTTGCCCTCGGCGAGCGGCAGGTCGGTGCCTTCCCAGGCCAGGCGGGTGGAGGCTTTCGCTCCGGCATGGCCGATCTGCATCGCAAACTTGGCATCGCTGTGGCTGTGGATCCAGTCGCTGATGCGCTGCCAGGCCTGCTTTTGTGCCTGGCTGTAGGTGCCCGGGCAGCCGGGGGTGATGCGGCCTTCGGGGCTAACACAGGCCATCTCGGCAAACACCAGACCGGCGCCGCCCATGGCCCGCGCGCCCAGGTGCACCAGGTGGTAGTCACCGGGCACGCCATCGACGGCCGAGTACTGCGCCATTGGCGAGACGACGATGCGGTTCTTCAAGGTCAGGCCGCGCAGGGTATAGGGCAGGAACATCGGCGGCGGCGCCTTGCCCTGTACCTCCACCCCGTTTTGCGCGGCCAGCCAGGCCTCATAGCCACCCAGCCAGGCGGCATCGCGCAGGCGCAGGTTCTCATGGCTGATGCGCTGGCTGCGCGTCAGCATCGAGTACATGAACTGCTCGGGTTCGAGCTGGTCGCAGTAGCGCTTGCCGCAGACCTCGAACCACTCCATCGCGTTCCAGGCGGCATTCTGGATGCGCAAGGTCTCCACCCGGCGCAGCGCCTGGTAGGCCTCCAGCACCGCAGGTATCTGCGCCTTGCCGTCACCCAGCTGCTGGAACTGGCGCGCCAGCTCGATCGCATCCTCAATGGCCAGCTTGGTGCCCGAGCCAATCGCAAAATGCGCCGTGTGCACGGCATCACCCATCAGCACCACATGGCTGCCCTTGGCGTTTTGCAGCCACCACTGGTCGCAGACCACGCGCTGGAAATTGATCCAGGCCGAGCCGCGCAAATGGCGGGCATTGGTCATCAGCCGCGCGCCTTGCAGGTTGTCGGCAAACAGCTTTTCGCAAAAGGCAATCGACTGCGCCTGGTCGGCCGTGTCCAGGCCGCAGGCCTTCCAGGTCTCTTCGGTGGTCTCGACGATGAAGGTCGAGGTCTTGTCGTCGAACTGGTAGATATGGGCCTGGAACCAGCCGTGCTCGGTGCGAACAAAGTCAAAGGTGAAGGCCTCGTAGACCTTGTTGGCGCCCAGCCAGATAAAGCGGTTGGGGCGAGTGACGATATCGGGCTTGAACACCTCGGCGTACTTGCTGCGGATGCGCGAGTTCACGCCATCGCTGGCGATGATCAGGTCGGCATCGGCATAGTCCTCGTCGGACTGCACATCGGTCTCGAACACGAGCTGAACACCCAGCTGCTCGCAGCGCGCCTGCAGGATATTGAGCAAATGCTTGCGGCCGATGCCGACAAAGCCATGGCCGCCCGAGCGGATCTTGCGGCCCTTGAACAGCAACTCGATATCGTCCCAGTGGTTGAAGGCCTCTTCGATCTGCGCAGCCGTCGCCGGGTCCCATTCGCGCATGTTGTCCATCGTCGCATCAGAGAACACCACGCCCCAGCCAAAGGTGTCATAGGGCTTGTTGCGCTCGACCACGGTCACGTCATGCGCGGGGTCCATCTGCTTCATCAGCAGTGCGAAATACAAGCCGGCGGGGCCGCCGCCGATGCAGACAATTTTCATGGCCAGGACCGTCCTGAAAAATACTTTATAACTAAATTATTGATGCATAAATAATTCACTAAAATACGCACATACCCTATCACTGGAGCCGCCTGCGGTACTGCACCATGGGCGCCATGGCTGACATGCAAACCCTCTGCAACTCCCCCTCCGACACCGGTGGCGGCATGGCTGGCCGCGAGGCCGGCCTCGCCCATGACGAACACCAGGCCGTGCGCCTGTGGCTGCGGCTGATGACCTGCAGCACGCAGATCGAACAGGTGATTCGCAGCAAGCTGCGCACCCAGTTCGCCACCACCTTGCCGCGCTTTGACTACCTGGCCCAGCTCAGCCGCTTCCCCAAGGGCCTGCGCATGAAGACGCTGTCCGAGTACCTGATGGTGACGGGCGGCAATATCACCGGTCTGACGGACCAGTTGGTGGCAGAAGGCTGGGTGGAGCGGGTGGCCGATGACGAGGACCGGCGATCGATGACGGTGCGCCTGACGCGCAGCGGCAAAAAGCAGTTCAGCACCATGGCCAAGGCGCATGAGCAATGGCTGGAGCATTTGCTCGCGCCCCTGGGCGCAGATGCCGCGCGTGAGCTGTATGAGCAGCTGGGCCTGCTGCGGCAGATCGTGGGCCAGCGGGTGGAGCAGCTTGCCGACTGAGTGCCAGCCCTAAAAATGACAAAGAGCCTGCGGACCGCCCCTGGTCCGGCAGGCTCTCAGGCTTCTCTTTGAAGAATTACATCGCGGTATCGGCCTGGCTGAGGTCGCTATCGGCCTCATCGGCCTCCAGCACCTCGGGCATCTTGACGATGGTGGTCGGCACCTTGCTGTGGCGGGCCACCTCGCGCGAGACCGAGCCGATCAGAATGCTGCCCAGCATGCTCTCGCCGGTGGCACCGAGCACGATCAGGCCGCAGCCCTTCTCCTCGGCGATGTCGAGCAGGCTCGCGTAGATATCGCCCAGGCGGATCTCCACCTCATACGAGACACCGGCCAGGCGCAGCATGTCCAGCGCCGGGGCGACCAGGTCCATGCCCGCTTCCAGGCTGGCATTGGCGATCAGCTCCGAATCCTGCGTGGCCAGCTCCAGAAAGCTCGCCTCCTTTTGCACATGGGCGACCACCACATGGGCGCGCAAGCCCTGTTGCACCAGCTGCACGCCGTGCTGCACCGCCTGCAGCGAGTTGGGCGATCCGTCGACGGCGATCATGATGTTGAGCATGGGCTTCTCCTTGGCAGTGAAAGATAAGACCAGTGTAGCGATCTGCCGGCAGCCCCTGTGTCAGAGACGAGCCTGCGAAACCCGCCGCGCCGTCAACTACCGCACATCTGCGAAAATGCCCGGTTATGCTGCAGTTCGACCTTCTCAAAACCGATCCCACCAGCCACGCACGCCGTGGCACGCTCACGCTCAACCATGGCGTGGTGCAGACCCCCATCTTCATGCCCGTGGGCACCTATGGCACCGTCAAGGGCGTGATGCCGCGCAGCCTCGAGGAAATGGGCGCCCAGATCATTCTGGGCAATACCTTCCACCTGTGGATGCGCCCGGGGCTGGATGTGATGAAGAGCTTTGGCGGCCTGCACGGTTTCGAGAAATGGGACAAGCCCATTCTGACCGACTCGGGCGGTTTCCAGGTCTGGTCGCTGGGCGCGATGCGCAAGATCACCGAAGAAGGCGTGCATTTCCAAAGCCCGGTCAATGGCGACAAGCTGTTCATGTCGCCCGAGGTCAGCATGCAGATCCAGACGATTCTGAACTCGGACATCGTCATGCAGCTCGACGAGTGCACGCCGTACGAGACCAACGGCAAAAAGACCACCGAGGCCGAGGCGCGCAAGTCGATGGAGATGAGCCGCCGCTGGGCCAAGCGCTCCAAGGAAGAGTTCGAGCGCCTGGGCAACCCCAATGCCTTGTTCGGCATTGTGCAGGGCGGCATGTTCAAGAACCTGCGCGAGGAATCGCTGCAGGGCCTGCTGGATATCGACTTCCCCGGCTACGCCGTGGGCGGCGTCTCGGTCGGCGAGCCCAAGGACGAGATGCTGGACATCATGCAGCACACGCCCCATCTGCTGCCGGCCCACAAGCCGCGCTACCTGATGGGCGTGGGTACGCCCGAGGACCTGGTCCATGGTGTGGCCGATGGCGTGGACATGTTCGACTGCGTGATGCCCACGCGCAATGCGCGCAACGGCACCATCTTCACCCGCTATGGCGACCTGAAGATCCGCAACGCCCGCCACAAGACCGACCACCAGCCCATCGACACCTCCTGCACCTGCCACGCCTGCGCCGGCAAGAGCGGCGTGAGCTGGGACAACGGAGGGCGCGAGGGTTTCAGCCGCGCCTACCTGCACCACCTGGACCGCTGCGGTGAGATGCTGGGCCCCATGCTGACCACCATCCACAACCTGCACTACTACCTGAACCTGATGCAGGAAGTGCGCCAGTCGCTCGATGCCGGCCACTTTGCCCAGTTCCGCGCGCAGTTCAAGTCGGACCGGGCACGCGGTATCTAAGTTCTCGGCCCCCCTCCCCTGCCATGCCATGCCATGCAAAGCGTGGGGGCCAAGAGACAGCGCAGCACGGCGCTTGACAGCCCCTGCGTAAAGTAAGAGACAGCGCCGTCTGGGGCTTTGCGCCCCTCGGTGCACCGCAGCTGCCCACGGCAACAGCGCTGTTTGATCCCGGCATATTTCAGATTCATGCGCAGACTGGCATGCGTTCTTAGCTCCCATTTTGGAAGCAATAGCGATTGACTGAGATTATCGATTAATCAAAATCTCAGCCAGGCCCTGCGCGGCTGCAGCACTCAGCCCACCTGCCAATGTGTGACTGGCCCACGGGGTCGGGCCCATGGCGGTGCAGGGGAGCGGGTATATTTCGCCCATCCTCCCTCACACCCATGCTGACCGCGTCGCCCGTCCACCCCTTGGAGCAACCCCATAGCGGTCGCTTGCTGCTCTGCGCCAGCTTGGCGGTGTTTGCGGCAGCGATGGTCGGCATCCTGCTGCGGCCGCTGGGTTACCTCTCGGTGTTCTGGCCCGCCAACCAGATCGTGCTGGTGCTGCTGCTGCGCTACCCGCGCCTCATGCGCCCGCTGGGGCTAGCCGCCCTTTTTGCCAGCTTTGTGCTGGCCGATCTGATCACCGGCACCTCCTTGTGGCTGTCCCTGGGCTTTACCACCGCCAACCTGTGCGGCGCCGCCTGCGGCTGGCTGTTCTTGCGCCGGCAATCCCAGCGCGATCTGCAGATGGAGGGCCAGTATTCCGCCTTGCTGGTGTTCTTTGCCAGCGGCATGGCCTCCACGGCATCGGCGGCCATTGGCGGGCCTATCAGCGCCTGGGCCTTTGATCTGTCGATGAGCCAGGGGCTGCTGATGTGGTGGACCGGCGAATGGATGAACGCGATGATGCTGCTGCCGTTCCTGCTGGCGCTGCCCTCGGCACGCAGCAGCGGCGCAAAGCAAGAGCGCCAGTCCTGGGCCTTGAAACTGCTGCCCGCGCTGGCCGTGGTCGGCCTGGAGATGACCAGCTACATGGTGGGCAACAAGGTCGGCTCGCTGGTGTTCTCGCTGCCTGCGCTGCTGTGGTGCGCGCTGTCCTACCGCATCCTGACCACGGCCATCATCACCATGCTGGTGTTTGTGACCAAGGTGATCGTGATCTCCAACATCGTGGGCTTTATCCCGGCCAATGTGCTGGATGTGGCCAGCCTGCGCCTGGGCATCACGATGCTGATCCTGGGGCCGCTGTCGGTGGCGGGCTCGCACGCCGCACGCGCCGAGCTCCTGCACCGCATGCGCTACCAGGCCCACCATGACAGCCTCACCGATGTGCTCAGCCGCAATGGCTTTGTGCAGGCCAGCCACGCGCTGCTCAAGCGCCTGACCCATGAAGGCAGCTCGGCGGCGGTGCTGATGCTGGACCTGGACCATTTCAAGCGTGTCAACGACAACCACGGCCATGCCAGCGGCGACCGCCTGCTGCGCGATGTCAGCCAGGTGCTGACCGAATCGCTGCGCCCCCAGGATGTGCTGGGCCGCATCGGTGGCGAAGAGTTTGCCGTGGTGCTGCCCCATATCAGCTTTGAAGATGCCACCGCCATTGCCGAGCGCCTCTGCCATACCGTGCGCAGCGGCCACTTTCTGACGGCGCACCACGAGCCGCTGCAGGCCACGCTCAGCATCGGCCTGGCCTACAAACAAGCGCTGCGGGCGGGTGACAGCCTCGAAGACCTGCTGCGCGAAGCGGACCTGGCCCTGTACCAGGCCAAGGCCCAGGGCCGCGACTGCGCGGTCTGGACGGCGCCGCTCTCTGCGGCTTAACGCAGCAGCACCGGCGCCGACGCCAAGCCGCTGCGCTGCAAAAACGCCAACGCAGAATCCACCGTCGCCGTTTCAATATGGCCGGCAAAGCGCTTTTCGGGCGGGTGGTCGTCAAAGGCGATATTGGCGCGCGTCATGCGGCCGCCCAGCCGGGTCATCGCACCGATGCGCAAGTCGCTGGGCTGGTAGCCCTGCAGCTGCAACCAGGCCTGCGCCTGGCCCCGGTCATGCACGGTTTGCGGCGCCAGCGCCTGGGCCAGGGTCTCCAGCGCCCACTGGTTGCTTTGCTGGTAACGCTGGCTCCAGGGATAGGCCAGCATGCTGTAGCGCGGCTCGTGCAGCTGCAAGGGCTGCGCGTTGGCCGACAGCGCCAGCAGCAGCTGTTGCTGCACCTCCTTGGTGGGCACCACCACCACCGCCTGGTAGCGCCACATATCGTCCAGGAAAAACTCGCCCAGGCCCTGGCGGTAGACATGGGAAGTGGCAGTGCCGCAGTCATTGAGCTTGTGCACCACACGCCAGGCGCCGGTGGCCGATTTGTAGGCCCAGCCCATGTGCGAGAACTGCAGCTGGTACTTGCGCAGATCCTGGCCCTGGCGGCCCAGCAACACCAGCTGCGCACCGCTGGCATCCAGCGCCTGAGCGACGTTTTGCGCCAGGCTCAGGCTTTGGCGCACGCTGTCGAGCGTGGGCTTTTGCGGCTCGCAGCTGCGGCCGGCCTGGGCGGCCGTGGCGGCCAGCAGTGCGGCGGCCAGCAGGCCCAGGCGCAGAGGTTTCAACATGGCCATCTCCTTGGTCATCACAAGCGCTCGTTGTAGAGCAGTGCCTTACCCACCTCATTGGGAATAAAGGCAATCACCTCGCCAGCGGCTGACAGCAGCACCCCCGTGCCCACCACGCTGACGAGGAGGGCCGTGCCGACACCGGCGGCGCTGGCGCCCAGGGCACCGGCTGACAGCTCAATGCTGGCCGCCGCGCCGTCCGATGCGCTCTCCAGCAACCAGACCGTGCCCTTGGCCGATGCCTGCACGCCCTTGACGATAAGCTGGGCGCCATCGACCGACAGCGCGACCGGCAGGGCGACCACGCTGGCCGACGCCCCCACCGAGGCCGCCGTGCCCACGACCACCGATGCAATCGGCAGGGCCGAGAGCACCAACGACGCATCGCTTTGTGCCCGGGCCGCCGGGGCGGTGGCCAAACCCAGCACCAGCGCGGTGCTGGCCAGAGTGGCAGCAGCGCGGCGCTGCCATTTGCGAACCGTAAGATTGAACATATGCTGCTCCCGTGTTGGCTGCATCATCCGATGGGTGCTCACACGCGCTCCTGCGGGTGGCCCGCGTCCTGCTCGCGGGGCGCGCTGCGCATGCTGCGGGCCTGTTGGATAGCGCTGGCCAGGTCCGACTCATGCTTGTCGCGCAGCATCTTGGCCAGGGTGAAGGCGGTGGTGATCATGTACATCCAGCTCACGCCCAAAAAGGCCTTGTAGGTCGGGTTGATGTCCATGCTGAGCAAACCCCAGCCGGTCAGCCCCATCGCGATCGCAAAACCGCCCCAGACCACAAAGCGCCACATGGGGGTGTCGCCAGCTGCCTGGCGGCTGTCCGCCTGTTTGTCCCGCACAAACTTGGCTAGAACAAAGGCGGCCGAGAGGCAGAACATATAGCCCATCACCATGAACGCCTGCTCCAGGTGTTGCCCTGGCAGCCAGGCCAGGCCGATCGCGCACATCGAGACCGCAATACCGAACGAGATCCATACCTGGTATTGCCATGCACGGGTGTCACGCTGAACAGGATTGGAGAATGGAGACATGGTGGGTCGGAGCATCAGGGCCCCGCTTTGGTTGAACACGCCGCGATGATGCGGGCAAGCGGCTGCGCCAGCATCCCCTTTTAATGCCGGTAGCAGTTTTCAAAGAATCAGGTATCGCGAGGCAATACTTTCAAGGCGCTGCCGTTGTCGCGGCGCCTCGCGCCTGGGCGACGCTTCCATGGCATGATCCCAAGCATTCACCAAGAACCAGACAGGAGACCACCGTGCGCCAGCCGCCCCACCATGTGCCCGCCACCCCGCCAGCTGACCCCGCCGAACTGGCCGAGTGGTGCGATGCCTTCGATGGAATGCTGGCGGCCTATGGCTCGGCGCAGGGCAAGGAGCAGGCGGGCGCGTTGCTCGACGCGCTGCTGGCCCATGCCCGCAAGCGCCATGTGGCCTGGAAGCCCTCGGGCAACACGCCCTACGTCAACACCGTCACGGTGGATGAGCAGCCGCCCTACCCCGGCGATGTGGCGCTGGAGAAAAAGCTCTCGGCCATCCTGCGCTGGAACGCGCTGGCGATGGTGGTGCGCGCCAATGCCGCGCATGGCGAGCTGGGTGGCCACATCGCCAGCTATGCCTCGGCGGCCGATCTGTTCGAGACCGGATTCAACCATTTCTTCCGCGCCGATGATGGCCACCAGGCCGCTGATCTGGTGTATTTCCAGCCCCACTCCTCACCCGGCGTCTATGCGCGCGCCTTTCTGGAAGGGCGCCTGGGAGAAGAGAACCTGGCCCATTACCGCCAGGAGCTGGTGGCCGCCAGCCAGGGCATCCAGGGGCTGTGCTCCTACCCGCACCCCTACCTGATGCCCGAGTTCTGGCAGTTCCCCACCGGCTCGATGGGCATCGGACCGATCAATGCGATCTACCAGGCGCGCTTCATGCGCTACCTGGCCGACCGGGGCCTGGCCGATACCGCAGGCCGCAAGGTCTGGGGCTTTTTTGGCGATGGCGAAATGGACGAGCCCGAATCCATCGCCGCCCTCACCCTGGCCGCACGCGAGGGGCTGGACAACTGCATCTTCGTCATCAACTGCAACCTGCAGCGGCTCGATGGCCCGGTGCGCGGCAATGGCCGTATCGTCGATGAGCTCGAAGCGCTCTTTAGCGGCGCGGGCTGGAACGTCGTCAAGTGTCTCTGGGGCTCCGAGTGGGATGCGCTCTTGGCGCGCGACCACAGCCATGTGCTGGCGCGCACCTTTGCGCACACGGTCGACGGCGAGTTCCAGACCCTGTCGGCCAACGATGGCGCCTTCAACCGCGAGCATTTCTTCAACCAGAGCCCGGAGCTGGCGGCGCTGGTCGCCCACCTGTCCGACAGCGACATCGACCGCCTGCGCCGTGGCGGCCATGACCCGGTCAAGATCCACGCCGCCTTTGCCAGCGCCGCTGCGCACAGCGGCCAACCCACCGTCGTGCTGGCCAAGACCATGAAGGGCTACGGCATGGGCAGCATCGGCCAGGGCCGCATGACCTCGCACCAGCAAAAAAAGCTCGGCGCCGAAGACCTGCTGGCCTTTCGTGACCGCTTCAACCTGCCGCTGAGCGATGCCCAGGCCACCTCGGCCGCCTTCCTCAAGCCCGCCGATGGCAGCGCCGAGATGCGCTACCTGCTGGCGCGCCGCCAGGCGCTGGGCGGCTTTTTGCCGGCGCGCAAAGGCCAGGCCACGCCCGTGGCCGTGCCCGATCTGCAGGCGACGGCCGGCTTTGCACTGCAGGCCGAGGGCAAGCCGATGAGCACCACGATGGCCTTTGTGCGCCAGCTGGGCAACCTGCTCAAGGACCCGACCCTGGGCCCGCGCATCGTGCCCATCGTGGCCGATGAGGCGCGCACCTTTGGCATGGCCGGGCTGTTCCGCCAGGTGGGCATCTACGCGCCTTTTGGCCAGCTCTACCTGCCCGAGGACAATGCCTCGATGCTGCTCTACCGCGAAGCGAGCAGCGGCCAGATTCTGGAAGAAGGCATCAGCGAAGCGGGCGCGCTGTCGTCCTGGACAGCAGCCGCCACCAGCTATAGCACCCATGGCACGGCCATGCTGCCGTTTTTCATCTTCTACAGCATGTTCGGCTTCCAGCGCGTGGGCGATTTGATCTGGGCCGCTGCCGACCAGCGCGCACGCGGCTTTTTGATCGGCGCCACCTCCGGGCGCACCACCTTGGGCGGCGAAGGCCTGCAGCACCAGGACGGCAGCAGCTTGCTGAGCGCCTCCACCGTGCCCAACTGCAAGAGCTACGACCCCGCCTTTGCCGGCGAGCTGGCCGTCATCATCGACCATGGCATGCAGCGCATGCTGCAAGAGCAGCGCGACGAGTTCTTCTACATCACCGTCACCAACGAAAACGTGGCCAACCCCAGCCTGCCGCCTGAGGCCCATGAAGGCGTCATCCGGGGCATGTACCGGCTGCAGGCCGGCTCTGCGCACAGCCCGCGCCGGGTGCAACTGCTGGGCAGCGGCGCGATCATGGGCGAGGTGCTCAAGGCCGCTGCCATTCTGGAGCGCGAGCATGGCGTCGCTGCCGATGTCTGGAGTGTCACCAGCTATGCCGAGCTGGCCCGCGATGGCGAGGCCCAGCTGGAGCTCTGGCGTGCTGGCAAGGCCAGCGCCCCCAGCTGGTTTGCGCAGCAGCTGGCGTCTTCGCAAGGCCCCATCATTGCCGCCAGCGACTATGTGCGCGCCTTGCCCGAGCTGGTGCGCGCCTACCTGCCCACGGACGACCGTGGCCTGCCGCGCCAGCATTACTACACGCTGGGGACGGACGGCTTTGGCCGCAGTGATTCGCGCGCGGCGCTGCGCCAGCATTTCGCCGTCGATGCCGCCGCCATCGTGCAGACCTATCTGCGCAGCCAGCAGCGCTGAGCACCCGTTCAACGAGGGATGCGCAAAAAAGCCAAGCCACTGTGCACAAGCGCCCAGGCGGTCGCGAAACTCCTGAATTGATAGCTGCCCGTGCTTTTGAGACAAGCACTGGCAGCTATTTTTATGGAAGCTGTGCCCAATAAGGCACCCGGTGCAGCGCAGTAATTGTCCCAATACCACCTGGCGCTGTGCATGCCAGTATCTGCTCCATGCGGCTGCCGCATCGAGACAACACCATAAACATCAGGAGCAACTATGCAACGCACTCGCCTGGCGCAAGCCTTGGCCACCTTGGGACTGCTGGGCTTGACCGCCGCCATGGGCACGGCCCATGCACAGGACAAGGTCAAGATCGGCTATATCTCCGACCTGTCGAGCCTCTATGCCGACCTCGAAGGCAAGGGTGGCGCCACCGCCATCCAGATGGCGATTGACGACTTTGGCGGCAAGGTGCTGGGCAAGCCGATCGAAATGCTGGTGGTCGACCACCAGAACAAGGCCGACATCGCCGCCAGCAAGGCACGCGAGTGGATCGACACGCAGAACCTGACGATGATCTTCAGCGGCACCAACTCGGGCACGGCGCTGGCGCTGGCCAAGGTGGCCGATGAGAAAAAGCGCGTGATGATCAACAACGGCGCGGGCACCTCGGCGCTGACCAACGAAGCCTGCACGCCCTACACCGTGCACTATGCCTATGACACCGTGGCGCTGTCCAAGGGTGCGGCCGGCGCCATTGTCGACAACGGCGGCAAGAACTGGTTCTTTCTGACCGCCGACTATGCCTTTGGCCATGCGATGGAAGCCGATGCCACCAAGGTCGTCAAGGCCAAGGGCGGCGCCGTGGCTGCGGCCGTGCGCCACCCGCTCAATGCCTCCGACTTCTCATCCTTCCTGCTGCAGGCGCAAAGCTCCAAGGCCCAGGTGCTGGCGCTGGCCAATGCCGGCGGCGACACCATCAACGCCATCAAGGCGGCCAAGGAATTCGGCATCGACAAGTCGATGAAGATTGCCCCCCTGCTTGTCTTCTACAGCGACATCCACAGCCTGGGCCTGAAGAACACCGCCGGCATGCAGTTCGTCACCAGCTGGTACTGGGACATGAACGATGCAACGCGCAAGTTTGCCGACGCCTACATGAAGAAAACCCAGCGCCGCCCCACCGAAATCCAGGCCGCCGACTACTCCGCCACGATGAACTACCTCAAGGCCGTGCAGGCTGCCGGCACCACCGATGCCGACAAGGTGATGGAGACCTGGCGCGGCATGAAGATGGACGACTTCTTTGGCTCGGGCACCTTGCGCGCCGACGGCAGCTACATCCACGACATGTACCTGGTCCAGGTCAAGACCCCGCAGGAATCCAAGGGCACCTGGGACTACTACAAGATCGTCAAGAAGCTGCCCGGTGACGAGGTCTTCACGACCAAGGAAGAAACCAAGTGCGCGCTGTGGAAGTGAGCTGAGCCCAGCCACCCCCACCACGATGCCTGGCGATGCCAGGCATTTTTCTTGCATGAACACGGCGGCGCCGGCGCGCCAGCCACCTTGTCACGGGCTGTTTTTTATCGTCCCCCATAATGGGGCTGCCATCCGCAGAAAAGGAAATCCTATGTCCCAGACTCCCAGCAATGCCGATTTCGACTCCCTTCTCCCGGGCCGCGCCACCTTGGCCGGCAGCACCCGCCGCAGCGCCCTGCAAATGGCGCTGGGCGTAGGCTACGCCGCAGCAGCGGTGCCAGTGATGGCGCAAACCGCCATCAAGACCCCCGATACCGGGCTGACGGCCGGCACGATCCAGTACACGGTTGACGGCTTCCAGGTCAGCGCCTACCGCGCAGCGCCCGCTGGCAAGACCCACCTGCCGGTGGTCCTGGTGATCCAGGAAATCTTTGGCGTGCATGACTACATTGCCGACACCTGCCGCCGCCTGGCCCAGCTGGGCTACCTGGCCATTGCACCCGAGCTGTTTGCGCGCCAGGGCGACCCGCGCAAATACACCGAAATCAGCCAGCTGCAAAGCGAGCTGGTCAGCAAGGTACCCGATGCCCAGGTCATCAAGGACCTGGACGCTGCCCTGGCCTGGGCCAAGGACAATGGCGGCGACACCAGCCGCGCCGGCATCACCGGTTTTTGCTGGGGTGGCCGCATCACCTGGCTCTATGCCGCCACCGGCAAGGTCAAGGCCGGTGTCGCCTGGTATGGCCGCCTGCAAGGCGCTGCGAGCGAGTTGCAGCCCAAGCACCCCATTGACCTCAGCGGCGCACTCAAGGCCCCCGTGCTCGGCCTCTACGGCGGCAAGGACCAGGGCATTCCGCTTGAGTCCGTGGAAGCCATGAAGCAAAGCCTGCAAAAAGCCGGTGCCGCTGGCAATGCCGCCGCTGCTGCGTCGAGCTTCCATGTCTACCCGGAAGCGGGCCACGCCTTCCATGCCGACTACCGCCCCAGCTACCGCAAGGATGCGGCCGAAGACGGCTGGAAGCGCATGCAGGACTGGTTCAAGACGCATGGCGTCATCTAAAACCTAGATCGCCAGCGACTCCGCAAGATAAAACCCCTGCCAGCGCACGATGCGCGGGCAGGGGTTTGTCGTTGCTGGGGCGCTCAGTTCATTGGGTTGTCGCGCCAGAACAGGTCCCAGGGGTCCATTTCCTTGCCGTCGGGGAATTTGCACACCGTGTTCTTGCCCTTGGGCGTGTTGAGCAAGGCGCCGCCCATCTGCACGCAGTAGGCCGATGCGGGGCTGCGCGGGCCGGCATAGACGGTGGCGCGTGTGAAAGCCTCCTTCTCTTCAGGGTCATGCAGCGGCTTCAGGCCCGAAGTACTGCTGCAGGCGGCCAGGGCGGACATGGCCACCAGGGCTGCCACGCTTTTGTACAGAATCGTTAGAGAGGTCATCACAAAGCCATTCGTTGTCCAGCCTGCATTATCCCAAAGCGGGCGAGCCACTGCCATGGCCCCTCTCCTGGTCGAGCAACTCGCCCACGCGCTGGCGCAGCTGCTCGGCAGAGCACTCGGCAGCCGGGCTGGCAGCGCCAATGCGCAAGGTCACGCGGTTGAAGAAGCCTCGGCGGAACGGCCGGGTCATCGCGCCCTTGGGCTCGATGCGGCTGAAGAACGACCCCCAGAGGTTGGTCAGCGCCATCGGCACCACAGGTACCTCCAGCCCATCGGCACGGGCCTGCTCCAGGATCTTCATCACGCCGCCCTTGAAGGCCTGCAGCTCGCCATCGCGGGTGATGCCGCCTTCGGGAAAGATAGCGAGCAGATCGCCCTCGCGCAGCACCTGCGCGGCCCGGGCAAAGGCGGCTTCGTAGACGGCAGGGTCTTCGCTGCGGGGCGCCACCGGAATCGCCTTGCACAGGCGGAACAGCCAGCCCAGCAGGGGCGTGCGGAAGATGCGGTAGTCCATCACAAAGTAGATCGGGCGCGGGCTGGCGGCCATCATCAGGATGGGGTCGACAAAGCTGACATGGTTGCAGGTCAGCAGCGCCGGCCCGCTGGTGGGGATGTGCTGCGCGCCCTGCACGCGAAAGCGGTAGACCAGGTTGGTGACCAGCCAGGCAATGCAGCGCAGCAGGTATTCGGGCACCAGCAAGAAGATGTAGGTGGCAACGATGGCATTGGCAATGCCAGTGAACAGAAAGATCTGCGGCACCGTGAAGCCCGCGCCCAGCAAGGCGCCGGCAATGACCGAGCTGGCAATCATGAACAGCGCATTCAAGATATTGTTGGCCGCAATGATGCGGGCGCGGTGCGTGGGTTGGCTGCGCAGCTGGATCAGCGCATACATGGGCACGCTGTAGAGGCCCGCAAACAGCGACAGCAGCGCCAGATCGGCCATCACGCGCCAGTGCGCCGGCTGGCTGATGAAGGCCAGCGCCGTCCAGGCCTGGGCCGGCTGCGCCAGGCCGCGCGAGGCAAAGTACAGGTCAATCGCAAACACACTCATGCCGATGGTGCCAATGGGCACCAGGCCAATCTCCACCTGGCGGCGCGAGAGCACTTCGCACAGCAGCGAACCCAGGCCGATGCCGATGGAAAACACCACCAGCAGCAGCGAGGCCACATGCTCGTTGCCATGCAGCACCTCCTTGGCAAAGCTGGGGAACTGGCTCAGAAACACCGCGCCAAAGAACCACATCCAGCTGATGCCCAGCAGCGAGCGGAACACCACCACATTGCCGTGCGCCAGCTTCAGGTTGCGCCAGGTCTCGCTCACCGGGTTCCAGTTGATCTTAAGGCCCGGGTCGGTGGCCGGCACCACCGGCACGCCTTGCGCCGTGAGGCGCCCCACCACCGCCAGGCCCAGGCAGGCCACGCCCACCGCGGCATGGCCGATACCGGGCAGAGCCACCAGCAGGCCACCCACGACATTGCCCAGCAAGATGGCGACAAAAGTGCCCATCTCGACCATGCCATTGCCGCCGGTCAGCTCATCGTCGCGCAGCACCTGGGGCAGGTAGGCAAACTTCACCGGCCCGAACAGCGTGGAATGCAGGCCCATCAAGAACACGCAGCCCAGCAGCAGCGCCGGGCTCTCGATCCAGAAGCCCACACCAGCGATCAGCATCACGCCAATCTCCAGATCCTTGACGAAGCGGATCATGCGGTGCTTTTCGTACTTGTCGGTCAGCTGCCCCGAGGTGGCCGAGAACAGCAAAAACGGCAGGATGAACAAGGCCCCGATCACCAGGCCGGCCATGGCAGGCGGCATCCAGGCCACCTGCAGCTGGTAGGTCACCATGACGGTGAAGGCGAACTTGAACAGGTTGTCGTTGGCGGCCCCGGCGAACTGGGTCCAGAAGAAAGGGGCAAAGCGGCGCTGGCCCAGCAAGGCAAACTGGTTGGGATGGTCTGGCGCCTCAGTGGCAGGCACAGACGGGGCATGTGGACGGTTCATGGAACAAGCATCTCCTGGCGGATCAAGGGCGGTGGGGGTGGTCGGTACCGGGCATTCAGCGCAAACGCCCTGCCCCCAGCGCGCCGCCCCCGATTGTGCCTGCGGACGCGCGGTTTGCGTGCGCCCGATGGCGCAGTTGCTGCAAGCTGCGCAGCAGCGGCAACACCGCCAGCGCAGCGGCCAGGTGCTTGAGCGCATGGCCGGCCACCAGATGGCCGCTGCCGGCCCAGACAGCGGCATCGCCCAGCTCGAACAGCTTGGCCAGCGCATACCAGGCCACAACGGCGGCCAGGGGCCAGCGGATGAGATGAGCGGCCGGTGGGCTGCGCTGCTGCCACAGCGCCAGTACCACCAGCAGCACCATGCCTGCGCCTTGCAACACGGCCCAGGGCAGCAACTGCCCGGTCTGCAACCAGCTCCACAGCGCCAGCGGCCCGCCCAGCAGCACGGCGAGTGCTGTCAGCCAGGCGGCGCGGGCGTTCAGCAGCGACTGCAGCGCCAGGCCCAGCACACCGGCAAACACCGGCACCATGCCCATGCGGTCCCAGAAGACGCGCACATCACCGGGCAGCAGGTGGTAGTAGGACGAACCAACGGCAGTCAGCACCAGGCCGCCAAACACCAGCAGCAACCAGGGCGTCGCCCCTTGGGAGCGCAGCGTCTCCGCGGGCGTTTTGAAAGCCGCGAGCAAGCCCCAGATGCCGACCAGCAAGAACGGCAGATTGCTCAGCACATCGGCCGCATTGACCAGGCCCAGCAGCGGGCGCTGGTCGGCAAAGTCATGGTAATGGGCCGCCTGCGGCACATGGGGCCCCAGGCAGGCGAGAGCCAGCATGGCGGCATAGAAGGCGTACAGCGCGTATTCCGCAGCCAGGCTGCGGGGGCTTGGGGGTTGGGAGGTATCAGTCATGGCCTGCACTGTGCCGCTGGCGCGCCAGAGCGTCTCGCAATCCCGGCGCGATCCCCTATGATGGCACCCAAAGTATGACAGGACGATACCCATGAGCACCACCGCCGATCTGGTACTGGCATTGAAGAAAGAGCTGAAGGCCGCACAGATGACCTATGCCGACCTGGCCGAGGCGCTGGGCATGGCCGAGTCCAGCGTCAAGCGCATGCTGGCCAAGGGCGACATGCCGCTGTCGCGCATCGATGCCATCTGCCATGTGCTGCGCCTCGATTTTGCCGACCTGGCGCGCCGCGTGGCCGACAACCAGCCGCTGATCAAGGAGCTGACGCAGCAGCAAGAGCAGGCGGTGGTGGCAGACAAGAAGCTGCTGCTGATGGCCATCTGCGTGCTCAGCCAGTGGACGCTGGAGCAGGTGCTGGCCACCTACCGCTTGAGCGAGGCCGAGGGCATCAAGTACCTGGCGCAGCTCGACCGTATCGGCATCATCGAGCTGCGCCCGATGAACCGCTACCGGCTTAAGCTGGCCAAGACCTTCCGCTGGCGCCCGCATGGCCCGGTGATGGAGTATTTCCGCGAGAACGCGGTGCACGACTATTTCTCGGGCACCTTCGACAAATCCGGCGAGGGCTTGATGCTCGTGCATGGCGCCATCAGCCGCACCCTGGCGCCGGCCTTTTTGGAGCGCCTGCAGCGCGTGGCCCAGGACTTTGCACAGCAGCACCTGACCGACCAGCGCCTGCCCGAGAAGGAGCGCGAGGGCTACACCCTGCTGCTGGCCATGCGCAGCTGGGAGCTGTCGGTGTTTACCGAAATGCGGCGCCTGCAGCCGGGTGGCAACCGCTAAGCGGCCTGGGTAAACAGCATCAGCGCACCGGCATAGCGGTGCAGCTGCTGGCCGGCAATCTCGCCCTGGCTGTAAAAACCCACCAGCGGGATATCGCCCAGCACATGGTGGATCAGCTCCAGCTCGGCGCCGGGCACGCCGAAATAGGGACTCGCCCGCTGCGCGCAGCTGATGTAGACGGCCCCTGCAATGCGGCGGCCGGCCGCCGCATCGCCCAGGGCGCTATCGCCCAGCGGCAGACAGGTCTGCGCCTCGGCGGGCGACAGCGACTCTTGCAGCTCGGCACACATGCGCAGCAAATCAGCGCGGGCCGCCGACAGGTTGCGCTGGCAAAAGCACAGGTACTGCTGGGGCTGCGCCAGCTCTGACAGCACAATGCCCCGGCTGGCCATGTCCACGCCCACCAGCGGCACCACGCGCGCCTCCGGGCCCAGCTGCCCGGCGTGCACAGCCGATTCGGGCGCATGCGGCTCCAGCGCGGCATGGATATGGCGCATCGTGCGGGTGGCCCGCTCGGGGTCCGCATCCAGCCGCACGGGCATCAGCTCTTCAAGCACATCGAGCGCGGGCCGGCCATCCAAAGCCAGCACCACATGGCCTTGCATCGCGGTGATGCGCATGCGCGCGCCCATGACCTGGCAGCCCTGGGTCAGCTCCTGCACCACACCGGCATCGGCAGAGAACGCCAGGCCCGAGAGCCCACCGCGCAGCACCCCGCTGTGGCTCGGGCCCAGCGCCTTGCTCCAGGCCAGTTGCAGCGGCGCCACCGCCTCGGAGTTGAGGCCGCCAAGCACGCTGCCGGCGCGCGTACGCGCGGCCAGCTCTTCGAGCAGTTCTGCAAAATCCGGCAGGCCCGCATCGGCATGCACCAGCGCGCGCTCCCAGGGCGATGTAGGCGCCACCGGCAGTGGTGCGATGCCCGAAAACAGGCGGTAGGAATGGGCAGGCAGCTCCAGCAGCATGACCGACAGCGCTGGCTCGTTCAGGTATTCGGCATGCGAGGCCATCACGCCCACGCCGACCGAGCCGCTCCAGTCGCCGATCTGCGGAAACTCGTCCTGCAAGGCTTCCAGCAGCTGCGGCGCATGGCGCGCAAAGGCATCGGTGAAATACACCAGCCCCAGGTTGGGCGCGCTGGCATAGCCCGCCTGGGCCATGCGGCCACGCAGTTGGGCCACCACCAGCGCCACGGCCATCCGCCAGTCGGGATGGGTCACATGGCCATAGGGAAAAAGCTTTGTGCCTGCCATTGTCAAAAACCTGCTGCTGCGCGGCGGCCAGGCCAGTCCCGCGCTAAAAAATCACCAACGCTCAACCGTACTGTTGACTCAACGCTGGCCGGGGGAAGGCTTGCGCGGGGCGGCCTTCCGCGGGGCGGCCTTGCGTGGCGCGGACTGTCGGTTGCCGTTGGTGGGCGTCGCCTTGGGGGGGGCCGTCTGTTTGCTGGGCTGCGGCCCGCTCTTGGGCTTCTGGGTAGACGCCTTGCCAGCGTTGCCAGCGTTGGCATGGCTTGTCGAAGTCGCGCTGCGCTTGGCTGCAGCCGGCTGGCCCATCGCCGCTTTGGCCGCCGCCTTGCCGGCTTCGGCCATCTCTTCGGCTGTGCTGCGCACTGCCTGCGCGGCAGTGGCTGCCGCCTGCTGGGTGCTGGCCGCATGGGCCATCGCCTGCTCGGTGACATCCTGCACCGCCTGCTGGGCAATGTGCTGGAACTGCTGGGTCAGCGCGCCCCACCACTGCATGGGATCGGTCACCGAGGCTGCTGCGGCACTGCTGGCCGGCTCGGCTTTTTCAGGGGCTTCTGCGGCGGCGGCTGGCGCGGGAGCCGGTGTGGCTGCAGGCGCTGGGCTGGGTGCGGCTTGCGCTGGGGCCGAGGCCTGCGGCGCAGCCGCTGCGGCAGCTTCTTGCGCCTGCGCTGCCGTGCTCTGCGCAAATTGCTGCCAGCTTTGCACCATGGTGCTGGCCCAGTTCTCTACCGGCACATTCATCGTCTGCAAGGCCGACAAGGTCATCTTCTGCACTTCCATCGCCTGGATGGTGGCGGCCAGCGCCCGCTGGTTCTGCTCCAGCCAGAACAGCACGGTTTTCAGCTCCTGAATCCGCTTTTCCAGGTCCGGCACATTTATCGTGGGCGCCACCCATTCCTGCCATTGCGCAAAAGCCGCAGAAGGCTTGGAGCTGCTGCCCGCTGCGAGCTTTTGCAGAAAATCGAAACCAGGGGCAAAGGGGTTGAATGACTGGGCGGAGTCCTGCATGGTGTTGTCTCCAGGGGTTGGGGCTGTTGGCCGCGGTTGCAATGCCAGGGTGTATGCTGCACAGCTTAGCGGATTGTGCAGCCCCTGCCTATGTGATAAATCGCTTGCGGCTGCGTACGACCACCCTTGCAACCCTGCCTTTTGAGCCCGCCACCATGCAGAGCCTTTTCCATCTCGCCTTCCATGTGCACGACCTGGATGCTGCACGCCACTTCTACCGCGACACGCTCGGCTGCGCCGAAGGCCGCAGCACCGACAGCTGGGTGGATTTTGATTTCTTTGGCCACCAGATCTCCTGCCACCTGGGCAAGCCTTTTGAGACCAGCAACACCGGCCTGGTGGGCAACCACAAGGTGCCGATGCCGCACTTCGGTCTGGTGCTGAAACTCGAAGACTGGAAGCAGCTGGCCGAGCGCCTGCGCGCCGCCAACACCCGTTTTGTGCTGGAGCCCCAGGTGCGCTTTGAAGGCGAGCCCGGCGAGCAGTGGACGATGTTCTTCTATGACCCGAGCGGCAACCCGATCGAGGTCAAAGGCTTTCGCTCGCTGGAGCAGTTGTACGCGCATTGATGGGGCGCGGAGGCCCCGCGACTGACGGCGGGGCGGGCGCTGGTGCTACCCTGCCCTGGGCGGGTGGCGCATCGACCCTGCCCGGTTGCTTGTTGACGCACGGGGCGCGGACAACAAAAAAGCCAGCTCGAAAGCTGGCTTTTGGTGTTCTGGTTGCGCGAGAAGGATTTGAACCTCCGACCTTTGGGTTATGAGCCCAACGAGCTACCAGACTGCTCCATCGCGCACCGCAATTATAGCGCGACTTTGGTACTGCATTTTGGCCGAATGCGCTTTTAGCGTATATTTTTTGCGCTTCGACTTTTATAGCAATCTTGGCGGGGTCAAAGCGGCGGCCTTAGCGGCCCACTTTTCCGGCTGACCAGCCCGGCCCGCAACGGTGCTGCCCGGCAGCCGGGCACAAAAAAGCCAGCTCGAAAGCTGGCTTTTGGTGTTCTGGTTGCGCGAGAAGGATTTGAACCTCCGACCTTTGGGTTATGAGCCCAACGAGCTACCAGACTGCTCCATCGCGCACTTGCATTATAGCTCGGGTTTTCCTTAATACGAAGCGCTTTGTCATCATTTGGAAAACTATTTGTGCAGATGGGCCTCCAGCGCAGCCTGGAGCGGTCGGAAAACGCGCGGCGCCAAAGAAAAAGCCCACCGGAGTGGGCTTTTTCAGTCAGAACCTGCAGAGGGCTTATTCTGCTGCGGCATCACCGGCTTCTTCAGCGCGGTCCACCAGTTCAACATAGGCCATAGGCGCGTTGTCGCCCACGCGGAAACCCATCTTCAGGATACGGGTGTAGCCGCCTGGACGGTTGGCCGAGCGAGGACCCAGCACGTTGAACAGCTTGGTGACGCTGTCGCGGCTGCGCAGACGGTCAAAAGCCAGACGGCGGTTAGCCACGGTGTCCACCTTGGCCAGCGTGATCATGGGCTCGATCACCTTGCGCAGTTCCTTGGCTTTAGGAACGGTGGTCTTGATGGCTTCGTGCTCGATGAGCGAATTCATCATGTTTTGCAGCATCGCCTTACGGTGAGACGAGGTGCGGTTCAGTTTGCGGAGGCCGTGTCCGTGACGCATGGTGCTTTTCCTTTTAGATTGATTCAATCAAACAGCCGTATCAGGTACTGTTCGACGCACTACGATTGAGCTCTCCCACCATTGGGAGAGCTCTCCATTATAACTTAACGCTTTTCCAAACCGGCTGGTGGCCAGTTTTCAAGCTTCATACCCAGGGTCAGACCACGGGAAGCCAACACTTCCTTGATCTCGTTGAGCGACTTGCGACCCAGATTCGGGGTCTTGAGCAACTCATTTTCGGTGCGCTGGATCAGGTCACCGATGTAGTAGATGTTCTCGGCCTTCAAGCAGTTGGCGGAACGCACGGTCAGCTCCAGCTCGTCCACAGGACGCAGCAGGATCGGATCGAACGTGGCGTTGTTGCGCGCCTGGCCACCTGGCTGGTCGAACACATCCAATGCGCCGCCTTCGAGCTGCGCAAACACGGCGAGCTGTTCCACCAGGATCTTGGCCGACGAGCGCACTGCATCTTCTGCAGCGATGGCGCCGTTGGTTTCGATCTCGAGAACCAGCTTGTCCAGATCGGTACGCTGCTCCACACGGGCGGATTCGACCGTGTAGCTGACGCGCTTGATCGGCGAGAACGATGCATCCAGCACAATGCGGCCGATCGACTTGGTCGACTCGTCACCGTAGCGGCGCACGTTACCGGGCACATAGCCACGGCCTTTTTCCACCTTGATCTGCATGTCCAGCTTGCCGCCTTGCGACAGGTTGGCGATGACATGATCAGGGTTGATGATTTCTACATCGTGAGGCGTCTGAATGTCAGCAGCCGTCACCACGCCTTCGCCATCCTTGCGCAGGCTCAGCGTCACTTCGTCACGGTTGTGGAGCTTGAACACCACGCCCTTGAGGTTCAGCAAGATGTTGACCACATCTTCCTGGACGCCGTCGATAGACGAGTACTCGTGCAGCACACCTGCAATGGTCACTTCCGTCGCTGCATAACCCACCATCGAGGACAGCAGAACACGACGCAGCGCATTGCCCAGCGTGTGCCCGTAGCCGCGTTCAAACGGCTCCAGCTCTACCTTGGCGCGATTGTGGCCCAGCTGTTCTACGTTAATTGTCTTGGGTTTCAGCAAATTGGTCTGCATGCAAACTTCCTCTCAATACCCCCGGCTCGTTACACCGGTAAGGCTGGTGAAGCACCAGAACCGCGATGCCTCGCGGTTCTGGGACGGATACACTTTCGCAGTCGAAAACGACCGTGAAATTAACGAGAATACAATTCGACGATCAGCGATTCGTTGATGTCAGCACCGAATTCATCGCGGTCTGGAGACTTCTTGAAGACGCCTTCAGCCTTGTCAGCCGACACGTCCACCCAAGCGGGGAAGCCCACTTGACCGGCCAGTTGCAGCGACTCAACGATACGGGCTTGCTTCTTCGACTTTTCGCGCACAGCCACCACGTCGCCTTCCTTCACCGAGTAGGAAGGAATGTTGACCGATTGACCGTTCACGGTGATGGCCTTGTGGGACACCAGCTGACGCGCTTCGGAGCGGGTCGAGCCAAAGCCCATGCGGTACACCACGTTGTCCAGACGGCTTTCCAGCAGGCTCAGCAGGTTCGCGCCGGTGTTGCCACGGCGACGATCAGCTTCAGCGAAGTAACGGCGGAATTGCTTCTCCAGCACACCGTAGGTGCGCTTGACCTTTTGCTTTTCACGCAGTTGCAGACCGTAGTCCGAGGTACGCGTGCCGGAGGTACGGCCGTGTTGACCTGGCTTGGTGTCCAGCTTGACCTTGTCCGCGATCGAGCGACGTGCGCTCTTCAGGAACAGGTCTACGCCTTCGCGGCGGGAAAGTTTGCCCTTAGGGCCAATAAAACGTGCCACTTGAATATCCTTTTTTCAGCTACCGCATAAATGCGGGAGCCGCCAGTGCACCATGCACTGGCGGCGGTGGGCTTATGGTGAGTTAGATACGACGACGCTTTTGAGGGCGGCAGCCGTTGTGCGGGACTGGCGTCACGTCGGAGATCGACGTGATGCGGATGCCCAGTGCACCCAGAGCACGCACCGAAGACTCGCGACCTGGGCCTGGGCCCTTGATCTCGACGTCCAGGTTCTTGATGCCCTGTTCCATGGCAGCACGGCCGGCCACTTCGGAAGCAACCTGGGCTGCGAAAGGCGTCGACTTACGCGAGCCCTTGAAACCCTGGCCACCCGACGAAGCCCAAGACAACGAGTTGCCTTGGCGGTCGGTGATCGTGATGATGGTGTTGTTGAACGAAGCGTGAACGTGTGCAATGCCGTCAGAAATGTTCTTGCGAACTTTCTTACGTACACGTGCAGCTGCGTTGTTCTGAGACTTAGCCATTGTGTACCTTCAATCTCTTTATTTCTTCAAAGCCGCTGCGCCTTTGCGCGGACCCTTGCGGGTACGGGCATTGGTGCGGGTACGCTGACCACGCATGGGCAGACCACGACGATGACGGAAACCGCGGTAGCAGCCGATGTCCATCAAACGCTTGATGTTCATCGTGGTTTCACGGCGCAGGTCACCTTCCAGGGTCAGGTGAGCGATTGCGTCGCGGATCTTTTCCAGATCAGCGTCCGTGAAGTCCTTGACTTTCTTGGCGTAGTCGATACCAGCGGCTTCGCAGATCTTGCGAGCGGTGGTGCGACCGATGCCATAGATAGCGGTCAGGCCGATCTCCGCATGCTTGTGCGGAGGGATGTTAATACCAGCAATACGTGCCATTTGTGTCCTCTAATACTTTAGATTAACCTTGGCGCTGCTTATGGCGCTGGTCGGTGCAGATCACGCGTACGACACCCTTGCGACGGATGATCTTGCAGTTACGGCAAATCTTCTTTACCGAAGCTGAAACTCTCATTTCATTCTCCTAAAACTTCCATCCGCTCCAGTCTGTGACGGCATTTCAAATATTTAGCCCGAACAGACTGGAGGGCACACTTTCCTGTCGATCTCAGTTTTTGGCTGAGGCCTTGAAGTTCGCCTTCTTCAGAAGCGACTCATACTGCTGAGACATCATGTAGTTCTGGACCTGGGACATGAAGTCCATGGTCACCACCACGATGATCAACAAGGAAGTGCCACCGAAATAGAACGGAACGTTGTACTTCAGGATCAAGAACTCTGGCAGCAGACACACGAAGGTGATGTAAACAGCACCCGCAAGCGTCAAACGCACCAAAATCTTATCAATATAACGTGCTGTCTGATCCCCTGGTCGAATCCCGGGAATAAAGGCACCACTCTTCTTCAGGTTATCGGCCGTTTCGCGGCTGTTGAAAACCAAGGCCGTATAGAAGAAGCAGAAAAAGATGATCGCTGCGGCATAGAACATCACATAGATGGGCTGACCAGGAGTCAGCGTGCTAGCAATGTCCTTGAGCCAACGCATCGATTCGCCAGCGCTGAACCAGTTCACAACAGTGGCAGGCAGCAAGATGATCGACGAAGCGAAGATGGGAGGAATCACACCAGCCATGTTCAGCTTCAGTGGCAAGTGCGAAGACTGACCACCATACACCTTGTTTCCAACCTGACGGCGCGCGTAGTTCACCAGGATCTTGCGCTGTCCACGCTCGACAAACACGACGAAGTACGTCACGGCTGCCACTACGAGAACAATGAAGATCGCGGCAATGATGCTCATCGCACCAGTACGCACCAATTCGAGCAATCCACCGATGGAGCTGGGCAGACCCGCAGCAATACCGGCGAAAATCAGGATCGAGATCCCGTTGCCCAAACCACGCTCGGTGATCTGTTCACCCAGCCACATCAGGAACATCGTACCGGCGGTCAAGCTGACCACAGCGGTAAGACGGAACCCGAAACCAGGGCTGAGGACCAAACCGGCAGTGCCTTCCAGTGCCACGGCAATGCCGAGCGACTGGAACAGCGCAAGCGCCAATGCACCGTAACGGGTGTACTGGGTAATCTTGCGACGGCCGGCTTCGCCTTCCTTCTTCATCTGTTCGAATGTCGGGACGACGTAGGTCATCAATTGCATGATGATCGATGCCGAGATGTACGGCATGATCCCCAGTGCAAACACGGTGAAGCGCGAGAGCGCTCCGCCCGAGAACATGTTGAACAGGTTGAGAATGCCACCCTGTTGGCTATTGAACAGCTGCTGCAACTGGTTGGGATCGATACCAGGCACCGGAATGTGAGCTCCGATGCGGTAGACGATCAGCGCCAGCAACAGAAAAACCAAACGACGACGCAGATCGCCGTATTTACCGGTCTTTGCAATAGTTGCGGTGTTCGTAGCCACTGATGAATCTTTCAGAAAGGGTTAGGCGACGCTACCGCCAGCAGCTTCGATCGCAGCCTTGGCACCAGCGGTGGCGCCAATGCCGTTCAGCTTGACAGCCTTGGACAGAGCACCGGTGTTGATCACCTTGACGACCTTGGCGCGTTGGCCAACCAGACCGGCTTGCTTGAGCACTGCCAGATCCACATCCGCAGCGCCCAGCAGCTCGAGAGCAGCCAGGGAGACTTCGGCGTTGAACTTCAACGTGGTGGACTTGAAACCGCGCTTGGGCAGGCGACGCTGCAAAGGCATTTGACCGCCTTCGAAGCCTACCTTGTGGTAGCCACCCGAACGCGACTTTTGACCCTTGTGACCACGGCCGGCGGTCTTACCCAGACCCGAACCGATACCGCGACCCACGCGACGCTTGGCGTGCTTGGCACCTGCTGCAGGCTTGATGCTATTGAGTTCCATCATCAATCCTTTCAGAGAACCTTCACCAGGTAGGCGATCTTGTTAATCATACCGCGCACTTCGGGGGTGTCCTTCAGTTCGCTGATGCTGTTCAGCTTGCGCAGACCCAGACCACGCACGGTGGCGCGGTGGTCTTCTTTGGTACCAATCGGGCTACGCACCAGTTGGACCTTCACAGTTTGTTGCGTTGTCATAGTGACTCCGATCAGACGAACAGGTCTTCAACCGACTTGCCACGCTTTGCAGCCACTTCCGCAGGGGTCGTGGAGTTGTTCAAAGCGTCGAAAGTGGCGCGAACCATGTTGTAGGGGTTCGACGAACCATGGCTCTTGGCCACGATATCGGTGATACCCAGAACTTCGAAGACGGCGCGCATGGGGCCGCCGGCGATGATACCGGTACCCTTGGGGGCAGGAGCCAACATCACGTTGGCAGCGCCATGGTGACCCATCACTTTGTGATGCAGGGTGCCGTTCTTCAACGAAACCTTGATCATGTTGCGACGGGCTTCTTCCATAGCCTTCTGCACGGCAGCAGGCACTTCCTTGGACTTGCCCTTGCCCATGCCAACGCGGCCGTCACCATCGCCAACCACGGTCAGTGCAGCGAAGCCGAGAATACGACCACCCTTCACAACCTTGGTGACGCGGTTGACCGCGATCATTTTTTCGCGCAAACCGTCGTCATTCGCCTGGTCTTGCACTTTGGGGGAAAATTTAGCCATTTCTATCCACTCCGCTTAGAACTGCAGGCCGGCTTCGCGGGCTGCATCAGCCAGAGCCTTGACGCGGCCGTGGTAGGCGAAACCTGCACGGTCGAATGCAACCTTCTCAACGCCAGCTGCCTTCGCCTTTTCAGCGATGCGCTTGCCGATGAGAGTAGCTGCGGCGGTGTTGCCACCCTTGCCAGCTGCGCCCAGGTTGCTGCGCACTTCGGCTTCTGCCGTAGATGCGGTTGCAATCACCTTGGTGCCGTCGCCGGAAATGATCGTGGCATAGATATGGAGGTTCGTACGGTTCACCGTCAAACGCGCAACGCCTTGGTTGGCAATGCGGATACGGGTTTGCAGGGAACGACGAAGACGCTGCTGTTTCTTGTTCAACATGATGCAGCTCCTTATTTCTTCTTAGTCTCTTTGATCGTGACCTTCTCATCCGCATAACGGATGCCCTTGCCCTTGTAAGGCTCGGGAGGACGAACGGCACGAATCTCAGCTGCCAGCTGACCAACGCGTTGGCGGTCAGCACCCTTGATCACCACTTCCGTAGGGGTAGGGGTGGCCACGGTGATGCCAGCAGGCATTTCAAAGTTGACTGGGTGGGAATAACCAACGCTCAGGTTCAGCTTGCTGCCAGAAGCAGCGGCCTTGTAACCCACGCCGACGAGAGACAGCTTCTTCTCGAAGCCCTTGCTCACACCAACCACCATGTTGTTCACCAGCTGACGCATGGTGCCGCTCATGGCATTGGCTTCACGGGAGTCATTCACCGGCTCGAAAGCCAGCTTACCGTCGTTGTTGGAAACCTTGACCAGGGCGTTAGGGGTCAGCAGCAGCGTGCCGCCTGCGCCCTTGACGCTGATTTGGTCTTCCTTGATGGAGACATCCACACCTTGGGGGATGCTCACAGGCATTTTTGCTACACGGGACATGTCAGTATTTCTCCTTCAATGCCGCGTTAAGCCACATAGCAAAGCACTTCACCGCCGACACCGGCAGCGCGCGCTTTACGATCGGTCATCACACCCTTAGGCGTGGTCACGATTGCAACACCCAGGCCGTTTTGGACTTGAGGAATTGCAGTGCAGCCCTTGTACACACGCAGGCCAGGACGGCTTACGCGCTCGATACGCTCGATCACTGGGCGACCGGCGTAGTACTTCAAGGTAATTGCGAGTTCAGACTTGCCATCTTCGGTCTTCACTTCGAAGCCATCGATGTAACCCTCGTCCTTCAAAACCTGTGCAATGGCAACCTTCACTTTGGAGGAAGGAACCAGCACGGTGGCTTTGGACACCATTTGTGCGTTACGGATACGGGTCAGCAAGTCAGCGATTGGATCACTCATGCTCATGTTTAATCTCCTGACTGCTTACCAGCTGGCCTTGGTCACGCCTGGGATGGCGCCGACGAATGCCAGTTCACGAATCTTGGCGCGGCCCAGACCGAATTGACGGAAAGTGCCACGGGGGCGACCCGTGATTTCGCAACGTGCACGTTGACGAGTGGGGTTTGCATTGCGAGGCAGCTTTTGCAGGCCCAGACGGGCTGCATCACGCTCTTCGTCGGAACGCTTAGCGTCGCCGGCGATGGCCTTCAGTTCTGCATACTTGGCTGCGTACTTGGCAGCCAGCTTTTCACGCTTCAGTTCGCGTTGGATCAGTGCTTGTTTAGCCATGCATCACCTCAGTTCTTGAACGGGAAGCGGAAAGCCTGCAACAGTGCCTTGCACTCGTCGTCATTCTTCGCAGTCGTCGTAATGCTGATATTGAGACCACGCAGTGCGTCGACTTTGTCGTACTCAATTTCAGGGAAGATGATTTGTTCTTTGACGCCGATGTTGTAGTTGCCACGGCCATCAAAGGCGCGGCCAGAAATACCACGGAAGTCACGCACGCGGGGCAGGGCCACGGTGACGAAACGGTCCAGGAATTCATACATCTGAACGCCGCGCAGGGTCACCATGCAGCCGATAGCTTGGCCTTCGCGGATCTTGAAACCAGCGATAGCCTTCTTGGCCTTGGTCACCACAGGCTTCTGACCAGCAATCTTGGTCAGGTCAGCCACGGCGTTGTCCATCACCTTCTTGTCGGAGACGGCTTCGCTCACACCCATGTTCAGGGTGATCTTCGTCAGGCGAGGCACTTCCATGGAGGAGGTGTAGCCGAACTTCTTCATCAGTTCGGGAGCGATTTGCTCACGGAATTGTTTTTGCAGTCGTGCAACGTTTGCCATGTCTTACTCCTTAGGCTGCGATTTCAGCGCCATTGGACTTGAACACGCGAACACGTGCGCCGTCGGCGTTCACCTTGATGCCCACGCGATCAGCCTTGCCGGTTGCCGCATTGAAGATAGCCACGTTGGATTGGTGGATAGGCATGGCCTTTTCCACGATACCGCCGTTGGTGCCCTTCATGGGGTTTGGCTTGACGTGCTTCTTCACCATGTTGATGCCTTCGATCACCAGGTGGGAGTCATCCGCACGCAGGGTCACGGTGCCACGCTTGCCCTTGTCACGGCCGGTCAGCACGATAACTTCGTCGCCCTTGCGAATCTTGTTCATAGTGCTATTCCTTTAGAGAACTTCGGGGGCCAGCGACACGATCTTCATGAACTTTTCGGTACGCAGTTCACGGGTCACGGGGCCAAAGATGCGGGTGCCGATAGGCTCCAGCTTGGCGTTGAGCAACACAGCGGCGTTGCCATCGAATTTGACGAGCGAACCGTCAGCACGGCGAATACCCTTTGCGGTACGCACCACCACTGCACTGTAGATCTCGCCTTTTTTGACGCGTCCACGTGGAGCAGCTTCTTTCACGCTCACCTTGATAATGTCACCAACGCTCGCATAGCGACGGTGCGAACCACCCAGCACTTTGATGCACTGGACAGACTTCGCGCCGGTATTGTCGGCAACCTCGAGTCGAGATTCTGTCTGGATCATTTCAATATTCCCAACTTGCACCAGCAGACCAGACAGCCCAATAAGAATTAATCCTCATGGACAGCCAAGCAGCCAGTCAGTCTTGGGCCCGTCGTCCACACCGCAACCATTTACGATGCTTCTCCTGGGCAGAAACCTCGCGCATTAAACGCGAAGCCCTCCATTGTGTCAGAGCTAGCACACCTCGTCAAGGGCGCGCACCCAAACCAGCGGTAAATTTGTATTTTTACGCCACTTTTTCGCCGGCGTACTGCTGCGCCAGCACCAGGAAGGCGGTCAGGGCCGTATCCGACCCCAATTCTTCCTGCAAGATCTCGGCCACGCGCGGCGCCAGCTTGGCGGCCAGGCGGGCATCCAAAAACAGCAGGCGGCTGCGGCGGGCAAGCACGTCTTCGACAGTGCGTGCATATTCATAGCGCGCAGCAAAACGCACCATGGCCTCGCTCAGGCCATTGGCCAGCCAGACATCGGCACCCGGCAGGGTGGCAACAAACTCGGCCTCGCTACCATAGGAGTGCATGCCTTGGGCCATGTGCATGCTGTGCTGGGCGCGGCCCGATGCGGGCGTGCCCACCAGCGGCAGCTTCACGGTCACGCCACCGGGCTTGCGCGGCAGGCGCTGGGCATCGAAGCAGGCGTTGAGCACGTCTTCTGCCATCGCGCGGTAGGTGGTCCACTTGCCACCGGTCACCGTCACCATGCCGGACTTGCTGGTCAGCACCGTGTGCTCGCGGCTGATGCCCTTGGTGTTTTCGCCATCGTCATCCTGCGGCTTGACCAGCGGGCGCAGGCCGGCCCACATGCTGCGCACATCGGCCATCGTGGGGGCGCGGCTGAGGTACTTGCCCGCCTCGCTCAAGATGAACTTCAGCTCTTCGTCAAAAGGCCGGGGTTCGCGCGCCAGGTCATGGCGCGGCGTGTCGGTCGTGCCCAGAATCACCTTGCCCAGCCACGGCACCGCAAACAGCACCCGGCCGTCAGCCGTCTTGGGCACCAGCAAGGCATGGTCCGAGGGCAGGAAATCGCGGTCCACCACCAGGTGCACGCCCTGGCTGGGCGCTACCATGGGCTTGACGGGCTTGCCCATCATCTCGGCATCCTGCTGGCGCAGGTGGTCCACCCAGGGCCCCGTGGCGTTGACCACGCAGCGCGCACGCACCGTGTAGCGCTGGCCGGACTCGGCATCCTTGCAGACCACGCCAGCGACCCGGCCCTCTTCCTGGATCAGCTCCATCACCGGGCAGTAGTTGACCAGCAAGGCGCCCTTGGCTGCGGCCGTGCGGGCCAGCGCGATGGCCAGGCGGGCATCATCGAACTGGCCGTCCCAGTATTTGACGCCGCCCTTCAAACCCTTGTCCTGCACTGTGGGCAGCAGGCGGCGCGTGGCGCCGGCCGACAGAAACTGCGTGGATCCCAGGCCCGCCTTGCCCGCCAGCGCGTCGTACATCTTGAGGCCAATGCCATAGAACGGCGTGTCCAGCATCTTGTAAGACGGCATCACAAAGGCCAGCGGCTGGGCGATATGGGGCGCGTTGTTCAGCAAGGTCGTGCGCTCATGCAAGGCCTCGCGCACCAGCGAGATATTGCCCTGCGCCAGGTAGCGCACGCCGCCATGCACCAGCTTGGTGGCGCGCGACGAGGTGCCCTTGGCAAAGTCCATCGCTTCGAGCAGCGCCACCTTGAAACCGCGCGCGGCCGCATCAAGCGCCACCCCCAGCCCCGTGGCCCCGCCCCCCACCACCACCAGGTCAAATACCGGCGTGGCGCCCAGGCGGGCCAGCAAATCAGTACGGTGAACAGACAGCGGAGCAGCAGCAGTGGACATGCGAAATAGAAAAGAAGGTCTGAGGGTTGCGGCGCGCCAGGTCTGGCCAGGAACGCCGCAAAGTGCCAAAGCCTGGAAGCGAGATTCGCTTTTGCGCTTTTGTCTCTAAATTTTATTCGTTTTTGATCTTTTTTGTTCGTTATTGGCAAATTTGCTGTGGGCGAACCCCAAGATCTCAGCGGCGCAGCATGCCAGCCTGGCATGCCAATCTGATGACAAAACCAGCCGCCAGCCATGGGCTGCTGCGGTGGCTGCGCCCGGGGGCGGGCGGCAGGCACCCCGCCGAACTGTTGCGTTTTGCACTATATTGGCGGGAGTTTTCGTTTTTATTCGTTTCAGACCCACGCCATGACGGAGCTCTACAACAGCAACCCTCGCCAACTGCTGCTCTTGCAAGAGGTGCAGCGCCGCAGCTCGGCCACCGTCGAAGAGCTGGCCGCCTTTCTGGGCGTGACCCTGCAGACCGTGCGCCGCGATGTGCAGCGGCTGTCCGAAGCCGGGGTGCTCACGCGCTTTCATGGCGGCGTGCGCGTGCCCAACTCCACCACAGAAAATCTCGCCCACCAGCAGCGCGAAGCCCTCAATGCCGACGGCAAGACCCGCATCGCCCAGGCCGTGGCTGCCCAGGTGCCGCACAACTGCTCGCTGATCCTGAACATCGGCACCACGACCGAGGCGATTGCCCGCGCGCTGATGCAGCACCGGGGGCTGCGCATCATCACCAACAACCTCAACGTGGCAGCCACCTTGAGCAGCAATGCCGATTGCGAAGTGATCGTCGCTGGCGGCGTGGTACGCGGCCGCGACCGGGGCATCATCGGCGAGGCCGCGGTGGACTTCATCCGCCAGTTCCGCGTGGACATTGCGCTCATCGGTATTTCCGGCATTGAATCGGACGGCAGCCTGCGCGACTATGACTTCCGCGAAGTGAAAGTGGCCCAGACCATCATGGACCAGGCACGCGAGGTCTGGATGGCGGCCGACCACAGCAAGTTTGGCCGCCCGGCGATGGTCGAGGTGGGCCCGCTCTCGCGCATCGACCGGCTGTTTACCGATGCCCCGCCGCCCGATCCTTTCCCCCGGCTGCTGCAGGAAGCCCATGTGCGCTGCACCGTCGCCTGACGGTGGGGCACCGCCCCCGACCCCTTTGTTGACTTGATTGAATACCGGCTCAGACCGGCCTTGAGACATGACCTATCTGCTCGCTCTGGACCAGGGCACCTCCAGCTCCCGCACCATCGTGTTTGACCGCCAGGGCGCCATCGTGGCCCAGGCGCAGCGCGAGCTGCCGCAAATCTACCCCCGCCCCGGCCATGTGGAGCACGACCCGATGCAGATCTGGGGCACGCAGCTGGCCACGGCGCAAGAAGCGCTGCAAGCCGCCGGCATCAGCGCCAGCCAGGTCACCAGCCTGGGCATCACCAACCAGCGCGAGACCACCATTGTCTGGAACCGCAAGACCGGCCAGCCCATCCACAATGCGCTGGTCTGGCAGGACCGCCGCGCCGAGCCCGTCTGCGCCCAGCTGCGCGCCGATGGCCATGCCGCGCTGATCCAGGAAAAAACAGGCCTGCTGGTGGATGCCTATTTTTCGGGCACCAAGCTGCAGTGGCTGCTGGACCATGTGCCCGGCGCGCGCGCTGCTGCCGAGCGCGGCGAGCTGGCCTTTGGCACGGTCGACACCTGGCTGGTCTGGCAGTTGACCCAGGGCCAGCGCCATGTCACCGATGTGAGCAACGCCAGCCGCACCATGCTGTTCAACGTGCACAGCAATACCTGGGACCAGGAGCTGCTGGACCTCTTGCACATCCCGCGCTCGCTGATGCCCGAGGTGCAGCCTTCGGCCAGCCATTTTGGCGATACCGCCGCGCAGGTACTGGGCGCGGCCATCCACATTGGCGGCATGGCCGGCGACCAGCAAAGCGCGCTGTTTGGCCAGGCCTGTTTTGCGCCGGGCATGGCCAAGAACACCTATGGCACTGGCTGCTTCATGCTGATGCACACCGGAGCGCAGTTCCACCCCTCGCGCAATGGCCTGCTGACCACCAGCGCCGCGCAGACCGACACCATCCCGCAGTTTGCACTCGAAGGCAGCGTCTTTGTCGGCGGCGCCGTCGTGCAGTGGCTGCGCGATGGCCTGCGCGCCATTGAGCACAGCGGCCAGGTGCAGCAGCTGGCCGAGAGCGTGCCCGACAGCGGTGGCGTGATGATGGTGCCCGCCTTTACCGGCCTGGGCGCGCCCTATTGGGATGCCGATGCCCGAGGCACCATCACCGGCCTGACCCGGGGCACGACGGTGGCCCATATTGCGCGGGCTGCGCTGGAATCCATTGCCTACCAAAGCGCCGCGCTGCTGCAGGCCATGAGCCTCGATGCCGTCGCCAACGGCGGCCAACCGGTGACGGAATTGCGCGTGGATGGCGGCGCCAGCGTCAACAACCTGCTGATGCAGTTCCAGGCCGATCTGCTGGGCATCCCGGTGGTGCGCCCGGCCTGCGTGGAGACCACTGCGCTGGGCGCCGCCTACCTGGCGGGCCTGACCACGGGCATCTACCAAAACAGCGAAGAGCTGTCGGCGCTGTGGAAGGCCGAGCGCCGCTTTATGCCCACGCAGGACAAGGCGCGTGCCGATGCGCTGATGGCACGCTGGGAACAGGCGGTGCGCCAGACCACGGCGCGCTAAACGGCTTTTCCCAAAACGACAACAGGGGCCGCAGCCCCTGTTGTTGTCTATGCCTTCAATGGGATCCGCTTATTCCTCGTCGCCACGCAGCAAGGCGCGGTGGATCAGCGCACCGATCACGGCACCCACAATCGGCGCCAGCCAGAACAGCCACAGCTGCTCCAACGCGATGGCGGGGCCAAACAGCGCAGGACCGGTGCTGCGTGCAGGGTTGACCGAAGTATTGGTCACGGGGATCGAGATCAGGTGGATCAAGGTCAGGCACAGGCCAATGCTCATGCCGGCAAAGCCCACGGCCGCCTTCTTCGTGGTCGAGCCCAGGATCACCAGCAGGAACACCGCCGTCAGCACCACCTCGGTCAGCAGCGCGGCCAGCATCGAGAACTTGCCTGGCGAGTGTTCACCAAAGCCATTGGTGGCCAGATCGGTGACCTGCGCGCCTGCCTTGCCGCTGGCAATCAGGTACAGCAGGCCGGCCGCCACAATCGCGCCCAGCACCTGGGCAATGATGTAGCCCGGCAGGTCCGAGGCCTTGAAGCGCCCGGCCACCGTCAAGCCGACCGAGACGGCCGGGTTGAAATGGCCGCCCGAGATCGGGCCAAAGGCATAGGCGCCGGTCAGCACCGTCAGGCCAAAGGCCAGCGACACGCCCAAAAGGCCAATACCCACCTCAGGAAAAGCAGCGGCCAGCACCGCGCTGCCGCAGCCGCCAAAGGTCAGCCAGAACGTACCCAGGCATTCTGCCGACCATTTTTGCAGGTTGGATGTCATTTCTCTTACCCCTTCATCAGTCAGACCCGCGGCATGCAACGCACACACAGGCGAGCCCTAGTAGCCGAGATGATAAGGAGCGAGCCGCGTTTGAAAATGTCAACAATTGCCGGTGCAACAAGCGCGCTACACTTGCTGAAAATGCTATGAAAATCAAGACTCAAATACATTATTCGTTCGGTCTATTCAACGCGCTGTCGCTCTCTGTTGTGCTGCTGCTTTTGGCCGGCTGCAAGACCTCTCCCGAGCCCGCCCAGGCCCCCATCTCTCCATCCCCCAACACCCCAGGTGCCGTCGCCTGCCATGCCCCTGGCAGCCCGGCCTTGCAGCTGCTGGGCGAGCAACGCTGGCCGCTGGACACCGCATGGGCCGGCGTGCCCATCGGCGGGCTCTCGTCGATCGACTACAACCCCGCCGATGGCAGCTACTACCTGGTAAGCGACGACCGCTCGGCCAAGGACAGCGCCCGCTGGTACCAGGCCCGTATCCGCTACGACGCCAGCGGCCTGCAGCAGGTCAGCATCACCGGCCAGCAGTACCTGCAGACACCGGCAGGCAGGCCCTACCCCAGCAGCCGCACCGCGGCAGCGGACACGGCCGTGCCCGACCCCGAAGCGCTGCGGCTGCTGCCCGGCGGGCGCAGCGTGGTCTGGAGCAGCGAAGGCGACTTTGCACGCGGCTTTGGGCCTTCTTTGCAGCAGGCCGGGCTCGATGGCAGCTGGCAACAAACCTGGCCGCTGCCCGCGCTGTTGCAAGGCCCACTGCAGCCCGAAACCGGCCGGGGCCCGCGCAACAACATGACCCTGGAAGGCATCGCAATCAGCGAGGACCAGCGCAGCCTGTGGTTGGCCATGGAGGGCGCCTTGCGCCAGGACGGTCCGCTGCCGCGCCGGGGCCAGATCGGCGGGCCGCTGCGCATCACCCAGTACGACCTGGCCAGCCAGCAGCCTGTGCGCCAGATCGCCTATATCCCCGATGCGCTGCCCAAGGACAACCTGCTGCTGCCACTCATTGCGATCAATGGCGTCAGCGAGATCCTGGCCGATGGGCCCGACCACCTGCTGGTGCTCGAGCGCGCCTATGTGCTGGGCGCAGGCTTTTCTGCACGCCTCTACCGCATCAACACCCAGGAAGCCAGCGACACCTTGGCCATCGATGCGCTGCAGGACGCGGCATACACCCCCGCCCACAAGGAGTTGCTGCTGGATTTTGCGCAGCTGAGCCTGCGCAGCGTGGACAACCTCGAAGGCATGGCCTGGGGCCCGCGCCTGGCCAGCGGCGAGCGCGTGCTGCTGCTGGTCAGCGACAACAACTTCAACCCGGCCCAGGTCACGCAGTTTCTGGCGCTGGTCGAGACAACGGCCTGCGCCGGCGCATCGGGCAACACATCCGGCCAGGCCGAGCAATCGCATCGCAATTGAAATTGATAGCAAAACCTGTGCGCCCTGCATGGCTTGCCGCGCCAGCGGTTTGAGCTTTGCGCGGGCCGCCGCTATAGTGGCAGCCACAGCAGCACGCGCTGGTTTTTGCCCCTCTCTCTTTGTTTGCACCTGCCGCCATGTCCACTACCGATCTGTCCCAATTTCCCGCCATCGCCTTCATCGGCGGCGGCAACATGGCCAGCGCCATCATCGGCGGCCTGATCCGCCAGGGCCTGCCCCAAGACCGCATCCAGGTCGTCGAGCCCTACGAGCCCCAGCGCCAAGTGCTGCAGCAGCAGTTTGGCATCACCGCGCTGCCCGCCGCTGACAGCCGCCTGGCGCAGGCGCAGGTCGTTGTCTGGGCCGTCAAGCCGCAAACCTTTGCCCAGGCCGCTGCCGCCGTGGCCGACCACAGCCGCCATGCGCTGCACCTGAGCGTGGCCGCCGGCATCCGCAGCGACAGCATTGCCCAGTGGCTGGGCAATGACCAGATCGTGCGCGCCATGCCCAACACCCCGGCGCTGGTGGGCCAGGGCATGACGGGGCTGTTTGCGCGCCCGCAGGTGAGTGCTGCCCAGCAGCAGCTGGCCGAGCAGATCATCACCACCACCGGCCAGCTGGTCTGGGTGCAGCAGGAGTCGCAGCTCGACGCCGTCACCGCACTCTCTGGCTCGGGCCCTGCTTATGTGTTCTATTTCCTCGAGGCCATGCAGCAAGCCGGCGTGGAGATGGGCCTGCCCGCCGAGCAGGCGCTGCAGCTGGCCATCGGTACCTTCAGCGGCGCATCGGCCCTGGCCGCGCAGTCGGGCGAAGCCCCTTCGGTGCTGCGTGAGCGCGTTACCAGCAAGGGCGGCACCACCTTTGCTGCGCTGGAGCACATGCGGGCTGCCGATATCGCCGCCCACTTCATCGGCGCCATGCATGCCGCCGAGCGCCGCGCCAAGGCGCTGGGCGACGAGTTCGGCGGTTAAAACGCCGCAGCCAGCGCGCCGCCCCAGGTGAAGGCGGTGCGCCCTGGCATTGCGGCCTGGGGCCTGGCCCCCCGGGCCTGCAAGGGCCACCGTGCCATCTGCGACAAATTAAAAACGCATTGCGTATATTTCACACAGAAGTCAAACGCAAAGCGTATAATCCAGCCGCATTCACACCTTTGCACGGAGCCAGGTCATGGACAGCCAACAGGATTTTCTTCGCGACGCAATGCGCCGTTTGAACTTGACGCGCGACGCTTTTGCCGAGCGCCTGGGCGTGCGCCGCCGCACCTTGGACACCTGGCTGCTGCCCGAGGCCTCGGGCGAAGCCCGCGCCATGCCCGACATGGCGCAGAAGTTTGTCTCCGAGATCCTGTTCCGCGAAGCCGAGGGCCATGACGCCCAGAAGCACCACCGCCCGCTGGCCGAGCGCATGTCGGCCGATGGCCGGCCGCAGCTGCTGTCGGTGGCCCAGCTCGAGCGCGAAAGCCTGGAAGAATTGTTCCGCATCGCCGATGTGATGCAGCCCATTGCCCGCCGCCACAAGGTCTGCCGTGTGCTCGAAGGCGCCGTCATGGGCAGCCTGTTCTTTGAGGCCAGCACCCGCACCCGCGTGAGCTTTGGCGCCGCCTTCAGCCGCCTGGGCGGCTCGGTCTGCGACACCACCGGCTTTACCTTCTCGTCGATGGCCAAGGGCGAATCGATCTATGACACCAGCCGCGTGATGGCCGGCTATGTCGATGCGCTGGTCATTCGCCACCCCGAGCAAGGCTCGGTCGCCGAGTTTGCACGTGCGACCAACATCCCCGTCATCAACGCCGGCGACGGCCCCGGCGAGCACCCCAGCCAGGCGATCTTGGACATGTACACCATCCAGCGCGAGTTCTCGCGCCTGGGCAAGCTGATGGACGGCGCCCATATCGCGATGGTGGGCGATCTGAAGTACGGCCGCACGGTGCATTCGCTGATCCGCCTGCTGTCGCTCTACAAGGGCATGAAGTTCACGCTGATCTCGCCCAGCTCGCTGGAGATGCCCGCCTACCTGATCGAGCTGGCCTCGACCAATGGCCATGTGGTGGAGGTCTCGACCTCGCTGCAAGACCTCAAGGGCGCCGACGTGGTCTACGCCACGCGCATCCAGAAGGAGCGCTTTGCCGGTGAGAACATCGAGGGCTACACGCCCGAGTTCCAGGTGCAGAAATCGCTGGTCGATGCGGTCTGCAAGCCCGACACCATCATCATGCACCCGCTGCCGCGCGATGCCCGCGCCGGTGCCAACGATCTGTCCACCGATTTGAACCTGGATCCGCGCCTGGCCATCTTCCGCCAGACCGACAATGGCATCCCTGTGCGCATGGCTTTGTTTGCCGTTTTGATGGGCGTCGAGAGCCAGATTGCCCGTAATTTGCGCGATGTCACCTGGCGTTCTCCGGCTTTTGTAGGCCCGGATGATGCAGTGTTTGATACTTTGGATTAAACTCTGCCTTACACAACACCATGATTTGAGACATTTTTTCGAAGCCTCCACGACCTGCTTCGAAAAAATTAACGTTTTTTTCCTGCGACTCCAGTGTTAGCGGCCATCTATCGATGGCCGCTTTTTTGTCTGCGTTCGGTGCGTTTTTTGCCGCTACCCCACGGCCAGCCCGGCATGAAAAAAGGACTTGCAAGCAAGTCCTGGGTAGCGGGTGAGCCCCTGCGGCCGAGGGCCGCAAGGGCTGCTTGCGCTTAGCGACTCAGACCGAGACGGCGGCGACCCGCAGCCAGCAGACCCAGCAAGCCGCTCAGGCTCAGCAGGCTCCACAGGCCCAGGGTCGGCACCGGCACAGCGCTGCCAGCGCCTGGCGTGCCGGGATCGACGGGAGTGCCTGGATCGACCGGCACATCGGCCAGCCAGCCAGCACCACCGGGATCGGCGATCTGGCCGTTGGCGACCATGTCGTCATCACCATCACCACCATCGACGATCTGCACGGTCAGCGTATTGCCGTTCACGGCCGATGGCAGGTTGTACCAATGCGGCGTGGTGTTAGCCTTGGTGGGGCCGTACTTCCAGTACTTGGCATTGGCCGGCAGGGCTGCTGGGTACTCGATGCTCATCGTGCCATTGCCACCAATGGCGCAGCCGGTGGCCGTCCATTGCAGGGCGCCGTAAGGCACGCTCAGGCCTTGGGGCAAGGTGCCCAGCGAGGCAGCCGAAACAGCGACCGGCGCTTGCGCCAGGCGGCAGGCGTCGGCACTGGTCCACTGCACCGCAGCGCTGCCGCCACCGCCAGCGGCTGGCAGCTCCACCTCAAAGTTCTGCTCTGGCTCGGGATCGACAGGCCTGCCCTCCAGGTTCAGGCCCAGCACAATCGGGTTGTGGTCGCTGGAGCGGTAGGCATCGGCCGCGTAGAACGAGCTGACCTGTGCAGCGCTCTTGAAGTTGGTGTTGTAGTCGATGACCGGAGGCTCTTCCGCATTGATCTGCCACTTCACCACATTGCCCACCTGGCTGGCGAGCGCCGAGCTGACCAGCACATGGTCGAGCGATCCCCACAGCGTCTGGAAGCTGTACGAGTACTGGCCCGCGCCCAGCTTCTGGTAGCCATGGCCTTCCAGATAGGAGATGGGGTCTTCCTTGGCATAGGCGTTGAAGTCGCCCATCAGCACATTCTTGCCATTGCCCGCTTGCGTCGGGTTGCCTTGCAGCCAGGCTTGCAGCTGCTCGACGGCACGTTTGCGCGACTGGTTGTTGGCACCCTGGCCGTCACCGATATCGGGATCGTTGACACTGCCCTTGGACTTCAAGTGGTTGACCACCACGGTGAACTGGTCCTTGCCGCCGCCGGCCAGCGTCTTCTCGAAGGTCTGGGCCAGGGGCACGCGGTTGCCATAGGTGGCGTTGAAGGCATCGTACTGCGCCTCATCGGGCACGGCCGGCACGCCCACGGGAGCGACGCGGTCCTTGCGGTAAATCACAGCGACGGAGATCGCATCATGGCCGGCAGCGACTGCCGTCTTGCCGCCACCCGCGTTGAAAGGGCCCTTCACATAGTCATAGACCTCGCTGCCATGCTTGTCGTTCAGCGCTTTGGTCAGCGCAGCCAAGGCACTGCCAGCGCCAAAGCCGTTGTTCTGGATCTCCATCAGACCGTAGACATCGGCATCCAGACCCAGCAGGTTGCTGACGATCTTGTCGGTTTGGCGGGTCAACTCAATCGCATTGTCCGCACCCCGGCCTTCCAGCGAATCACCATAGGGGTTGTTGAACTTGGTGGTACCCAAGGTGCTGAAATAGTTCAGCACATTGGCCGAGGCCACCTTGACCGTGGGGCTGCCGATGGCCTGCTGCAGGTCCGCCACCGTGGGGCGCGCTACGCCGGTAAAGACCGGCTTTTGCAGCGGCTGCACGCGGTAGCTGGTCTGGTGGGCGCCGACCGTCGTGTCGATGAACTGGTCCAGAATGCCCTCAATCGCCGGGGTGCTGTCGCCGGCACGCAAGGTATTGCTGGCACTCAGATCCTGGCCATTGCGCCCCAGTACGGTGGCCGGGTTTTGCTTGCTGCTGCCATCGTCCAGCACGATATGGCTGCGCTTGACGGTCTCCATGTAGGCGCTGTTACCCGCCACACTGGGCGCATTCAGCTCGGTGTACTGCACCAGCTTGGCGGAGTCACTCAGGCTGACGGTGCCATAGCGGCCCAGGTAGTAGTTGTCCGTCACCACCAGCGGGCCGGTGCTGCCGGTGATGCGCACACGCATGCCTTCGTAGCGCTCCCAGTTCGCATAGGCGGGCATCGGCAGACTCAGCTCCATCATCGCAGGCAGCGCCTGCTTGGCGCCGCCATTGAGCACGCTGAAGTTCAGAATGCTGCCGCCCAGTTGGGTCAGGCCCCTGTATTCGGTGACCGAGGCGGTCAGTTGCACAGCCTGGCCTACGCTGTCGGCGCTGATGCCGGCAATGGGCGTGTTGCCGTAGAACACAAACACGGCTTCGGAGGTCTCGACATTCTTGTCGTCGTCTTCAGGCAGCGACTGGATGTAGAAGCCGCTGAGGTCAGGCAAGTAGGCGGTCACGATGCCGCGCACCGTTACAGACTGGCCCATCAGTGGCGACTCATCGCCCGAGCCTTGCACGGCCGAGATGGGGGTGGTGACCACGGGCGCCAGGTTCTGCGCGTAGCCGGGCGAGCCAATGTTGGCGGGCGTCGAAGGCTGGGCAAAGCCGTCAAGCACACCGACAGCAGCAGCGGTATAGCGCGGCTCGGACGTAGACTTGCCATCCCAAACGGCCGACACCCCATTGCCTACCGAGGTGCCCGCATTGCGCACCGCAGCGCCAGCGTGGTCACTGGTCGAGACGGCCGTTCCGCTGGAATTCTTGGCAGGCGCCACAGTCGAACCGTCAGTCGCCGGAAGTGCTTTGTTGCCATAGTTCATCGCCGCAGCAACGAAGCCATTCGCGTCGTACACCAGGACGGCATCACCCTTGCCCAGGCCTTGGCCGGCGACCAGGATGACGGCCGTGCCGGCATCCAGACCCCAGGCAGTGCGGAAGGCTTCGGGCGTAGTTTCGCTCAACACCACCAGTCGCGCACCGGCGGCCAAGATGGTGCCGTCAGGGAAGCTGCTCGGCACCGCGCCGCTGCTGTCGGTCCAGCCCCAGTTCGTCAGGTCCACGGGCGTAGTGCCGTAGTTGTACAGCTCAAAGAAATCGCCACCATCGGCATTGGAGTTGACCTCGGAGATCAGCACCTTGGCAGTCGCTGCCACGGCACTGCTGACGGTAAAGCTCAGCTTCTGCTCGGCGGCCAAGGCATTGCCGGCCATATCCTGCACCGCAGCGGCGGGCAGCACCAGGCTGTAGGTCTTGCCGGGCTGGTAGCCCGCGCTGTACTTGAAGCTCAGCGCGCTGCCATCGATGGTCACTTGCGCATCGGTCATCGGCACCGTGGCGACCACCATGCTACCGTCCATCAGCGAGATATTGCCGCTGCCGCGCTGCACGGTTTCGCTGAACTGCAGGCGCACCACCGCCGTCTTGCCGACCTCCACCGCATTTTGCAGCGGGCTGGTGCTTTGCAGCACGGGGGCGGTGGTGTCGGCAGCGACGGGGCCACCGAGCTTGACGGTATTGCCCTGGAACTGCTGTTCTGCAAAAGGCAGATCCTTGGAGACCGAGCCCTTGCCCGGCCAGATGGTGTCGCCATTGTCCTGCAGCAGCTGCACGGTCGTGCCTTGCGCGGTGCTGGTGGGGCTGACCAGGGTCTCAAAACTGCCGCCGGTGCTGCGCAGCAGGTTGTCCAGCACATTGTCCAGTTGCTGCACAACGGTGGTGCCCGGGCCATCCCAGACAAAGAATGCAAAGTTCGTGTTGACAGCGGGATCGGCCTTGCCCGGAGGGCCGGCCAGGATCAGGAACTTGCCGTCATCGGTACGCTGCATATCGCGAATGCCGCGCCCGCCCAGGTTCAGCTCGATGGGCGCGCCCAGCACAGGCGCCGTGCCCGCCACCATGGCGGCAGGGTTGGTGATCGGGATGATCAGTGCGCGGTTGCGCAGCTGCGCGCTGGCCAGCGGCGCGCGGAAGCCCAGCAGCAGCTGGCCATCAGCAGTGGCCGCCATGCCTTCGATCGAGAAACCTGCAGCGGACTCGGGCGGCACCTTGTCGGCCGACGAAGCCACAAAGCCGTAGTAGTTGGCGCCCTTGCCATGGGCATTGGTGCGGTCCCAGGTGGTCAGCTGCGTCTCCAGAGCACCGTAGGAGCCCTTGAAGGTAAATTCCGTGTTGGCGCCGGTGCCCGTCACATCCACCGCAAACAGGTGCTCGCGGTTGTCTGCCTCGCTGCCATCGGACTTGTTGCTGTGCGAGCCGGTGAAATACAGCGTGTTGCCGATGCGCGTGCCGGCCTCCAGATCCAGCTCCTTGCTCAGCCCCAGCAGGCTGCCAAATTCCCACTCCTTGATCGCCACACCGCCGCCACGGGGGTAGACGCGCAGCACATTGCCTTCGTCGTCACCCACCACCATGTAGCTGGCATCCAGCGCAATGCCGGCAGAGGCGTCCGAGCTGCCGGCCGTGGTGGCGGGCAGCGGGGTGAACATTGCCGTCTCACCAGCATCCGGGTCGACCACGGTCATCGCCGTAGGCGCCGTGCCGCCACCCTTCCAGTTCGCGGCGGTGCTGATGGCAGACAGCAGCTCGGTGGCGGTGCCTTCAGTAGCGCCCTTGGTGGTGTCGTAAGCAAAGTTGTTTTGTTTGACCAGTGCAATCGCGGTACTGCCATTGACCAGACCTGGTGGCAACGCCGAGGTGTTGGTATTGGTGGCATCGCCGTCCCAGGTGCCGCCCGTCACGTTGTTCAACGCATACAGAAACTTGGGAGCTGCCTCATCACCCTGGTAGACCAGCAGACTGTCGCCAGAGCCGGACAGATCGAAGGCGCCCTTGACTGCGATAGAGCCATAGTTGACAGCGCGAGGGTTCTTGTCTGCGGAGGTAATGGTTACGACCGTGCCAGCAGACAGTGCCGTGGTAGCCTGCCAGGTCAGCACACCTTCGCCGGTACGAAATGCACCAGCACTGGTCCAGCCGTTATCAGTAATACGGATCTCGGTACCCGCCTCCACATCACGCAGCAAGACCAAGCTGACCGAATCGGGTGAGGTAGAAGCAAAACCGACCACCGCCACTTCACCAGCGGCAAGGGTGGTCTGTGCAGAAGCGGGCAGCACGCTGGCAGCCAGCAGCAAGGCAGCGGCGAGCGAGAGGCCCTGGGATGCACGCACGCTGGCGCGGCATGCAGACGAAATCGAGCGAAGAGCAAACATGACAGCTTAGGAGGGAGTGGCAAACAACCTCCGTTTGTCGCCGCTGGCGATGAAAGCTCCGTGTCAGGAACTGTAAGCGTTCCCAAAAACCGACATTGCCGCCCTTGTCACCACCCGGTCACAGCCAGGTCACAGCGCAAAGGCAAGCGCCACGCCGGCAAACAGGCTCACTCCAATCCAATGGCTTTTGCTGAAGGCCGTAAAGCAGCCTTCGCGCGTGCGCTGGCGGATAAGGCTGTAGTGCCACAGCATCTGCGCGGCGGCCACGGCCACACCCAGCCACCAGGGCCAGGCCAGCTGCAAGGGGGCCAGCGCCAGCACCGTCAGGCCCAGGCAGACCACAAAGAAGGCCATGATGGCGGCAACATCAAAACGGCCCAAGGTGATGGCCGAGGTCTTCATGCCGATTTTCAGATCGTCATCACGGTCGACCATCGCGTACTCGGTGTCATAGGCCAGCACCATGCACATATTGGCGAGCCACAAGAGCCAGGCCATCATCGGCACCTGGCCTTGCACGGCAGCAAATGCAATCAGCACCCCAAAGTTGAAGGCGATACCCAAGAACGCTTGGGGCATTGCAAAGAAGCGCTTGGTAAATGGGTAGAGGATGGTGAACAGCACCGCAGGCACCGACCAGGCCACCGCTTCCCAGCGCGTGGTCAGCACCAGTGCCAGCGACAGCAAAGTGAGGACCACGCCGACCATCGCCGCCTCGAACACCGAAATCTTGCCCGTGGTGATGGGGCGCTGCGCCGTGCGTTTGACATGCAGGTCGAACTTACGGTCGGCAATGTCATTGATGCAGCAGCCGGCGCTGCGCATCAGAAATGTGCCCAGCACAAACACCAGCACCAGATGCCAGCCCGGAAAGCCCCCCGACGCCGCCCACAGCGCCACCAAGGTAGGCCAGACCAGCACCAGCCAGCCGGCAGGCCGGTTGAAGCGGATCAGATCCAGGTACAGCGCAAAGCGCTCAGACAGCGAGATGGAGGGATGGGCAGCAGCAGACATAGGGGGCAAGCATAGCCTCACAGCGCTACCCTGTGCCCCGTCTTTGTCAATTTTGGCGCCCGCCCCGCCCCAGCACCAGGGCCGCCAGCGCGCACCAGGCCAGGCCCAGCAGCGCGCCAGCGAGCACATCGCTGGCAAAGTGCGCCTGCAGCAGGATGCGGCTGAGCGCGATGATGGCCACCAGGACAGCGCAGACCCAGGCCAGAGCGCGGCTTGCAGCAGGCGAGAGCCGGCCGCGCAGCACCAGCCACAGCAGGCCATAGACCACCACGGCGCCGGAGGTGTGGCCGCTGGGAAAGCTGGCGCCCGATGTCAGCATCTCATGGAGCACCTCGGGGCGGGCGCGGTCCAGCAGGTTTTTCAAAAGGCGCACCGCCAGGCCATTGAGGCCGATAAAAAACACCCAGGCCCACAAGGCATGCCACTGCGCGCCCAGCGCCAACCAGCCCGCCACCAGCAGCACCATGACCACCAGCCAGCGCACATCGCCCGCAGCGGTCAGCACATGCAGAACCTCACGCACCGGCGCCGAGACATGGTCTTGCGCCCACTGCTGGGCCCCTGCATCGGCCGCCATCAAGCGGGCATGGCCGGCATGCTCCGGGTAGACCACCACCCAGGCCAGCATCGCAAACACCAGCAGGCAGCCCGCTGCCACGCTCAAGGGCATGCCCACGGACTGCTTGGCGGCATACAGCACGGCCGTCTGCCTGCGCGGCAGCCAGCGCCAAACCAGCGCCCCTGCCAGCAACCAGGTAACCAGCAGCGCCGGCATCCAGGCATCCAGCATGGCCAAGACCTGAAAGACAATGCCCGATCCCCCAGGCAGCTGACTGCTCTGGGCCATCGCTTGCTCGGCACCGAAAAGCATCAGAGCAGCAAAACTCAGACCCTGGCGGCACAGACCTCGGCCGGCGGCCAACGACAACAGCCGCGGCAGCGGCAACAACACAGACAACACGTTCACAACACCCCAGAAAATACAAAACCCCATGCAGGCATGCCGTGCATGGGGTCCAAAAGAAACCGTGCAGCGCGCTTTAGGCTTGCAGCATGGTCACGCCTGGCAGGTTGCAGGCGAAGATGGCATTGCGCAGCGCGGCAATGGCTTCGTAGCGGGTAAAGCTGCGGCGCCACACCAGCACCACGCGGCGCTTGGGTGCCTCGTCGTTGATCTCGTCGGTCAGCGGGATGTAGCGGATATGGGTCTCGTCCGACTTGCGGCGGCGCACACCCTTTTCCAGCGCATCCTTGGGCACCGACAGACGCGGCACCAGGGTCACACCCATGCCGGCAGCCACCATGTGCTTGATGGTCTCGAGCGACGAGCCTTCAAAGGTGCGGCGGATGCCTTCGGTGTTGCTGGAGTAGCGGGCGAACTCGGGGCAGACTTCGAGCACATGGTCACGGAAGCAGTGGCCAGCGCCCAACAGCAGCATGGTTTCGTTCTTCAGCTCGCTGGCCGAGATGCTGTCACGCGTGGCCAGCGGGTGCACGCTGGGCACGGCCGCAAAGAAGGGCTCGTCATACAGCGGGGCCATGGCCAGACCGGTATCGGGGAAGGGCTCGGCCACGATGGCGCAGTCGATCTCACCGGTACGCAGCATTTCCAGCAGCTTGGCGGTCATGTTCTCGTTGATCATCAACGGCATCTGCGGCGTGCGCTCGATGGACTGGCGCACCAGCTCGGGCAGCAAATATGGGCCGATGGTATAGATCACACCCAGGGTGAGCACACCGGCGAGCGGGTCCTTGCCGCGTTTGGCAATTTCCTTGATCGCTGCGGCCTGGTCCAGCACGATTTGCGCCTGGCGCACGATCTGGTCACCCAGACTGGTGACCGACACTTCCGAGGCACTGCGTTCAAACAGCTTGACCTCGAGTTCTTCCTCCAGCTTTTTGATGGCGACAGACAAGGTTGGTTGCGACACGTAGCAGGCATCAGCGGCGCGGCCGAAATGCCTTTCACGGGCGACAGCAACAATATATTTGAGCTCTGTAAGTGTCATGTCAGTTTTTAGTGCGAATCGCGTATTGTGCATGGCCTGTGCACCGCCTGGCTATAGCGCCAAGAGGACAAAGTGCCACACTGTGTTTCATCAGAACCGCAAGCTATGAGTTGTACTCTATTCCGGAGCACCATGGGTACCAATGATCGACAACAAAAATAGCATTAATCTATTATGCGTCAAATGCAAGCGCTTGCTCACCGCCCACGTAGGTAAATATGGATGCTGGTATTTACACAATGCTACATAGTCATGCACCTACTTGCTTCGCTACCTCCCTGTTTCATAAGACATATTTGCGATTTTTGCCACCGCAATACGCCATAAATCCAGTGACAGGATGCGTTTACCATCCTCTATTCAAGCAACACCATCATCATTTTGCGCAGCACCCATAGCACGAATCAATCAATATTTACCTAAATTTCGTCGTGTTTTTGCAACTTTTGAATCTTGTTTGCAATGCTGCCATGCAACCTAACTGGTAGCTATGTACTAGTTTTCAAGCTTTGAGGTACTCGGCCTTGCCGCCCAGCCAGCGCAAAACATGGCTGGCCGCCAGATCCGGCCAGCGGTCCAGCATATGCGGTGCCAGCTCCCGCGCCCATTCCAGCAGATGCTTGTCGGCCTCCAGATCGGCAAAACGCAGCAACGGCGCCCCCGACTGGCGCGCGCCCAGAAACTCCCCCGGCCCCCGGATTTCCAGATCGCGCCGGGCAATCTCGAAGCCATCCGAGGTTTCGGCCATCGCCCGCAGGCGCTCCTTGGCCGTTTCGCCCAGTTTGCCGTTGTCTCCCACCGCGTAGAGCAGCACACAGGCCGATGCGGCAGCGCCCCGGCCCACCCGGCCGCGCAGCTGGTGCAGCTGGCTCAGGCCAAAGCGTTCGGCATGCTCGATCACCATCAGGCTGGCATTGGGCACATCGACGCCCACTTCAATCACCGTCGTGGAGACCAGCACGCCCATCACCCCTTCGCTGAACAAAGCCATGACCGCCTTTTTCTCGGCCGTCGGCATGCGCGAATGCAAAAGACCCACCATGACCCCGGGAAGCGCCTCGCTCAGATCGGTATGGGTCGCGGTGGCATTGGACAGGTCCAGCGCCTCGCTCTCTTCAATGAGCGGGCAGACCCAGTAGACCTGCCTCCCTTGGGCAATCTGGTCGGCAATGCGCGAGACCACCTCATCGCGCCGGCTGTCGCTGATCAGCTTGGTGACCACCGGCGTGCGGCCCGGGGGCAGCTCGTCGATGGTGGACACATCCAGGTCGGCGTAATAGCTCATCGCCAAGGTGCGCGGGATGGGTGTGGCGCTCATCATCAGCATATGCGGCTCCATGCCGGTGGACAGCAGCTTTTGCCGCAGCGCCAGCCGCTGGGCCACGCCAAAGCGGTGCTGCTCGTCGATGACGGCCAGCCCCAGCTTCTGGAACTGCACCTGGTCCTGGATAACGGCATGCGTGCCCACCACCAGCGCGGCCTCGCCGCTCTCGACCAGGGCCAGCATCTCAGCGCGCTGCTTTTTCTTTTGCGCACCGGCCAGCCAGGCCACCTTGAGGCCACGTGGCGCCAGCAGGGGCTCGAGCCAACCCACCAGCTTGGCAAAATGCTGCTCGGCCAGGATTTCGGTCGGCGCCATCAACGCGCACTGCCAGCCCGCATCGATGGCGATCACCGCCGACAGCGCCGCCACAATGGTCTTGCCCGATCCCACATCGCCTTGCAGCAGGCGGTGCATCGGTATGTTGCGCCCCAGGTCGCGCGCAATTTCCTCGCAGACCCGGCGCTGCGCCCCGGTCAGCGCAAAGGGCAGCGCAGCCAGAAACTGCTCATGCAGGTTCAGGCTGCCATCGGCCATGCGCTGCGCCACCAGCGCCGGTGCGCGCAGGCGGTCACGCTCGCGCTTGGCCGTCAGCTGCGACAGCTGCTGGGCCAGCAGCTCCTCGGCCTTGAGGCGCTGCCAGGCCGGGTGGCTGTGGTCCTCCAAGGTCGCCAGCGCCACATCGGGCGTGGGGTGGTGCAAAAACTGTAGCGCCTCGCGCAAGGTGTAGGCACGGCCCAGGCCGCCCTCGCCCTGGTAGCGGGCATAGGGCAGGTCCACACCGGGTGGCAGGGTTTCGCTCAGGTCAGCGCGCTGCACGCCGCTGATCACCGCGCGGCGCAGATAGGGCTGGGGCAGCCCAGCCGTGGTGGGGTAGACGGGGGTGAGCGACTGGGGCAGCTCGCCACCGGCCAGGCGAAAGGCCGGGTGCAGCATTTGCCGGCCCCAAAAGCCCCCCTTGACTTCGCCACGGATGCGCAAGGTATTGCCCACGGCCATGGTCTTTTGGTGCGAGGGGTAGAAGCTGAAAAAGCGCAGCTCGCAGGGATCGCCATTGGCGTCTTCCACCCGCACCACCAGCTGGCGGCGCGGGCGCAGCTGCACATCGGCCGACACCACGGTTGCCTCGATCTGCGCCACCTCGCCGTCGCGGGCATTGCGCAGCGCAATGATGCGGGTCTCATCCTCGTAGCGCAGCGGCAGGTGCAGGGCCAGATCGATATCGCGCGTCAGTCCCAGCTTGGCCAGCGCTTGCTGGGCCGGGTTCTTGGCAGGGGTCTTCGCTGGGCCATTTGCGGTATTGGTGGCGCTGGCGGCAGGCGCTGCACCAGGCGTCGCCACCGCTAGCTTGCGCGGCCGGCCAGGCTTGCGCCCCTTGGCGGGCGCGGCGTCATCAGCAGAGTTGGCAGGCGTGGCAGCAGACATGGAGGCAGTTTCAGCAATGCTGCATTCTGGCATGCTTTGCCGCACGACTGGTTAAAAAGACAGTGCCCCTGCAGGCCGCCCGCAGCATCAGCGCCGCACGCGACGGCGCCGCAGATAGCGCTCCCAGAGATCAAACACCAGCTCAGACAGCAGCGCCAGCGCCGCAGCGGGCAAGGCGCCAGCCATCATCAGCGCGCTGTCGTTCAGTGCCAGACCCGTCACAATGCGCTCACCCAGGCCGCCTGCACCAATAAAGGCCGCAATCGTGGCCGTGCCAATGCCGATCGCGCAGGCGGTGCGGATACCCGCCACCACGGTGGGCATCGCAATCGGCAGCTCCACCCAGCGCATGCGCTGCGGCCGCGTCATGCCTAGGGCCGAGCCCGCGCTGCGCAAACCCGGCGATACCTCCGCGAGGCCCGCGCAGGTGTTGCTCAGAATAGGCAAGATGGAATAGGCCGTCAGCGCCACCAGCGCAGGCAGCCGCCCGATCACGCCAAACCAGGCGATCAGCACCGCCAGCAGCGCCAGCGACGGAATTGTCTGCAGCACCCCGGCAGCGCCCAGCGCCAAGGCCCGCGAGCGTGCATGCGGAAACAGCATGATGCCGGCAGGCACCGCCATCAGCGCCGCCACCCCTACCGATATGAGCACCAGCGCCAGATGCTGCGCGGTCAGCCGCCACAGATCGGGGGCGACCAGACGCGCCCACAGCCTTGAGGCAAAGCTGGGCTGTGCTGCAGCCTTCTGGTCGCTTGCCGTCGATCCCTGGGCTTGGGACGCCCCACCCGCCAGAAACTGCTTGGCAATCTCGGCAAAGCCCTGGCCCTGCAGCTCGGCCTGGGCGTTCATGCCAATCATCGCCGCTTCGCTGATCCGGCCCTGCAGCTTTTGCAAGGCCGCCCAGGCCACCGGCTTTTGCAGGGGCAGGTCCTGGCGGTAGAGCAGCAGCGCGTCATAGCGCGGGAAATAGGCCTTGTCATCCTCCAGCACCAAGAGGCCCAGGTGGTCGATCTTGGCATCGGTGGTGTAGATATCCATCACATCGATGTGCTGCTGCGTGATGGCTTCATAAGCCAGGCCATGGTCCAGCCCCTGGGGCTTGGCCTGCAAGCTATAGCGCTGGGCCAGGCCCGGCCAGCCGTCACCCCGGCCGATGAATTCGTTCGACAGGCCATAGCGCAACTCGCTGTGGCGCGCCAGATCGCCAAGCGTGCGGATGCCCAGCTCCTCGGCCTGCTTGCGGCGCATCGCCAGCGCATAGCCGTCGTTAAAGCCCAAGGGCACACCCACCGCCAGGCCCTGCGGCGCCAGCGCTTCGTTCAGCGATGCCAGGTCGCTGCCCTTGGCATGCTTGGCAATCTCCAGTGCAATGGTGCCGCTGTACTCGGCATAGACATCGATCTGGCCGGAGCGCAAGGCCTCGTAGACGATGGCGGTATTGCCCAGACCCTGGCGCACCTGGGTCTTGACGCCAGCGGCCTGGGCCTGCTGCGCCATGATCTCGGCCAGCACATAGGATTCGGTAAAGCGCTTGGAGCCCACGCGCAGCGTTTCCTCCTGCGCGGCACTGGCAGCGGGGCCCGCCAGCGCGCCCAGAACCCAGACCAGCCAGACGGTCATCAAGTGGCGAAGACGTTGCATCGGGCCACTATAGCAACTGCGCCGCCCCAGCACGTAGGAGGCGACCACCAACGCCCCCAAGCCCGCGCAGCCTGCTACGCCTCTGCGGCGGTGGCACAATCGCCCCCTTGTTTTGATCCCTGTGAGCTGCGGGTGTGTTCCGCCTGCATGAGCCAACGATGACTGCCTTCTCCGGTGCCCGCCGCACATTTCAGCTGAGCGATTTCGATTTCGAACTGCCCGAAGCACTGATTGCCCAACACCCGGCTGCCGAGCGCAGCGGCTCCCGCCTGCTGGATGCACGCGAGCCCGGCCTGGTGGACCGCCGCTTCCACGAGCTGCCCGATCTGCTGCAGGCCGGTGATCTGTTGGTCTTCAACGACACCCAGGTGATCAAGGCGCGCATCTTTGGCGAGAAATCCAGCGGCGGCAAGATCGAGCTGCTGATCGAGCGCGTGCTGCAGGACAACGAAGTCGTCGCGCACATGAAGGTCAGCAAGAAGCCGGCCGTGGGCGGCGTGCTGCACATGATGGGTGGCAAGAAGGCCGGTGGCTTTGATGCCACCTTGCTGGGCCGCTGGCCCAACGAGATGGGCGCGCTGTTCCGCCTGCGCCTGAGCGGCCCCAACGGCGAGTCGCCCTGGGAGCTGATGCAGCAGCACGGCCACATCCCCCTGCCCCCTTATATTGAGCGCGAACAGCAGACCGGCCAGGACCCCAACCAGGCCGAGGACGAGCAGCGCTACCAGACCGTGTTTGCCAAGAACCCCGGCGCCGTGGCCGCCCCCACCGCCGCGCTGCACTTTGACGAAAAGGTGCTGGCGGCGCTGGAAGCCAAGGGCGTGGAGCGCGCCAGCGTGACCTTGCATGTGGGCGCGGGCACTTTCCAGCCGGTCAAGACCGAGAACCTCAAAGACCACCAGATGCACAGCGAGTGGTACAACATTCCGCTGCCCACCCTGGCGGCGCTGGAGCGTTGCCGCCTGCGCGGTGGCCGGGTCATTGCGGTGGGCACCACCACGGTGCGCACGCTGGAATCCTGGGCCCGCACCGGCCAGCTCTCGGACGACACCAATATCTTCATCACGCCCGGCTTCCCGTTCCGCGTGGTCGACATGCTGGTCACCAACTTTCACCTGCCCAAGAGCAGCCTGATGATGCTGGTCAGCGCCTTTGCCGGCTATGAGCACATCATGGGTCTGTACCAGCACGCGATTGCGCAAGAGTACCGCTTCTTCAGCTATGGCGACTCGATGCTGCTGCAGCGCCAAAAGGAGCCGGCTGCGGCCGACGCGGCCACCGAGCAGACGCCTGCTGCGTTCTGACGACCACGGCCGGGCTCCAGCCGGGCCCAGGCCCACTCAAGCCCGGCCGCTGCCCAGCGCAGGCCCGGGCTGCCCCTGCGCGGCCGATCCCTGCAGGATATAGAGCTGGAAATCGCCGATCTGCACCACATCGCCGGCGAAGAGAATCTTGCGTTTGACCGGCACGCCGTTGACCAAGGTGCCATTGGTGCTGCCATGGTCCTCGATGGTCAGCACGCCGGCGCGCTCGCGCAGAAAAAACGCGCCGTGGCTGCGGCTCACACTGGGGTGGTCCAGCACAAAGCGGCTGCCGGGGTCGCGGCCAATGGTCGAGAAGCCCTCCTCCACGCTCCAGGTGTGCAGGCTCAGTCGCTTCTTGTCCTTGACCAGAATATCTTTTGCCATCGCAGGTGCCTTCTGTGGTTGCCGTTGCAGGGTGGCATGCGCCGCCGCCAATCTACCAAACAAAGGCGCAATTCAGAAATAGTCGCAAAAGCGCCGGCCGCCCACCTCATGCACCTGCACGGGGATTTCATAGAGGTCGCTGAGCACCTCATCGCGCACCACGACCTCGGGCGGCCCTTCGCAGTACAGCGCGCCGCCCTTCATCGCGATGATGTGGTCGGCATAGCTGGAGGCAAAGTTGATGTCGTGCAGCACCACCACCACCGTCTTGCCGGCATCCTGCACCGCCTGGCGCAGCAGCTTCATCATGCCCACGGCGTGGGCCATGTCCAGGTTGTTGAGCGGCTCGTCAAACAGGATGTAGCGCGTGTTCTGGCACAGCACCATGGCGATGTAGGCGCGCTGGCGCTGGCCGCCAGAGAGCTCATCGAGAAAGCGCTCGGCCAGCGGCTGGAGCTTCAAGTAGTTCAGCGCCGCATCCACATGCACGCGGTCCTCTTCGGTCAGCCGGCCCTTGGAATGCGGAAAGCGGCCAAAGGCCACCAGGTCGCGCACCGTCAGGCGCAGCGCGCTTTGGTTGTCCTGGCGCAGGATGGCCATCACGCGCGCCAGCGCATCGCTGGCGGTGGTCGTGATGTCCTGGCCCTCGATGCGCACCGAGCCCGAGGTCATCGGCATCAGCCGGCTGATGAGCGACAGTGCCGTCGATTTGCCCGCGCCGTTGGGCCCGATGATGGCGGTCAGCCGGCCTTGGGGAATGCGCAGGCTCACGTCGTGCAGCACCGTCGTGGTGCCATGGGTCTTGCGCAGCTTGTCGGTTTCAATCATGGCTGGTCACCGCGCTCAGCTCTTGGCCTTGCGCACTAAGAGATAGATAAAGGTCAGTCCGCCCAGGAACTCCACCACGATGGACAGCGAGGTGTTGAAGCCAAACAGGCGCTCGAGCACCATCTGCCCGCCCACCAGCAACAGGCCCCCCAGCAGCACCGAGCCGGCCAAGGTGTAGCGGTGCTGGTGGCTGTGCATCAGCTGGTAGGCCATATTGCTCACCAGCAGGCCAAAAAAGGTCACCGGCCCGACCAACGCGGTCGAGATGGACACCAAAATCGCCACCACCACCAAGACGCCCATCACCGAGCGCTGGTAGTTCACGCCCAGGTTGACGGCCACCTCGCGCCCCAGCGCCAGCACATCGAGCAGATGGCGCTGGCGCCAGATCCAGACGCCCACCAGTGCAATCGCCGGCAGCGACAGCAGCAGCAAGGGCAGCGAGACGGTGTTGAAGTTCGCAAACAAACGGTCTTGCAGCACGGTGAACTCATTGGGGTCCATCACGCGCCAGACAAAGTTGTTGAGGCTGCGAAAAAAGATGCCCGCGACAATGCCCACCAGCAGCAGCAAATGCAGGTTGCTGGCCTGGCCCCGGAACAACCAGACAAAGAGGCTCGTCGACAGCAGCACCATGAGCCCCACATTCATGCCAAAGCGCGAGAGCTCCGGAATCTGCATGGCCGCTGCGCCCAACGTAAAGGCCAGCACCGACTGGATCAGCTGGAACAGCGCGTCAAAGCCCATCACCGCCGGCGTCAGGATGCGGTTGTTGGTCACCGTCTGGAACAGCACGGTGGACACGCCGATGGCAAAGGCCACCGTCCACATGGTTGCCAGCTTCTTGCCGCGCAAGGGCAGCACAAAGCTCCACTCGGCCTGCACCTGGCTGGTCATGAAGTAGAGGCTGGCGAGCAGCGCCAGCGCCAGCAGCAGCCACAGGCGCCGAGCCGGGGTGCCCAGCCAGGACACGGGTGCAGGTGTGGGCGCCGCCACCGCAGGCGAGGTAGACAACGTATTCATCTCAGCCTCCCATGCGCTTGCGGCGCGACAGCAGCAGCGCCAGGAACATCGCACTGCCCAGCACCCCCATCACGGTGCCGATCGGTATCTCGTAGGGGGCGATGACCACGCGACCGATCAGGTCGCAGGCCAGTGCCATCAAGGCCCCGGCCCAGGCCACCCAGAGCACCGATTTGCGCACGTTGTCGCCCACCACCAGACGCACCAGGTTGGGCACGATCAGGCCGACAAAGGGAATGATGCCGACGGTGACGATCACCGACGCGGTGACAACCGCCACCACCAGCACGCCCTGGGCCACCAGGCGCTTGTAGTTGAGCCCCAGGTTGGTGGCAAATTCCTGGCCCATGCCGGCCACCGTGAAGCGGTCTGCCGCCATCATCGCCAGCAGCGTGATGCCCAGCGACAGCCAGAGCATCTCATAGCGGCCCTGCACGATGGCCGAGAAATCGGCCGTCATCCAGGAGCGCGCCGCCTGCATCAGGTCAAAGCGGTAGGCGATAAAAGTGGTGGCCGATTCGATCACGCCCGACAGCACGAGGCCCACCAAGGGCACGATCAGCGCCGAGCGCAGCCGTATGCGGCTGAGCACCGCCAGGAACAAGGCCGTGCCCGCCAGCGCAAACACTGCCGCCAGGCCCATCTTGCCGAACACCGGCATATCGGGCCACCACAGGATGCCGATCAGCATGCCCATACCGGCCGATTCCGCCGTGCCCATGGTCGTGGGCTCGACATAGTGGTTGCGCGCCAGCATCTGCATCAGCAGGCCGGCCACCGCCATCGCGCTGCCGGCCAGCAGCAGTGCCAGCGTGCGGGGCACGCGGCTGGCCACCAGCACCTGGGTGGCCAGGTCATCGTCGTTGTGGGAGAACAGGCGCAGCAAGGTCGTCACCGACACATCGCTGACGCCCACCAGCAGGCTGACAAAGGCCAGCAACGCCAGCAAGGCGATGGCTGGCAGCGCAAAAGCCAGCGGCCGCAGCGCAAGGCCGCGCCCGCCGCCTGGCGCTTTCTCAATCGCGGTCGTCATGCTGTGGCTCGCAACAGGGGCTGGCTCAGCACGCCAATCAGGCCTTGGAGAAGGCGTTGATCAGCTGCGTCACATCGTCATGCAGCGAGCCGGGGCTGGCATTGCCCAGCAGGTACCAGTTGGCCGAGTTCAGGTAGACGATCTGCTTTTTCTTGGCCGCCTTGGTGGCGTTGACCAGCGGGTTGTCCAGCAGCTTGGCGGCCGATGCGCCTTCGCGGCCAATGGCGGCATCGCGGTCCAGCACAAACAGCCAGTCCGGGTTGGTCTTGAGGATGAACTCGAACGAGATCGCCTGGCCGTGGCCGGCCACCTTGATGTCCTTGTTGGCGGCGGGAATGCCATAGACATCGTGCAGCATGCCAAAACGCGAGCCCGGGCCATAGGCGCTGAGCTTGCCGCCATTGGTCATCACCATCAGACCGGCGCCCTTGTTGGCCGTCAGGCCCTTGAGCTTGTCGATATCGGCCTGCATCGCGGCCATCAAGGTCTGGGCCTGGGCCTCGTTGCCGACCATCTCGCCCAGAATCTTCAAATGCTTGAAAGCGCTGGCCACCGGCTGGGTGTTGTCCACCGTCAGGTCCAAGGTCGGCGCAATCTTGGCCAGCTCGGCCACCTTGGCGGCCGAGCGGCCACCGGCGACGATCACATCGGGTTTGAGTCCCTTGACCACCTCGTAGTTGGGCTCGAACAGGCTGCCGATGCGGGTGTAGTCCTTGCTGGCGTACTGCTCCAGCACCGGCGGGAACTTCACGACCTCGGGCACGCCCTTGACCTCGGCGCCCAGTGCGCGCAGGCAGTCGAGCGCGGCCAGGTCAAACACCAGGATGGTCTTGGGCTTGACCGGAATCTGCACCGTGCCGCCCGCTTGCTGCACCGTCAGGGTCTGCTGCGCCCGGGCGGCGCCTGCCGCCCAGGGCAGGGTCACCAAGGCACCCAGTTGCAGCAGCGACTGGCGGCGGTTGACGGTGGAGCGAGCGGAGCGCGACATGGAACATCCTTTGGTCGGAAAGCCGGCAGCCCCTGCATGCACCCGACCCAAGACCGTATCGCTACTGTTTTTCTTGCGCCCGCACGCTGAGCCCCAGCGGTTGATGGAATGGAGATATCGCCTGATGCCTGCCAAGCTGCTGCGCCCGGAGGCTTTACACAACTGACACATTTGCGAATCGTTCTCATTTGAATGGTAACACGCTGTTTTGTTCCCCTCGGTTCAAGGCGGGTACAAACCCGCAGAAGGATCCAGCAGCCGCCGGACTGTCCCTGATCGGACAGTGGGGCGCAAAAACTGCAGCCACAGCGCCACGCCGGGGCCCCCAGCGGACATCCGCTTTCTACAATGGAGCCACACCAAGCCAGCCCTTCGACTCCGCAGGAGACCGGCCGCCGCATGGTGCCCCTGCCCGCGTGACTCCCCCGACAGCCCCTGCCACTGCCTCTGCCCCACCCGGCAAAGGCCTGATAAGCCCCCCTGCCCTTGCCGCGGACAGCGCCGCCCGCCTGCCCGAGACGACCCGCACCCCGCCCCCGCGCCGCCCTGGTGAAGGCTCGGCCCTCACCGGCATTGTGCTGACGGTGTTTGCCTGCGCCTGTTTCTGCCTGCTCGATACCGGCTCCAAATACGCGGGGGCGCTGTTGCCGCTCTTGATGGCGCTGTGGCTGCGCTATGTATTGCAATCGGTGTTCACCGTCGGCTGGGGCGTCTACCAATACGGCAGTGCGGCGTTCCACACCAGCCATCCGCGCTTCCAGGTGGTGCGCGCCGCGCTGTTTTGCGGCAGCAATGCCTGCGCAATGATGAGCCTGCGCTACCTGCCGCTGGCCGAGTTCACGGCCGTCGTCGCAATGACGCCGCTGGCGATGACCCTGGTGGCGGCGCTGTGGCTCAAGCAGCCCGTCAGCCCGCTGCGCTGGGTGCTGGTGGCCATGGGATTTCTGGGCACCGTGGTCATCATCCGCCCGGGCAGTGCCAATTTCAGCGGCGGCGCGCTCATCTGGCCGGCGCTGCAGCTGGCAGCCAACACCGCCTACCAGATCGTCAGCAGCCAGATGGCCGGCCGGGAGCGGCCGGTGACCACCCAGATCTACACCAGCTTGCTGGCGCTGGTGCTGACCAGCGCCAGCCTGCCCTGGTTCTGGCAAATGCCCAGCACCACCGCGCTGTGGCTGGCGGCGCTCGCCATGGGCGTGGGCAGCACCATTGGCCACCTGATGCTGCTCAAGGCCTATGAGCATGCCAAGCCGGCCACGATATCGCCCTTTCTCTACAGCCAGATCCCCTTTGCCGTGTTCTCGGGCTGGCTGCTGTATGGCCATATCCCCGACCACTGGGCGGTGCTGGGCATGGTCGCGATTGCACTGGGCGGCGCGCTCAGCGCCTGGCTGTCGGTGCGCGAATCACGCTGATCCCGGCGGGCGCATACCGACGCAAAAAAAGCGCCACCGAAACCAGTCCGGTGGCGCCCTGGGTGTGTTTAGGGCTCTGTCTGCGCGTCAGTAGGCAACCGCCTGGCCATCCTTGCGCGGATCGGAGCCGGCCACATAGTGCCCGCCTTCGCGCAGGATCAGCTGCGCACCGCCAAAGGCGAACACGCCATGGCCTTCTTCGATGGTCACTTCATGGCCCAGCGCGCGCAATGCGGCAATCACCTGCGGGTCAAAGCCCAGCTCGACGGAGACCTGGTTGCCACCGGTTACGCGCCAGCGCGGTGCATCTGCAGCGGCTTGCGGGTTCTGGCCATAGCGCAGCACGCGCACGGCCATCTGCACATGGCCCTGGCTTTGCATGGGGCCGCCCATCACGCCAAAGGCCATCTGCGGGGTGCCATCGGCATGCATCGCAAAGGCGGGGATGATGGTGTGCGAAGGACGCTTGCCCGGCGCCACCTGGTTGGCGTGGCCCGCCTCGGTGGTAAATCCCGCCCCCCGGTTTTGCAGGCTGATGCCGGTGCCCGGCACGACCACGCCCGAGCCAAAACCCATGTAGTTGGACTGGATGAAGGACACCATCATGCCGCTCTCGTCGCAGGCCGTCAGATAGACCGTGCCGCCCGGCTTGGGCGCGCCATAGCGGGCGACGCTGGCCTTGCTGCGGTCGATCAGCTGGGCGCGCTCGGCCAGGTAGGCGGAGTTCAGCAGGTCTTGCTGGGGGTGGACACGCATATGGTCGATATCGGCGTTGTACTGGGCCAGGTCGGCCAACGCCAGCTTCATCGCCTCGATCTGCAGGTGCACGGTCTCGGCACTGTCCAGCGGCTGGTCGCCCATGCCGATGGCATCGAGCAGGCCCAGCGCGATCAGCGCGGCAATGCCCTGGCCATTGGGCGGAATCTCATGCACCACCGAGTCGCCAAAGGGCTGGGCCACCGTGCCCACCCAGTCGCAGCGGTGGGCGGCCAGGTCCTCGGCCGTCATCACGCCGCCGTTGGCCTGGCTGTGCGCCGCCATTTTTTGCGCCAGCGCGCCCCGGTAAAAGGATTCACCCAGGGTCTCGGCAATCTCTTCCAGGGTGCGGGCATGGGCCTCGCTTAGGAACCAGCTGCCCGCCTGCGGTGCCTGGCCGCCCGGCGCAAAGCATTCCTTGAAACCGGGCTGGTCGCCCAGCTTGGCCAGGCCCAGTGCCCAGAGCTTGGCAATCGTGGGCGATACCGCAAAGCCGTGGCGCGCATAGTTGATCGCCGGTTGCGCCACCTGCGCAAAAGGCAGCTTGCCAAAGCGCTTGGACAGCTCCACCCAGCCGGAGACCACGCCAGGCACGGTGACCGCATTCCAGCCTTTTTCCGGGATACCGCCGAGCTTGTCGAAGTACTCCGGCGTCCAGCCCGCTGGCGCGCGGCCCGAGGCGTTCAGGCCATGCAGCTCCTGGCCGTCCCAGACAATCGCGAAGGCATCGCTGCCAATGCCGCAGCCCGTGGGCTCCACCACCGTCAAGGTCATCGCCGCGGCCAGCGCCGCATCCACCGCATTGCCGCCTGCTTGCAGCATGCGCAGGCCCGCTTGCGCGGCCAGTGGTTGCGAGGTGCTCACCACATTGCGGCCCAGGATGGGCGAGCGCTGCGAGGCATAGGGCTGGGCCCAGTCTTTCACGGTGGTCATGTCTTGTCTTTCTGAATGCAATCGGGAGGGCAGCCGGGGCGGCAACGACCGCCCCGGTCTGGTGGTGGCAAGGCTTATTCGAGCGTGATGTGGTTGTCCTGGATCACCTTGGCCCAGCGCGCGCTGTCGGCCTTCACCAAGTCCGCAAACTGCGCAGGCGTACCAGGCTTGGCCACATCGGCGCCCAGCTTGGCCAGGCTGGCCACCACATCGGGATTTTGCATGGCCTTGTTGAAGGCGGCATTGATCTTGGCGGTCAGCTCGGGCTTGAGGCCCGCCGGCGCATAGACGCCAAACCAGGTCACCGACGAATAGCCGGGCAGACCAGATTCAGCCACCGTGGGCAGCTGGGGCGCAAGCTGGGTGCGCTCGGCGCTGGTGACGGCTAGCGCACGCAGGCGGCCGCTGGCCACATGGGGCATGCCGGTGGGGATGGAGTCAAACAGCAGATGCACCTGGCCGGTGGCCAGATCGCTGATCGACTGGGCCGTGCCCTTGTAGGGCACATGGGTCAGGGTGATGCCCGCCTGGGCCGCAAAGGCAGCGGTGTTCAGGTGCACGATGGTTCCATTGCCGCTGGTGGCGTAGTTCAGCTTGCCGGGGTTGGCCTTGGCATAGCTGATTAGCTCCTGCACGGTCTTGACCGGCAGCGAGTTGGTGACCAGCAGCACGCTGGCCGCATCGGCCACATGGGCGATCGGCGTGAAGTCCTTGTCCGCGCGGTAGGCCAGCTTGGGCATCAGGTGCGGCGAGATCGCATGGGTGCTGCTGGTGGTGAACAGCAAGGTGTAGCCATCAGCGCTGGCCTTGGCAGCCTCGGCCGTGCCGATGGTGCCGCCCGCCCCCGGGCGGTTGTCGATCACCAGCGACTGGCCCAGCTCCTGTGACACCTTTTGCGCCACCACGCGGGCCACCAGATCGGTCGCGCCGCTGGGCGGAAAGGGCACGATGACGCGGATAGCGCGCTCAGGCCATGTGCCGCCCTGCGCAGCGGCAAACGGGGACAGCACAGCCAGCGCCGTGCCAGCCACCAGGCCGGCGAGCAGTGGCCGGCGGCCAGGCATGCGAGAGAAAAGAGAAGAGGTAGTTGGCATGGTGGTAAGCGTGTTGCAAAACATCTGCGAAGCACTCTGCGCTTGTGGCGCGGGCCAGAACAACCGGTTCTTTGCGCCCATGGCGGGTGTGCCATGCGCGCTGGGGCAAAGGCGCCTGCGTGAAGCCTTGCATATTAAAAGCCTGTGACAACCGACACCACCACCGATTTGGCAAGGTAGGTTTGCCGATACGGCAATGGGTTTATGCTTAGACCATTCATTTGCGCAATACCACCATGCCCCACCGCCCGCCTACCCATCTACAGGACACCGCGCTGCGCTACTTCCACGAGGTGGTGCAGTGCGGCTCGGTCAGCGCCGCATCCTTGCGCCTGCATGTGGCCAGCTCGGCCGTCAGCCGCCAGATCAGCGGGCTGGAGGCCCAGCTGGGCACGGCGCTGTTCGAGCGCCATGCGCGCGGCATGCAGCCCACCGCCGCCGGGCAGATCCTGGCCGAGCTAGCGCGCCGCATCAGCCTCGATGCCGAGCAGGCCATCGATGCCATCCATGCGCTCGACAGCCTGCGCGCCGGTCTGGTGCGCATCGCCACCTCGGATGCCTTTGCCAATGAGCTGCTGCCCCAGGCCTGCGTGGCTTTTGCGCGCCGCCACCCGGGCCTCAGGTTTGAGGTGAGCATGGTGCCGACATTGCAGGTCTCGGCCAAGCTGCTGGCCGGCGAGGCCGATATTGGCCTGCGATTCAGCATCTCGCCGCTCAAGAACATTGCCGTGGTGCACCGCCAAAGCGCGCCGGTGCTGGCGGTGTTGCCGCCCGGCCATGTGCTGGCAAGCCAGGCATCGCTCACCCTGGCCGAGCTGGCCCGGCATCCGCTCGCCTTGCCGCCGGCCGAGACAGCGATCCGCCAGATGATCGACCTGGCCTGCAGCCGCCAGGGCCTGCAGCTGGACCCGGTGCTGACGACCAACCATGCCAAGACCTTGCTCAATTTTGCGCTGCATGGCGGGGGCGTGACCGTCTCCAGCGAAGTGGGGGTTCGCCATATGCTGGCAGCGGGCAGCCTGGTGGCCCGCCCCTTGACCGATGCCGGCCTGGACCTGCGCGATATCGAGGTGCAAACCCTGGCGGGCCGCCAGCTGCCCGCCGCCGCCCAGGCCTTTTTGGGGCTGCTGGTGCAGGAGCTGCAGGCGCTGCCGGGCCCGCGCTAAAACAGGTTCTTACAGACCCAGCTGCTTGCGAAACGCCTGCGCCTGGCTGAAGTGCCCATTGCCGATAAAGGGCACCGGTGGGCGCAGCGCCGACAGCGGCGAGGGGTGGTTGCTGGTCAGCACCAGGTGGCCCCGGTCCTGCGGGATCAGCACGCGCTTGCTTTGCGCATGGCTGCCCCAGAGCATGAAGACCACCGGCTTGTCGCCCTCGGCCACCTGGCGGATCAGCGCATCGGTGAGCAGCTCCCAGCCCTTGCCACTGTGGCTGGCGGCCTGGCCTTCTTCCACCGTCAAACAGGTGTTGAGCAGCAGCACGCCATGGGTGGCCCATTTGACCAGGCTACCGCCTGGATCGGGGAAAGGCGGAAAAGGCACGCCCAGGTCGCGCTGCATCTCCTTGAAGATGTTCTGCAGCGATGGCGGCAGGCGCACACCGGAGGCCACGGAAAAAGCCAGGCCCTCGGCCTGGCCGCGCCCGTGGTAGGGGTCCTGCCCCAGGATGACCACGCGCACGCTCTCGGGCGGGGTCAGGCGCAGAGCGCGCAGCGGCTCGGGCGGGAAGACCACCGCGCCTTCGTCCAGGCGCTGCTGCAGGTACTGCGACAGCTGCTGGCCCTTGGAGCTTGCAAAGAATTGGTCCACCGTGGCTTGCCAGCCGGCAGCCACCTGGTGGTCATGGAGCGCTTCAGATGTCAGTTGCATGCCCGCATTGTGCACGCTGCGCGGGCGCCTCTGCACTATCGCCCTTGGCAGACGGCTTGTTGCCTAGGCAGTGCTGCGGGGTTGAGCAGCGCCACCAGGCCGCAGGCGATGGAGCCCTGCCAGTGCACATAGTCGTGGCCGGTGCTGTGCTCCCGCTGGGTCACGCGGTAGCCCTGGGCGCGCAGCACATCGCCCAGCTCGCGGCTGGTCTCCAGAATGCCAGCCTGCCCGCCGCGTGCGCTTTCGTAGAGGCCCGCATCCAGGTAAAAACGGATGTCCTTGCGGGGCGCTTCCGCCCACCAGCGCGCCATCGCATTGGGCGCTTCAGCCTCCGGCGCCCACCAGTAGGAGCCCGACAGGCTCAGCACATTGCCAAAGCGCTCCGGATGGCGCAGCGCCATATAGCTCGATGCCAGCCCGCCATAGCTGGAGCCGGCAATCACCGTGCGCGCAGCGGGCACATCCAGCCCTTGCGTGGCCAGCCAGGGCATCAGCTGCAGGCCCATGAAATCGGCAAACGCCGGGTTGGGCGGCAGCTCGGTATTGCGCAGCTCGCTGCTGGCATTGGCCACCAGCACCACGGCCGTGGCCGGGATCAAGCCCTGCGCCTGCAGCCGCTCGGTGATCTGCGGCGTGGGCACCTGGCGCAGATAGGCATGGGCATCGAACAGCACCAGCAAGGCGCGCTGCTCCGGGGCGGCCTGGGCCCAGCTAGCCGGGCGGTAGATCCAGACATCACGGCCATGACCCAGGGCCGCCGAATGCAGCCAGTGGCGCTGCAGATCGCCCGGCAACGGCCCGTTGGCCGGCTGCGACCAGGGCTGCGCCGGCGCATCGGGCAGCTGCAGTACCGAGCGGCCCTGGTATGGGTCCACCGCTGCAGCGCCATCGTCCGACGCGGCCCAGCTGCGCGGGTTCAAGGGGTCGCGCTGCAAGGTCGCCAGAATGCTGCGGCGCTGCTCAATGGCCGTGCCTTCGATATTGGGCACATCGGGCGCCATGCCATAGCTCAGGCGCGCATCGCTGGGCATCACAAAGCTGCTCCACCAGACATCCGAGTTGCCCAGGCGCTGCAGCGATTCATGGTTGCCCGAGGGGCTGCCAAACAGGCGCACGCTGTGCTGCGCGCCCCGCCATAAAAAGGTGACGAGCCGTTCCTTGTCGCTCCAGGGCTCCACCAGGGGGGTGCCGCTGTCGGCCATCTCGTGCCAGAAGGCGGCGGTATCGCCACCGCCTGCCAGCTGTCTTACCAGGGCTTGCAGGCGCGGGCTTTGCACCGGCTTGTTGGGCAAGGCCACCGTCTGGTCGGCGCGAGGCGCCCAGGCCCGTTGAATCTCGATGCGGTAATGGCCGGGCCTGGCCTGTGCCGGGAGCGGGGCTGCCTCTGTGCCACTTCGGCTGTAGGCGATGGCCGGCTGGGCATTCCAGTGCAGCACCAATTGCTGGCCCGCCTGGGCCTGCCAGCTAAAGCCTTCCCCCACCCCATCGCTGCGCAGCAGGCGGCGCACATGGCGGCCTGCGGCATCTTGTACATCCAGCTGCACACCGCTGCCATCGACTTCGCCGCGCACTACGCTGCCCGCGGGCACTTGCTGGGCATCGAGTTGCCAGCGCTGCTGCGCGCCGGGGGTCAACTGGCCTTGCACCGTTTGCCCCACACCCAGGGACTGGACAGGTGGTACCCGATCAGGCGTACTGGCGCAGCCACTCAGCATGGTCAGCACCAGCGCTGCACTGGCAGCGAGCCCCCGCAGACAAGACGGCAGCGGTTGTAAAAATGGAGAAGGTGTCCGGCGTGCAATGCGATCATGGATACTCATAGGAAACAATGGCAAACAGGCTGGCGCCTCCCCTGCTTGGCAGGGGGCCGCAAACCTGAGATCAAGGGAGAGAGGCTGACAAAATGCCCACTTCTTAAATTTTAGAAATGGGAATTATTCGCAATTGATACTAGCACAGCGCAAGCGCTGCCAGATCCACCCCATCCCATGACAAGCTATGCCCTACCGACAAAACCCATGGAGCCTGGCCCTGGCCACCGCCTGTTTGCTGCTCAGCCTGGCAGCGAGCGCGCAGACCGGCAGCAGCGACACCAGCACCACCGAGCGCGAGATTCATGCGCTGTTCAAGGCTTTGCAGCAGTCGGGCTGTGAATTTGCCCGCAATGGCCAGTGGTACAGCGCCAGCGAGGCCAGCGCGCATTTGCAGCGCAAGTACAGCTACCTGCAAAAAAGAGCATTGGCGCCCACGGCCGAGGACTTTATTGCGCGTGCGGCCAGCCAAAGCAGCATGTCGGGCAAGCCCTATCTGGTGCGTTGCCCCGGCCAGCCTGAAACGCACAGCCAGCGCTGGTTTGAGGACCAGCTGGCCAAGGCGCGCGCTGCGCAGTAGCGGCCTTGCACCGCTACCGGTTGCTTTGCTGCTTTAGGCGAACAGCTTGGCCAGTGCGTCGCCCGGCTCATCGGCGCGCATAAAGGCCTCGCCCACCAGGAAGGCGTGGATGCCGGCCTCGCGCAGCGTCTTGACATCGTCCGGGCTGGCAATGCCCGACTCGGTCACCAGCAGGCGGTCGGCAGGCACCTGCTTTTGCAGATCCAGGGTGGTCTGGATGCTGACTTCAAAGCTGCGCAGGTTGCGGTTGTTGATACCGATCAGCGGCGTCTTGAGCTTGAGCGCACGCGCCAGCTCGGCGCCGTCATGCACTTCAACCAGCACGGCCATGTCCAGGCTGCGTGCGATCTGCTCCATCTCGGCCATCTGGGCGTCGTCCAGGCAGGCGGCGATCAGCAGCACGCAGTCGGCGCCCATCGCCCGCGATTCATAGATCTGGTAGGGATCGACCATGAAATCCTTGCGCAGCACCGGCAGCAAGGTGCTGGCCCGGGCCTGCTTCAGAAAATCAGGCTCGCCCTGGAAGAACTGGCGGTCCGTCAGCACCGACAGGCAGGCGGCGCTGGTCTTGCCATCGCCCACCATATAGCTCTGGGCAATGTCGGCCGGGTCAAAGTCGGCACGGATCACGCCCTTGCTGGGGCTGGCCTTTTTCACCTCGGCGATCACGGCGGCCTGGCCTTGCGCGATCTTGGCGCGCAGCGCGCCGACAAAGTCACGGGTCAGCACACGGCTTTCGGCGTCGCGGCGCATGGCCTCGAAGGGGATGCGCTTCTTGGCGTCGGCCACTTCGATAAGCTTGGCGTCGCAGATGGTTTTGAGAATATCGGACATAGTTTTCCTTGTGTAGGGCGGCCCGCTCAGGCGGCCAGTTGGCGCGTCAGCGCCACCAGGTCCTGCAGTTTTTGCAGCGCCGCACCGCTGTCAATGGCGGCGCGGGCGCGCTGCAGGCCATCTTCGATCGAACTGGCCACATTGGCCGCATAGAGTGCCGCGCCGGCGTTGAGGCAGACGATATCGCGGGCGGGGCCCAGCTCGCCTTGCAAAATACCCATCAACATGGCCTTGGACTGCTCGGCATTGTCCACGCGGAAGGCGCGGGTGCCCACCATCTGGATACCAAAGTCTTCCGGATGGATCGCGTATTCGCGCACCACGCCGTCCTTGAGCTCGCCCACCAGCGTGCTGGCACCCAGGCTGATTTCGTCGAGGCCGTCGCGGCCATAGACCACCAGCGCATGCTCGGCGCCCAGGCGCTGCAGCGCACGCACCTGGATACCGACGAGGTCCTCGTGGAAGACGCCCATCAGGATATTGGGTGCGCCGGCCGGGTTGGTCAAGGGGCCCAGGATATTGAAGATGGTGCGCACGCCCAGCTCCTTGCGCACGGGGGCCACGTTCTTCATCGCCGGGTGGTGGTTGGGCGCAAACATGAAGCCGATGCCCACCTCGGCAATGCTCTGGGCGATCTGCTCGGGGCTCAGCTGGATATTCACGCCCAGCGCTTCCATTGCATCGGCACTGCCCGATTTGCTGGAGACGCTGCGCCCGCCATGCTTGCTGACCTTGCCGCCAGCCGCGGCAATGACAAACACCGAGCAGGTCGAGATGTTGAAGGTATTGGCGCCATCGCCACCGGTGCCAACGATGTCGACCAGGTGCTGGCGATCAGCGACATGGACCTTGTTGGAGAACTCGCGCATCACCTGGGCGGCGGCGCTGATCTCGCCAATGGTTTCCTTCTTGACGCGCAGGCCCGTCAGGATGGCGGCGGTCATCACCGGGGAGAGTTCGCCCTGCATGATGATGCGCATCAGGTGCAGCATCTCGTCGTGGAAGATTTCGCGGTGCTCGATGGTGCGCTGCAGCGCTTCTTGGGGAGTAATCGACATGGAGGTTCTCGCTGTATCTGGGGGAAGGTCAGGCACCGGGCTTGTCGCTCAGCGCCAGCTTGAGGCCAAAGCCAATGAACATGGCGCCGGCCGCGCGGTCGAGCCAGTGCAGCCGCTGGCGCAGCCAGCCCGCGCGCCGCGCCATGCCAGCACCCATCCCCACCCAAAGCACATTGACGGGTATGGCGTTGAGGTTGAAGAGCAGGCCCAGCGCAGCAAAGGCCAGGCTCTTGTGGGCATAGTCAGCGGCGATGAACTGCGGAATAAAGGCCAGAAAGAAGATCGCGACCTTGGGGTTGAGCACATTGGTCCAGAAGCCGCCCCAGAAGATGCGCGCCAGGCTGGTATCGGGCTCGGACAAGACCGGCTCCGTACCGGCAGGTGCCACCAGCTTGCTATTGTTTTTGCTGCGCAGCATCTGCACACCCATCCACAGCAGATAGGCCGCGCCCAGCCACTTGAGCACGCCAAAAGCCGTGGCGGAGGCCGCCAGCAAGGCACCGACGCCCAGCGCAGCGGCCGTCACATGCACCATGCAGCCGGCGGTGATGCCGGCGCTGGCCACCAGGCCGGCACGCCAGCCCTGGCGCGCCGCATGGCTGAGCATGTAGAACACGTCCGGCCCTGGGGTGAGGTTGAGCAGCCAGCCAGCAGCCATGAACATCAGCAACTGGTGCAGCTCGATCATCAGCGCTGCTCCAGAAAGTTCTTCAGCATCGCATGGCCATGCTCGGTGAGGATGCTCTCGGGGTGGAACTGCACGCCCTGGATCGGCAGGCTCTTGTGGCGCACGCCCTGGATTTCGCTATCTTCACTGGTGGCAGTCACCTCCAGGCAATCGGGGCAGCTGCTGCGCTCGATCACCAGCGAGTGGTAGCGGTTGACCGTGAACTGCGCGGGCAGATCGGCAAACACACCGGCTTGCGTGGTCGTGATCACGCTGGTCTTGCCATGCATTTGCTGCACGGCCCGCACCACCTTGCCACCAAAGGCCGCGCCAATGGCCTGGTGGCCCAGGCACACGCCCAAAATCGGCAGCTTGCCAGCAAAGTGCTGGATCGCCTCGATGGAGATACCGGCTTCGGCCGGCGAGCAGGGTCCGGGCGAGATGACCAGCCAATCGGGCTGGTGGGCAGCGATGGCCTCGAGCGAGGTCTCGTCATTGCGCACCACCACGACCTCTACCCCCAGCTCACCGAAGTACTGCACGATGTTGTAGGTGAAGCTGTCGTAGTTATCGACCATCAACAGTTTTTTCATCGTCACTCCCGGGGTGTGCCGCCCGCCTGCAGGCGGGCCAGTTCGCGGTGCTCGTAGGCGATATAGGCCTCCATCATCGCGCGGTAGATGGCCTCGATCACATCGGGCTGGCCGCCTTCGAGCGCAGCGCGCTCACGCACGCGGGCAACGATGGTTTCGATGCGCTCTTCGTCGCGCACCAGTTCGGGGTTGTTCTTGACCTTGGCGGCCTGGGTCATGTAGCCGCCGCGCTCCACCAGCAAAGGCACCAGGATGTCGTCGAGCGCATTCACATTGCGGCGCACATCGGCCATGGTGTTGCAGTCTTCTACTTTGTCGATAGCGCGGGTCATTCCAGTCCTTCCTCAACGAGTTCAGCGGCACGCAACAGTGCGCGCGCCTTGTGTTCAGTCTCTTTCCACTCCAGCTCGGGCACCGAGTCTGCGACCACGCCGGCCGCAGCCTGCACATAGAGCATGCCGTCCTTGATGACGCCGGTGCGGATCGCAATGGCCAGGTCCATGTCGCCGGCAAAGCTCAGGTAACCGCAGGCGCCGCCGTAAATGCCGCGCTTGACCGGTTCAAGCTGGTCGATCACCTCCATCGCATGCACCTTGGGTGCGCCCGACAGGGTGCCGGCCGGGAAGGTGGCCTTGAGCACATCCATGCTGGTCATGCCGTCCTGGAGGATGCCTTCGACATTGCTGACGATGTGCATCACATGGCTGTAGCGTTCGACCGCAAAGGCCTCGGTCACCTTGACCGAGCCAGTCTTGGCAATGCGGCCGATGTCGTTGCGCGCCAGGTCGATCAGCATCACATGCTCGGCGCGCTCCTTGGGGTCGTTCACCAGCTCCTGCTCGGTGGCCTTGTCTTTCTCTGGCGTGGCCGCGCGCGGCCGGGTGCCGGCCAGCGGGCGGATGGTGATCTTCTGCCCTTCTTCGACCTGCTCCTGGCGCACCAGAATCTCGGGGCTGGCCCCCACCACCTGGAAATCGCCAAAGTGGTAGTAGTACATATAGGGGCTGGGGTTGAGCGAGCGCAGCGCGCGGTACAGCGACAGCGGGTTCTCCGTGTAGCGCTTCTGGATGCGCTGGCCCACCTGCACCTGCATGAAGTCGCCCGCGGCAATCATCTCCTTGGCGTCGAGCACGGCCTGGAGGTAATCGGCTTTCGCAAAGCTACGCTCGGAAGGGTAGCTGTCACCGGCCTTGATCTGCGGCACGCTGACCGAGTAGCGCAGCTGCTCCTTGAGCTGGCGCACGCGCTTCTTGGCCTTTGAATAGGCCTCGGCCTCGGCCGGGTTGGCGTAGACGATCAGGTAGAGCTTGCCCGAGAGGTTGTCGATGACGGCGACTTCTTCGCACTGCAGCAGCAGGATGTCGGGCGTGCCCAGGCTGTCGGGCGGGCAGCTGTTCTCGAGCTTTTTCTCGATGTAGCGCACCGCGTCATAGCCAAAATAGCCGGCCAGACCGCCGCAAAAGCGCGGCAGGCCGGGCGACAGCGCGACCTTGAAGCGCTTTTGGTAATCGGCAATGAAATCCAGCGGATTGCCCGCATGGGTCTCGACCACCTGGCCATCGGTGACGACCTCGGTGCGGGCCTCGGCGCCAAAGCCGCTGGCGCGCAGCAGGCTGCGGGCGGGCAGACCAATAAAACTGTAACGGCCAAAACGCTCGCCGCCGACGACGGATTCGAGCAAAAAGCTGTGCTTGCCATCGTCATGCGTGTGGCATAGCTTGAGGTACAGGGACAGAGGGGTTTCCAGATCCGCAAACGCTTCTGCGACGAGAGGAATGCGGTTGTAGCCTTGGTTGGCCAGACTTTTGAATTCGAGTTCGGTGATCACGAAGAACCATCCCCAGCTTGAGCAGCGCACGCTGGATGTGTGCGTATCGTGCGCTGCAGTTCATCTTTGGTGGACTGGTCTTGCAACCAGCCCTCGGGCGCACGCTGGGGCGTGTTACCCAGCGGCAGTCAAACAGTCATAGATACAGGCTTGCGCCAGGGCCAAGCTCCCCGGTCGGAACGACCTGTAATGACTGCGTGATGGATGAACATGGCGCCTAGTGTAGCAAACGAATCTGCAAACGACGGTGTAAAAACCAGAAAACCGGGGATTAACCAGAAAACGGGGGATTTCAGCGCGGCAAGCCGGCAGTTGCCCCCCCGCTGGCCTGCAGACTGCCCCGCTGCAGCCGCTGGTGCTGGCAGCGCATAGGCTGCAAGGCGCCCACCAAGCGATCGACGACCTGCTGCGCCTTGGCCGAGTTGTCGCCCGAGAAATTGCAAACATAGACATCGAGCGTGACATGGCCCAGCTCCGGCCAAGTGTGGATCGCCACATGCGACTCGGCCAGCAGCACCACGCCAGTGACGCCGCCGGGCTGGCCGTTGTGGCTGGGAAACGGCACCCAGCTGTCATGCATGCGCGTCAGCCCCGCCTCGGCCACCGCCTGGTTGCACAGCGCAGCGAGCGCCTGCGCATCGACCAGCCAGGCCGCAGGGCACTGGCAGTCGTACAGGTCAGCGGTCAAATGCAGTCCGTCCACGTCTTGCTCTTCTCAATACCGGTCTGGGTGGCGAGGCACCTCAGGCCTGCAGCTCACTGAGCGCATCGACATAGCCGGTCGCCGCCACCTGGCGGATCGGCTGGCCATGGTTGTAGCCGTAGCTCACCAGCACCACCGGGCAGCCCGCGTTGTGCGCCGCCTCGGCATCGTTGCTGCTGTCGCCCACCATCAAGGTCTGGGCCGGCTTGCTGCCCAGCGCCTCGCAGGTCTTGAGCAGCGGCAGCGGATCGGGCTTCTTGCGCTCAAAGGAATCGCCGCCAAACACATGGTCAAAATAGTCGCGCAGCCCCTTGGCGCGCAGCAGCGGCTCGGCAAAGGACAGTGGCTTGTTGGTCAGGCAGGCCATCTTCAACCCCTTGGCGCGCCATTGCGCCAGCCCCTTCTCCACCCCGTCATACACGCGGGAGAAGCGGCCATTGATGGCCAGGTAGTGGTGCTGGTAGCGCTCCCAGGCCTGGGCATAGCGGTTGTCGATCTCGGTGGCCGGCACCGGCTGGCCGATCGGTTGGTGCACCTGGGCCAGCACATGGGTCAGCACCGCCCGCAGCAAGTGCTCCGAGCCCTTGCCTACCATGGGCTCGATGGTCCGCACATCAATCGCCGGCAGCTGCAGATCGGCCAGCATGCGGTTGAGCGCCTCGGCAAAGTCCCCCATGGTGTCGACCATGGTGCCGTCGAGGTCGACGATGACGGCTTCGCAGCGCTGCTGGAGCAACGGAATAGAGATGGCAATCATGAAATAAAGTTCACAAATCCAAAGGAATTGATGTTATCCCTCAAGAAATAGGGTTGCAAAATCGAAGCCTTCTCTCGAGAACCTGAGGGGAGCCCCAATGGAACCTATCACCTGGCGCTGGCTCGAGATCTTTCCTAGGCCTGTAGATTTTTGAGCAAAGCTTCATGAGCCAAGCAAATTGTCTAGGAATCTAGCATTCAACCAGACTGATCGGAACCTGCTTGAGTTAGCACCAAGTTCACTGGCAACTTGTCATCCGCCAAAAGCCGCGCATAGCGCTTTTCCCACTCAGGGTTGCGATGCCCAATTAGTCGAACAGACTCTCGATAGAGCTGATCAACTAAATATATAGAGGCGCCCACTTCCCCAGCACAGCGCAAGATGAGATCACAGGAGACCTCAACGAACAAAGCGGAAAGTATGTCGTTTGCTTCTTTGGTACTTGCTGAAAAGTGACCATTTCGCAGCGACACAACAACATCCCGAGTAGACACAATCGGGCCGTAAGGTACATTCAAGTGTGTGGAAATCATGTAAGCGCCGGACATGCTAATTCCAATGTTGTGTAGGCGAGTGTCGCACCTTAGCAGTCTTGAGCAGCTAAGTTCCTTCATCTCAGGACTCACATGACCTTTTTCTTAAGTTCCGAGGAGAAAGGCCACGTACAAAGCTTAGAAGCCCAAGTTACCGATTTCTACCGAATCTTAGGAGGGTGTGCAGAATTTTGTGTAAACGGCCAATTCACTGCAGGCGACAGCCTGCTTGTCCGTAAACACAATGACAT